>CAYZHK010000058.1:0-9295 GCA_964477685.1 uncultured Nitrososphaerota archaeon
CACCCAGCGAGACCGGCAGCGAGAAGCCCTCCCAGCCCAAGGTCAGCGCGCCCAGGATGATAGTGCCGAAGAGGGTCATGTAGGCGCTCATGTCATAGGGGCTGACCTTCTCTAGGACCTTCTTGCCGTAGACCGAGAAGGCAGCCCAGCTGAAGGCCCCGCCTACCGCCAACAGGTCCCCGAAGACCCCGAGGGGCGTGAAGACGAAGTTCCCTCCGCTCCCCCTGAGGACTATCGCCGACATGCCCACGAACGCTATGGCGATCCCCGCGATTTTCTTGGCGTCTAGCCTCTCCTTGAGGAAGGCAGTAGCCATTATGGCTATCCAGATGGGGTCGGTGCAGAGGAGGACACTGGACTCGGAGGCGGTCGCATAGACGAGCCCAAAGTTCTGGAAGAGCTGGTACACGGTCACACCAATGACCCCCACCAGCAGGAGGGCCTTCCAGTTCTTGAGCACGGCCTTGACGTTGGGATTGCGGTAGTATGCCACGGTCCAAAGCAGCGGGAGCGCTATGAGGGAGCGGAGGAACGCCATCCCGACTGGCTGCATCTCACTGAAGAATATCTTGATCAGCGGGAAGCTTATCCCCGACAGTATGATCACTATTGTCAGGGCGATGGCGCTTCGGTATTTCATTAGGGTGGCTTATACAAAAGCCGGTCTTATTATGCATTTTCATTGGGGCGTGATAAACGCCATACGTGATGCGCAGTGGAATTGTGTCGTGTGCCGAGAGAGAGGAGCTGGTGTGTGTTGGTAAAATTTTACCGGTTCTCACTTCAGCGGCTCCGGGTCTCTTCCTGGCAGGCGTCTCGGGCATGGCAGAAGATGGGCAGACACGCCCCAGACGCTCATTGATCACGTTTTTTACTAAATAATAACAATATGGCGTAAATAGGGCGCTTCGGAGTTTTTCCTAGGGCACCTATGGCATCCCTGCTCCGGAAGCGCTCCCGAAGCGGAAGCGCAGCTTCTGCATTTGTATTGCTCATATTGATAGTTCTCATCCTATTGGTTGGGTATTATTTCATTTTGCCATATTTTTCGCCGGCCGCTCCGGAATTGAAAATAAGTCCCAACTGGGCAGGGTACATGGTTGTATCGGATCTCAGCAGCCCAGCACCGATGGTTGCAGTTGTGAATGGTTCATGGACAGTGCCCTCAGTAACAGGCACCTCAGACTCCTACAGTGCCGTATGGATCGGCATCGGTGGGCAATATGATACCACCCTAGTTCAGGCAGGGACACTGCAGGACTGGGTCAATGGCCAGGCCGAGTATTCTGCCTTCTATGAGGCGCTCCCTGCTGGTTTGATCACAATCGATTCCATAAATGTATCACCCGGAGACGTAATTTCGGTCTCAATATCATTGGTGGATTCAGCCGCCAATATATGGTCAATAGAGCTACTTGATGGCACCACAGGCCAATCGTTTCAGACAAGCCTCGCCTATGGCTCCACGCAGCTTTCCGCCGAATGGATCGTAGAGCGGCCGACGTTGGTCGCCGACAATCAGATAGCCACGATGCCGGACTTTGGCAGCATACAGTTTACCGGCTGCATAGTAAAAATGGGGAGTGGCTTTGGGGGAATTAGGGATTTTCCCCGTCTTCAGTACAGCATGTATGAATTGGATTTGAACAGCACCTTGGCCATTGCAAACGTTTCGCCGCTGTCTGCTGATGGCAAATCGTTTACAGTTACATTCCTGGGTAGAACATGACTTCCCGTTTGGTTAGCAGCCAGGCATGTGCCGATTGGGCTGAGGTTGAATTTTTTGCCTTTGAACCTGCTCCAGCAGCTCGGCTTCCTCGCCCACAGCCCAAAGAGGCAAAAAAGCGCCCCATGCCCCTGGGATTGCCTTCGCTTCCGGCCAGCATGGCATTTGGCCTAGATCCTGGGCTCCCTATTGATGTGGCATCTGCCAAAGAGGCATTGATCTGTAAGTTTACCATGTGAAATCGGAAACCTATGCCGGATAACGGCTCATTCAGCATCCCTTTTTACCGCCATTTTTTTATCCCGGCGATCTGTAATGATCTATGATGCCCTATGTCGCAGCATGGCAATGAATTTGTGAGGAGGAGTGGCCACCGCTTCAATGTCATAATCAGATCTCTTCCCATGAGTGAGAATAAAGCGGTGCCCATGGGCGCACTCCACGAGAAGCTTCTTCTCGGAGGCTATAGGGAAAACATTGACCAGCTGACCACGGATGTCGGAGCCTTGGTGAAGAGGGGGGAGGTGGCATCCGGCCTTATGGGCAGCACAGCCGTTTACTGGGCCACAGATAAAGCGGCCCTCGAGACCCGCAAGAGGCTCGCCTTGATCAGGCTCCACAATGTGGAGATCTCTGAGGCGGACCTTGTGGAACTGGAGCGTCTTTTGAAGAAGGATAGACCCCGCATAGAGTAAATCCGCCAATTGCCATCCAGGTGATTAATCTTTTCATGTTGCAGAAATCAGAAATAGGTTGCCTGATGGATTATGCGAGGGGGCGGGGCAGATGATCTCAGGCTGGCTCGCAGGTAATGCTTTTCGTAATGGTGGCACCCCTCCCATCGCTTGACCACACCTGCTCCTGCAGCTCGCAAGTCATCCCGAACTCCAGTCCCGAGGGTATGGACTTTGCAATGGCCAACCAATCGCCCCCGGATAGAGTGAACTGGAACGTACTGCCCCTCTGCGGCGGTTTTTACCAGCGTATTTAGCTTGCCGAGGTGGAATTGGAGGAGGCCGCTGCTGTCAATGCCAAGGGCTTTCTTCAGATCAGCGAAACCCATCGGCGACTCAGCGAGGAGTCCGAGTATTTTTATCCGGGTCGGATGCCCCAGCGCCTCGAAGAGCTCTGCGCGGTCCCTGTTGAAGTCAGCGGATGAACTTTCTCCGCTCATGTGCAGAACTTGTTTAACTTCGCTTATAATACCTCATTCATTGACCGGCGTGGGATCGGACAGAAACGATGAGTCTATTATGAGTCAATGATTGTCGACTCCATCGGCAATCAAGTTTTAGGGAGGGAGGGACGGAATATTTGACTGACAAAATGATGACAATTAATCCAGTCAATAAACGATAATAGCTTAGAACGATTCAATTCGATACCAGATGAGTGGTATCGGTTGGCTGCTGATCTAAATTCTCTGCACTCAATATTGAGAGACTCTACGCGTAGAAAGATCATCTCCCTCCTCGGTGGAAGGGAACCTCTGTCCTACGTGGAGATCCTAAACCTGCTAGAGATCGAGCACACCGGAAAATTGAATTACCATCTGAAGCAGCTGGGAGACCTTGTTTCGAAGGGGGAGGATGGCAAATATTCTCTCACGGAGAAGGGAAGGCTGGCCGTCCAGGTGATGTCGAGCTTCCAGCCAGCGCAGCAAAGAAAGGACCTGCTGACATTCCCGCTCAGCCGGGGAGGCCTCGGGAAGCTCCTGCTTGTTGCCATGGTTCCGCTCTTCATCCTTTCCCTGTTCCCGCTGTCGCGCGACTATCTGATGGCCACAAGGGCATCGTTCGTTTTGGCTATTCTCGCAGTGCTGCTATTGGCTTTCGGCCTTGCCCACATCGTTCCCAACGGCCGACCTGTGAATGGCTTCAATTCGTTCCGTCAGCTGGTGGCCTATGGACTGTTGGAGCTCACCCTCACAGTATCCATACTCCTGATCTCCGCTGCGAGCAGATTCGGCAGCTTGCCTCTCATCAGTGCATCAAATGGCAATGCGTTCCTGGTCTATCTTGCGGTCCTTCCTGGCGGGCTCGCGTGGCTGGCCGTAGCGTTCAGGCTCGAGATCCATGAATTTGCAGAGCTTCGCAGGGTGCCTTTGGTGGCATCAGGCCTGCTCCTGGCAGGGGGGTTGGTGCTCTCGCTGGCAGCCTCTCCGTTCGCTGTCAACGCCAATTTTATGGCAATACTGCTTGCATTCGTGATGGAGGCTCTTCCGATAGTCCTCTTCCTGTTCACGGGCGTTATCATCATGGAATGCGCATTCCGGCTCGTCGAATGGGGGGGCCAGAGCAACCATTGAGGGGGCGGCAGTGCCAGAACATCCCAAAAAAAGGCAGGCTATCGGGACGCCAACCAACTGAGAGGCGACACTTTTTGCGACATCCCCTAGAGGGGACATCCCTCATGGGATCCAGGGATCCAATATGGCGGGAAATTGATAAGTGCATAGTTGCGGCATTTTTAGAGGGAAGGAAGGCATAGTTGCCAAGGAAGCCTCTTCCGCCAGAGCGGATCATCCGATTCTGCGGCGCCGATTGCTCCAGCTGCGAGGCCTACAGCCGTTTCATGGCGGGCAATGAGGATTGGCTGGTGAACGCTCAGAGCGGTTTTCGCTGCTGTTGGCTCCCAAGGAACTATCCGAAAGGCAGGGACTGCGAAATCAGGATATGCTGCGAAGAGAAGGGCATCGAGTACTGCGGGGAATGCCTCCAATTCCAGACCTGCACCCGGATGAAGGAGTTCTATTGCCAACTGGGTTATGATGCCGCAAAGAGGAGAATGCTTAAAATCATCGAAGAACGGAGAAGGCGCCAGAAAGATGGGGATTCTTTTTGAGGAGCTGGTATTGGCCACGGCAAATCATTTATTGTAGATTGTACGTGGTTTTTTTGCCAACATTTAGAGTATAACATGAGCAAGGTATAAGCAAAGAAAGGTTAAGGATTGCAGGTGGATGAATGCCTTGGCAGGCAGCAAAGACCTCTATCGGACCTTCACAGTGTGGGCGTTCGCGTACCTGCTCCTCCTGATGTTCCACTTCTCTGTCCGCAAGGTGCTCTTCGAATCCTACACGCTCAATTATGGGTTTTGGGTGTACATGCTTTGCATCCCCGCGACCATCGTCAGCTTACTTATGCTTCGAGGCAAGATGCCATGGTCCTTCTCGGTTGGAGGCCTACTCTGCCTCGCTTTTTCGATCTTCGGCTACTATGCCGATTATGTACTGGCAGTCCCCTGGCGCAGTTCCATTGACCTTCCGATACTCATCCCTTACGTCGCCCTTTACCTCGGTACTCTCATGTTCTATTGGTTTCCTCTGGGGTTAATCAGCCGCAAGCTCTGGTATGCTTACGCGGTGTTGTTTCTTCTCAGCACCATCCTAAATATCACGTCCCACTAGGCCCCTGTGGCGTGATGTTGACGCCCACTTGCAGGCCTCTTCATGTCTCGTGCGTCTTTTTGTTTGCAGGAGTATGGGGTAATGTGTCTCCGTGGCCCGGCATGCGTCTCCACTGCCTACCGCAACAATTATCTCCCATAAAATTCAAACCTGGAAGCATGAAAGCCAGGGCTGCCGCCATCGTCACGGTCGTCGTGGTGGTATCGGTTCTCGCGGCGGGGCTCGGCGCCAGCCTTCTCAGGCCAGCCCAAGTCCCCGAGGGAGTGCGCCCAATCCCCCAGGGGGCGGCGATACTCTTCGCCTCGAACCAGGACACAGGCGGCAGCAGGAAGGAGGTCTACGTCATGGGAGCCGACGGCACGAATGCTGCAAGGATCACCTACTCCACCATGCACCACTTCCTGGTCGGGACAGACCCGTCCGGCAGGTTCCTTATCCTCTCCAGGGCGGAGCAGGACACCGACCCGCCGGCGGGGCTGGGCGACGAGGACAGGAGGGCCCTGTGGGTCGTCGACCTGGCGACAGGAAACGAGACCAGGCTGACCGCCCTCGGGAACCGCGCCGAGGGGGACAGCGTCTCGCCGGACGGGCAGTGGGTCGTCTTCCATATGCAGCTGGCAGGGGAGTTCCAGAGCGACCTCTACAGGGTGAGGCTCGACGGGACTGGGCTGACGCGGCTGACGTTCACGGAGGAAACCAGCGAGTGCGACCCGGCGTGGTCGCCCGACGGCGCCGAGATCGCCTACAACTGCTACAGTGCTGGGACCCCCCGCTTCGTCCTAAAGGTGTGCTCGGCCGACGGGGGGAGCGGGAGGATCGTTTATGACCCAGTGGGCGCGGTGAACACGACGGCCTTCCCTGCCGAGGCATACGACCCCTCCTGGAGCCCCGACTGCGGGTGGATCGTCTTCGAGGAGCCTGTCCAGTTCCAGGCGGAGAACGGCGGGGCTGGAGTCTGGCACATCCTCAAGGTCAGGCCAAACGGGAGCGACCTCACCGACCTGAGCGAAGCCGGCGGGCACGGAGGGTGGGCGGAGTACCTGCCGTCCTTCTCCGGCAATGGCAGTCGGATCGTCTTCTCCGTCAGGCAGGGTCCTGTGGATCCTTCGAAGGTGGAGATAGATGTCTACTCCATGGACAGCGGCGGGGGCTCGCTGGAGCGCCTCACCAGCAGTCCGGCGGTCGAGGACTTTGCTGTCTGGATCCAGCGATGAGGTCGCCGCTGCGGAATGCCTCCCACAGAGGGGCGGGGCTGAAGGGGGCAGGATTTGCCACCTAGGCACGGACAATTATAAATAAAGCCTCCTCCGCATAAGAATCATCCTCAATAAACAATCATCCGATGTAGCGGGTCTCGTTGCATGAAGGGGGTTGGCTGCAGATGATTCGGAACGGTGCCTCACAGGGGAAAATCGCCTACTTCTCCATGGAGATAGCCCTGTCAAACGAGATGCACACGTACAGCGGAGGGCTGGGCATCCTAGCAGGCGACAGCTTGCGGTCGAGCGCAGACCTGGGTCTCCCCCTGGTTGCGGTCTCCCTGGTCAGCAGGAAGGGGCACTTCAGGCAGGAGCTCTCCCCGGAGGGGAAGCAGTCGGAGCACCCGAACCCCTGGGATCCGTCGAAGCAGATGAGGCTAATCCCCGAAGAGGTGAAGGTCGGGATCCAGGGGCGGGAGGTGACGGTGAAGGCCTGGCTCTACATGGTGAAGAGCCCCTTGGGCGGCGCCGTCCCCGTATACCTTCTGGACACCGACACGGCAGGGAACGCCCCGGAAGACAGGGAGATAACCTCCTACCTCTACGGCGGCGACCAGAGATACCGCCTAAAGCAGGAGGCCGTCCTGGGCATCGGCGGTGTGAGGATGCTGGAGGCCCTGCGGATCAACGTCTGCCGGTACCACCTCAACGAAGGCCATGCCAGCCTCCTCGCCCTCGAACTGCTCGGGAGGCACGGCGGCGATGCCGAGAAGGTCAGGAACCTCTGCGTATTCACCACCCACACGGCGGTGGATGCGGGAAACGACAGGTTTCCCTATGAGCTCATCAGGGAAGTGGTTGGGGAAGTCGCGCCCCAGGAAACTTTGAGGAAGGTAGGCGGTCAGGACGTCCTCAACATGACCATGCTCGCCCTCAACCTGAGCAGCTACGCCAACGGGGTTTCCAAGACCCACAGAGACATTTCCAGGGAACTTTTCCCGGGCTATGATATCCACGCCATCACAAATGGTGTCCACCCCTACACCTGGACCAGTGGCAGCTTCCGGAGGCTCTACGACCAGTACCTGCCGGGCTGGGCCTATGAGCCCGAGCTGCTTGCAAGGGCGGACCTGATCCCGGACGAGGAGATCCTGGAGGCCCACAGCGTGGAGAAGAGGAGGCTGATTGACCATGTCAACAGGGAGACGGATGCAGGAATGGGTTACGATGCCCTGACCATCGGCTTTGCCAGGAGGGCCACCGCATACAAGAGGACCAACATGCTCTTCACGGACGTGAAGCGGCTCCGGAAGATAAACAGCAGGGCCCCGCTCCAGCTCATCTTCGCGGGGAAGGCCCATCCGAGGGACTTCCCGGGGAAGAGAATGATCGAAGAGATATTCAATCATGCCCGGACGCTGAAGGACGAGATCAGGATCGCATACCTGGAGGACTATGATATGGAGATGGCCTCCAAGCTCGTGGCCGGCGTGGACGTGTGGCTCAACACCCCCCTGCCCCCCCGCGAGGCATCGGGCACCAGCGGCATGAAGGCGGCGCACAACGGGGTGATAAACTTCAGCGTTCTGGACGGCTGGTGGACGGAAGGATGGATGGAGGACATCACCGGCTGGTCGATAGGCCCCCACCCATCGGAGTCGGTCTCGCCGGAGGAGCGGGGCAGAAGGGAGCTCAAGGACCTCTACAGCAAGCTGGAGTATGTCATAGTGCCCAAATTCTACTACAAGAAGGACGAGTGGGTGAGGACGATGAAGGGGTCCATAACGAGGATAGCCTTTTACTTCAACAGCCACAGGATGATGCAGAGGTACGTGACCGAAGCCTACATCTAGGCCACCTGTCGTTGGCTTCATGGGCCAGGCTGCGCGCCCCCGGGAGGCCCCGGTTTGCCTCACTCTGCCTTCTTCTGGTAGTCCTTGCCCCAGAGCTTCAGGCTTGCCATGGCGCCCACCACTGCCCCTGCACCGACGACTACCAAGCCGACCGCAGCAGGCTGATAGATCGCCAGCAGTATCGTCCCGACCGCCGCCGCGGCGATCCCGACGACGAAGAGACCAAGCCAGGGGCTCTGGAACGGCGAGGGGGGAACCATCGGTTCTGCCTTCATCGATGCGGCGAGCGAATCCACCCTAGTGCCCAGTGAATCCATCTTGCCTTCCACCTGGTTTATCTTTTCCAAGACCTGCTTGGACGAGACCCTTGTCGCCTTTGGTTTGAGCTCTTCGGCACCCTCTTTCGCCTCATCTGCTTCGTTCTTTTCTTTGACCAAGCTGAATCCGACCCAACAATGGCTAGTTGGTCTAATATTTAAAGTAGTAGCTGTAAAAAATATGAGATTATCTGTAATTTTTTAGAGTGGCATCGCCGGATGGGAGATAGTCAAGCGCTACCTGCACCCAATGTCTGAGGGCAAAGGCCGATAGCGCCGCAGGCTAGGAAAACTCTTCGTGGCCAGTTTACAGCACCCGAGCACTATGGATCAATGCCTGAACTCTGTCTCATTGGCATCGCAAAGATCTCTATGACATAGTTGTCGGGGTCGCAGTATGAGACCGTATAGTATTCTTCCCAGTCTTTCAATTCCTCGAGCGGGTATAGGTATTCTATGCCCCCTTTTTTCATGCGATCTGCAGCGAGGTCCACGGATTCTCTGTTGGGCAGCCAGATGCCTACGCAATCAAATACCCCCTCCTCCTCCTTCCCTGTTGGCTCTCCCCTCCTTGCCCTCTGTCTTCCTCCGAAATCCATATATGAAATTCCTTGTTCCTCCTTGGAACCCCCTCTTCGGCAACCCAATAAATAATCCCATACCTATCCTATAGATTTAAGTTATAAATTATATTAATTATTATTAAATAATAATTAATATTAATAATTCTTGTCGCTGCTCGATTCGATAGTGAACTGAAATGATTAACCCCATGAACCTCCGTTCTCAAC
>CAYZHK010000059.1:0-9204 GCA_964477685.1 uncultured Nitrososphaerota archaeon
CCCACTCACGGCGCGATCTGGCCGCCCTCCTGCCTCAGGTTCGCCGTGCCGGCTGCCAGGTTCTTGACCACCGTGCCGCCCTTCGCCTCCACCTTCGCCTGCATCACGGCATTGGGCGTGTTGCAGTTGATTATGGCCACGCCGGTCCCCTGCAGGTCGCCGAGCCTCGTGACATAGCGCAGGATGGCTTCGCCCGGCTGGCCTCCGTAGATGGGGAATGCCAGGACCAGGAGTTCGTACACTGACATGTCCGACGGCGCCTCTTGGCTCGCCGTCGTAACCTCTACCCTCCACCCGGCAGACGCGAGCCCCTCCGTAAAGGCGTACGAGGCGTCCCGCGGACCGGAGGAGAGGCCCGGCTGGTAGACCACCAGCGCCCTATCGACCCCTCCAGGATTGATGGTGACGACGGGGCTGACAACGTCCTTGTTGAAGGCGCTGAGGAACCACACCCCTCCGCCCACCACTATGGCTATCAGGGCAAGAGCCAGCACCAGCAGTATCTTTTTCCCAACCTTCATACGGATTCGATATTCATAATCCATCCGTGCGGTAAATCTTTTTTGTTGCAGAAACAGGGCGACCCTTGATCCATGAGGCCTCCTGCCGCGCGTCTCTGCCCTCCCGCCCAATCACGCTTATCAGGGCTCCTCCCAGAGTCATACATGGGGGACGATTTCCATTATACGCATAAAGAGGGTCTACGAAAGAAAGTCCAAGGACGACGGCTTCCGGATCCTGGTGGACCGGCTCTGGCCCCGGGGGATCTCCAAGGAGAGGGCTGCAGCGGACCTCTGGCTGAAGGAGGTGGCGCCCAGCGGCGCCCTGAGGAAGTGGTTCTCCCACGAGCCGGAGCGGTGGGAAGAGTTCCAGGCGAGGTACAGGGAGGAGCTGAGGGGGAAGGGGGAGCTCCTCAAAGCCATAAGGGATGCCGAGGCGAAGCACGGGACGGTGACCCTCCTCTACTCCGCCAGGGACACCGACCGCAACCAGGCCGTCGTGCTCCTTGCGGTCCTGGCAAAGGGCTAGGTGGTCCATGAGCAGGCGCTGGGTGCGCCAAAGGGTCTCTGCAGGGCGCGAAAATGCCACTTCCACAGTCATTATCCCTGTTCAGGCTCCGGTCCCAAGCCCGCCATTCCGGCCCGCCGGCTGCCGCTCCGTGGGCATGTAAAAACCCGGTTGTAAAAAATAAAAAGGGGGGTATTGGGGTCTAGCGCCTGTACTTCCCGTACTCCTTCCCCACCCTGACGAGGGTCTGCATGTTCTCCAGCTTCGTGTCGTCGCCGGTCTCGACGCTAAGGACGAAGCCCGTCTCCCCCTTGGCGGCGTCGATGGCCTTCTTCACCTCTTTCTCGACGTCGAACGGGGTGCCGACGGTGAGCGTCGAAGGCGTGATGTTCCCCATGATGCACACCCTGTCCCCAAGTACCTCCTTCGCCTTCTTGATGTCCGTCAGGTTGTCTATGTAGAGGATGCAGGTCTTCGCCGGGATTATCTCCTTGAAGTACTCCAGCAGCGGCGTTATGTTGTTGTGCCAGTGGAGGTGGCACATGAAGCCGTCCGCCACGAAGGTCTGTATCATCTTCTTGAGGTACGGGTGCACCAGCTTGAGGTAGCTCTTCGGCGAGATGAAGTCCGTCGCCCATGACCCGAAGCCCCCGTTGAAGATCTGGTAGGGCTCCACGCCGCCGGCCAGGGCGCTCTGCTCCCCGATGGCTATCATGCTGTCCACCAGCTCGTCCGAGAACTCTATCAGCTTGTCCGGGCGGTGCATGACGTCCCTCACGGCGTTCTGGATCCCCCTGTATGCCAGGGCAAGGGCGAACGGGACCTCGCACATGCCCATGCTGTAGCCGTACCCGCCCCACATCGGGATGTGCCTCTTCTTGTAGTCTGTCAGCCATTCGTAGGCCACCTGCCCGGCTGGGAACGCCTTCTCGATCAGGTCCCTGGCGCTCGCCTGGTCGAAGCGGATGAAGCGGTGCAGCCCGTCCTGGATCATCTTGTCGTAGCCGTCTGGCCCGAAGACGTCCGTCTCGATCATCTGGTAGATCCGGTCCTCGGGGTAGCCCTTGGTGATGCCCGGGAACTTCCAGTGGGCGGTGTAGTGGGAATAGGCGAAGGCCATGGAGAACGGGAAGTAGAACATGGGCCCCACCGGCATGGGCATGCTCATGTCCGGCCTGCCGATCTTCTCGTACGCCTCGTCGTGCGCCCTCCGCGCCTTGTTGATGTCGAGGCAGTACTCCGCCATGCTCATCCCGGCGTACCTGGCCGCGTCGCCGGCTATCTGGGGCCCGACCCCTATGCGGTCGACTGGCTTCAGCTCGACCAGCCTCCTTATCCTCTCCTCCGGCGTGTAGGTCTCTTCCTCTCGCTGCATCATTTCTTCGCCCCCATCCATTCCTTCATCTTGCTGACGCCCTCCATCCCGTTACGGGTGAAAAAATCTACCCCCGATTCTCCTCCCCAGAGCTCGTTCACCATGGGTCCACCGATGATGACCTTGACCTTGTTGCGCATGCCCGCCTTCTGCAGCGCCTCCACCGTCTTTTGCATGCTGGTCGCCGAGGTGGTCATGAGCCCGGAGATGGCGACTATGTCCGCCCCCGCCGCCTCCTCCACGAACTTGCCCGGCGGCACGTCGACGCCAAGGTTGCGTACCTCGAAGCCTGCCCCCTCCGCGAACGCCACAACGAGGTCCTTCCCCATCGCATGGATGTCGCCGTAGGCCGTGCCGATCACCAGCCTCCCTATCTTGGGCCGCTCCCCCATCAGGAGCTTCGGCTTGATGTGCTTCATGCATTCCTGGAAGAGGTCTGAGGCGACGATGACGTCCGGCAGGAAATATTCTCCCTTGCCGTACTTCTCGCCCACTATGTCCATCCCCTTCCCCATGTCCTCGATGATATTCAGCGGATCCTCGCCGGCCTCCAGCCTCTCCTTCACCATCTGCACTGCTTCTTCTTTGTAGTTGACGATTGCCTCAGTCAGCATTCTACTTTTTTCGCTCAAATTTCCCCCCTCCCACCGATTCCAGGAAGACCGCCATCGCGTCTAGGTTCTTCTCGGCGTTCTTTCCCCAGTAGAACTTGCGTATGGCTTTGGCTCTCTCTTCTGCATTCATAGGATTTTCACCACATTATTACTGGGGGTCACAGCAGATAAGAGTATCACCCATAGAGGTGCCGCCCACAGGGGAAAAGTCCAACCGCCGTGCCCCGATGCCGGGACAGATGGGGCGAGGGCATGGGCCAGGACGGCCGCATCCCGGGGCGGGCACCCTCCCATGATGGGGACGATGGCCCAACGCCTGCAAAATGGATAAAAGGGCATTGCCCGAGTTCTTACTTATGAGTCAGATGCGATCCGCCAAGAGGTTCTGCCACAAGTGCGGTTCGGAGATTCCTGAGGGGTCAAACTACTGCAAAACCTGCAACACCAAGTGGGACAAGCCGGGGAAAATCGAAGGCCATGTGGAAGAGAGGGGCGTATAGGCCAACAGGCAACAACCAGAGTTTGTATTTTTTTTGGGTGCAGCGGGGCGGAGGCAATCCCCGCCCCTCCCCAAATCCTGTTCCCTGAAGCCCAATGGAGATTATCAATTAGCCTCCATTTCGAAATATTTTTCAAGGAATGCAGTGTAAGGTAGGGAAGACAAAAGGAAAGGAGTTACTCGCATGGAAGCTCAGACCAATATTGAAAATAACCCACTGGTAAAGGAGTTCATCGAAATCGCCACCACCTACTCCACCTCCGGGGACGAGCGGAAGGTCGCAGACCTCCTCATGAAGAAGCTCGGGGAGATAGGCTGCGTCGACATCTACGAGGACGACGCGGCGAAGCAGTTCGGCGGGAACACCGGCAACGTCCACGCCACCCTGCCCGGCACCCTCCCCGGTTCCATCCTCTTCAACGCCCACATGGACCGCGGCGAGATCATGATGGTCGACGGCGTACGCCCGCCCATCCGCCCGGTAGTCAACGTCAAGGAGGACCGGATCGAGACCGACGGCACCACCCTCCTCGCCGGGGACGACATCGCCGGCATCATGGCGATCCTGGACGCCCTCCGCCGGCTCAAGGCATCCGGCAAGCCCCACAGCAACGTCGAGGTCTTCTTCTCCGCCAGCGAGGAGGACGCCGGCAAGGGCTCCCTCTACGGCGACTACTCCCGCGTCAAGTCCAAGGTTGCCTTCGTCCTCGACTCCAACGGCGCCATGGGCAAGATCTCCAGCGGCTTCACCTCCGGGGCGAAGATGTCCGTGGAGATCATCGGGAGGGGCGCCCACTACGGCTCCGCCCCCGAGCGGGGCATCAACGCCGCTGTGGCAGCCGCCAAGATCCTCTACACCATCAAGCAGGGTCCCATCAACGAGAAGACCGAGGCCAACTTCCCCGTCCTGCACGCAGGGGAGGAGGCAACCTACGGCATCTGCGACTATGCCGTCATCAAGGGGCAGGCCCAGAGCTGGGTCCACCAGGAGCTGCTGGACTACATCGCGTACTTCGAGAGGTTCTGCCGAGAGTCAGTGGCATACACCGGCATCCAGCTCAAGTTCTGGAGCCAGGTCTACTACCACGGCCACAAGGTCCCGGACGACGCCGGGAGCGTCCGCCTCGCCTGGAAGGTCCTCTCAGACATGGGGAAGAAGCCCTTCACCATGGGCGTCAAGGCGGTCTACGACTCGAACAACTTCGTCCTCCACGGCATCGACAGCGTCGCGCTGGGCATGGGCTACTACTTCAACCACTCCAAGAACGAGTACATGTCCATCAGCCAGCTCCTCCAGAACGGCGAGCTCATCGCGAACATCGCCCTGGAGTACTCCAACAACCAGGGGCTCTATGAAAAATAGCGACCGGCTCAAACAGCATGGGGGGACAATCCCATCCCCAACCCTTATTTTTAAATTCGTAGCAGCAACCAATCTGGCCTGCAGAAGGTTTGTTGCAGCGCTGTTTTATGAAAACGCACCTGTTCCGCCTAACCCTGCAGCCGCTGCAGGGGTATTTTTCTCATTTTGCCACCCCGGGTCTCCCCGAAACAAGCGACAAGATCGCACAGTTCATGCCGCAGAGAGCGATTAGCTCCGGCAACATTGTGCCCGGTTGCAGAGCTAACTGAATGCATCAAGGATGGTGTAGGGTGAGCCCTTCTTTGGCAGCCCTACTTCCACTTTGTTAGTATTTCATCTCGCTGAAAAGCTGCTGTGCTTACGAAATAAAGAGCGATGTCAATCGCATAGAGAATACCTGCGATTGTGAGAAGCCCGTTTATGTCTAGGCTTATTATGCGTATTTCGCTAGCCAGATAAATTATCAAAAATGGAAGGAAAACCAGTATCCCATAACTGCTAGCACTGCGCACGTCGTTAGCCCTCGACGAAACTATGACACTATAGAGCACACTCATGGCAACGGCGGCAGGAACGACAACTGTTAGCAAAACGCCGAATGTCCAATTTGGAAAATAACTATAGCCAAGCTTCCCGAAAGTTGCTGCATCAACGCCAACCGTAAAGACTGCCGCCCCAGCATACATTGCAACTATGGTTGGCAGCATTGCAGCGACTGCTTTGCCAAGCAAAATCTCCCCGTCAGTAAGAGGGGCAGCGAGGAGCGGTTCCAAGCTCTTCTCAACTTTTTCGCCGACAATGCTATAGGAAGCAATTCCTAATGGAATGAACGCCGCTCCGATGACAATGAAGAATGAAAATGAGTCCAGAAGGTTTGGAAGATTTGCTGCTGAGAGCAGCCCGCTGCTTCGCTGTGCAGTAACCTCAAGTATGATTGGAAAGAGAACTGAGATTAGTATTGGGAATCCTATAACAGAGTACCAGATATTTTTTTGGCGCCTGAATATTTTAAAATCCCTTGAGGCGACAAGCCACACCTTGGACAGTCTCATGCGGACTCCCTCACAAGCCTCAAGTAAACATCCTCTAAAGTCGAACCGACAACATCAACTGTGGTGACATGGCCGCCAGCCAACACAATCGATTCCACAACTTTCCAATTTTCGCTGTCGGGATCCATTACATCAAACGACACCGTGCGGTTCTCGTGTTCAAGGTTCTTCAGTGGGAGCTTGCCTAGAGCGTTAAGAATCCTGTCGCTTGTCTGCTCCAGGGTTATGACGGTTTTTCTGCCTTTTACAGCCTGTTCGAGATAATCTGGCGTTCCTATCGCCCGTAGCTTGGTGTTCAGGATGGCGATCTTGTCGCAGATCCTTTGCGCTTCATCCAGGTTATGTGTATTCAAAAAAATTGTTTTTTTCTCCCTTTTCAATTCAAGGATGAATTCTCTTACTGTTTTTGCCGATTCTGGGTCAAGGTTTGCAGTAGGCTCATCCATGAAAAGGACTTCCGGGTCATGTATAAGCGCACGTGCGATTGCAAGCTTCTGCTTCATGCCCTTAGAAAAGGTCCCTGCCAAGGCATCCCTCTTATCCCAAAGCCCCAACATGTCGAGAAAACGCCTGATGCTCTCTTTTCTCTGGGGGTCGGGGCAATCATAGATTTTTCCATAGATGTCCAGGTTGTCATAGGCGGTTAGGTGTTCACTCAGCCCCACATTGTCTGGGACCAGTCCGATGATTTTGCGAATTTTCAGAGAATCATCCTTGTTGCCCACATCATAACCGCTGATTCTGGCGGTTCCGCTGGTTTTTGATATCAGGCAGCAGAGCATCCTCACTGTGGTGGTTTTTCCTGCGCCGTTTGGCCCGAGAAAGCCGAAAACTTCTCCATCATTAACCTGAAGTGTTACATCGTCTACAGCAGTCTGGTCGCCGAATTTCTTGGTTAGGTTCTCAGTCTCAATCAAACCAATCACTGAGCCGAAGCTATCTGATGATTTTTATGAAAGTCGTGGCCGATTTTAATATTCTGCCCCAGCGGAGTTATTTTTGTAACTTCTTTCGGTTCCACCTACGGTTCCCCGGAGGTCCGATAACTACCGCTCCGATCACCATGATCACAGCGGTTACAACGATGATGATAATCAGTGTTGTTGTCTGGTCCATAACTATTCCTTATTTTGGCCCATGTTTTCTTCTGTAAATAATCAAATTTCGTTTTCGTGGCTTAAATATTTGTGTCTGTGGCCTTAATTTAAGGCCTAAACCCCAACTGAAGTCTGAAACAAGAATGATGCTTTTTCTGGTTGAATTATGGCTGTGTGATGGGCTTCACTGCATAATACGTTAAATGTTATGAGAACACGTAGCAAAGGATTGGAGGCTTCAATTTTGAAGCTTTACATCCTGGACAATGGCTGGCTCGAGGGCGATGCCAACTGGATAGTGGCGATGTCTGTAAAGGGAACGCTCGATGATAAGACTCCAAGAATAAAATGGATCAGAATTCCCGTCTATTCTGTCCTCATAGACCATCCTGAGGGGAAGATTCTGTATGATACCGGTTGCCATCCGGAGGCAATGGCAGGGTATTGGCCCCCAGGTTTGCGGTCAATTTATCCATATTACCACCACGAAAATCAGCTCTTGCCGAAGCAGCTCGGGTTGGCCAACACCTCACCTGAAGAGATAAAGACAGTGATCCTGTCCCACCTGCATCTGGACCATGCGGGCAATGCCCACCTATTCAGGCACGCGGAGGTCTATGTCCATCGGAAGGATTACGCCTACGGAAAAGCGTTGATAAACTCCAGCCAGGACCCGAAAAATCATGGGGCCTACATAAAGGCCGATCTAGAGATCCCGGAAGACAAGATCCATTTCGTGGACAATGGTTTCGAGCTGAGGAAAAACATAGAGATCATTACACTGCCGGGCCATACCCCTGGCATTTTGGGGTTAGTGATCCATCTTGAGCATGACGGGACTCTGATTTTTCCGATGGATGCCGTCTACACGGAAGACAACTATGGCCCGCCTGTGAAAATGCCAGGGATAGTCTATGACAGCCTCTCGTTTGTCGATTCGATAGATAAAGTCAGATCTTTGCAGAGAAAATACAATGCCAAGGTTATGTATTCCCACGACATGCCCTTTTTCAGGACCCTGAAGCTGGCGCCAAAATACTATCACTAGCAAGTGTTGGTATCGGGTCTACAATTCAAACCTCGAACTCGGTCCCGCAGGACGGGCACCTGACTGTCCGCTTGGTCTTTTTAGGCTCGTAGCACCTCTGGCAGCAGGTCGACGTCGTGGGGTCCCTCCTCCAGTAGATGTCCTCCCCTTTCTCGTACCGCTTGCTGCAGCAGCTGCAGATACCGTCATAGCGGGATATGATCTTCTTGTACCCCTGCTCCCGGAGCTCCTCCTCTGTCACCATGGTGGACGCGCCCCTGCTATCCTAAGGGCTGCCGGGCGCTTATCGTTTTCCTCGCCCCTTTTTGCCCGGCCATCGCAAAGATGCTCGCCCACCTTTCGTCTCTCGTCCTGAAGACCCGCCCGCCCCTCACCCCGAGCATGAATTCTTCCCTCTGAACATCGAAGAGGGCCGAGACGTAGCCTCGCATCTTCCCCAGGTCGGTCTGCCTGACCCTCCCGAAGTAGCTGCTGGGGTCTGCGAAATGGCGCCTGAAATAATCCGATCGGGGGTTCAGTATGAGCAGCATGACCCTCCCGCCCGGCTCCGAGACGCGCCACATCTCCGCTAAAGCCATCCGGGGGTCCTCGAGGAATTCCAGCGTCGTGACCGACACGACCCCGTCGTGGCTGCCGTCCCTGAAGGGGAGCCGGCAGGCGTCGCCCAGGACATACTGCTTCCCGCTCCGCCTCCGCGCCTCCGACACCATTGCCCGGGAGGCGTCTAGGCCGGTGATGTCCATGTCGGGGAGGTCCGCTTCCAGCTGCCCGATCCCGCAGCCAACATCCAGTACCCTCCCCGCCCCCGCGAGCCACCTGCGGACATATCCAGCCTCGTGGCGCATGACCTCCTTCCCGAAGCCAGTCGAGCAGAACTTCTTGAAATCCCCCACAACCCTCTGCTCATCCAAATGCGATCGCCTCATATGCCTCCTCCGCCGGTTTGGGCAAGCAACGCATGCCGGAAATGATACAGGCTATGAGGCGCGTGGCGTCAACAGGCATACAGGAAAACACTCCCCTCATGCGATATTTACCGCTATGCCCCTTATTCTGAACCATTGCAGCCGGATATTTCAAATGCCCACGGTGGGCAGGGGCTTCCCGCTATCGCCGCCCGGTCCCGTCGATCCAGCCCGAGCCTATGT
>CAYZHK010000060.1:0-9083 GCA_964477685.1 uncultured Nitrososphaerota archaeon
GGATCTTGGTGCTCATGCCGGGGCCGATCTCCCTGAGGAGCGACTCCACGTCAACGGCGGAGATCCTAGGTATAACCTTCCCCTCCTTCAGCACGCCCATAACGTCCGTCAGGTAAATTATGACGTCAGCCCTTATCGCCGACGCGACCGCAGCCGTTGTCCTGTCGCCGTCAACGTTGAGCGGCTCGTTCTCCGTCCCCATGGCCAGGGGCGAGATGACCGGGACATAGCCCTGCGAGACGAGGGCTCCGATAAGGTCGCTGTTGACCGATGTGATCCTGCCGGTGTAGCCGCCCTCGATGGCCTTCTTCCTCCCCTCGCTGTCCACCACCACCAGCCGCTTCTTCCTCTCTGCCCTTAGCAGCCCTCCGTCGAAACCGGAAAGCCCCAGGGCGTTGATGCCGAAGGAGTGGAGGGTCGCGACTATCTTGGTGTTGATGTCTCCGGCCATTACCATGGCGTAGATTTCCGCCGTCTCCCGGTCGGTGTACCTGCTCTTGAAGCCCTCAGGGGAAGTTATGAAGACCTGCTCCTTGCCCAGCCTCTTCGCCATCTCGGTGACCAGATCGCCCCCGCCATGGATAATGACAACCCTGTGGGCAGAGGCGACGGCCCTCAGATCCTCCAGGAGCGGGGTGTTGAGCCCTTCTCCCTTGAGGAGGTCCCCTCCCATCTTGATTGCCACTATCATACCGGCCTTACCCCGGCGAACCTGATGCCCGTTGTCTCCTCCACGCCTATCATCAGGTTGAAGTTCTGGATGGCCTGCCCGGCTGCCCCCTTGAGGAGGTTGTCTATGGCGCCGAAGGTAACCACCCTGTTGGTGTGGGGGTCGAGCTCGAAGCCCACGTCGCAGAAGTTTGAGCCTATGACGTTCTTGGTGTCCGGAAGCATGTTGAGCCCCTTGGCGTCCCTCACGATCCGGACGAAGGGCTCGCTCTGGTAGAGCTCGCGGAATGTCTTCCAGAGCTCCGGCATCTTCACCTCCCTGGAGAGGAAGGTGTGACCGGTGGCCATTATCCCCCTCACCATGTCCACGGCGTGCGGAGTCATGGCGACGGTAACCTTCGCCCCTCCCGCCTTGAGGGAGAGCTCCTGCTCGATCTCGGCTGTGTGCCTGTGCATCACAGGCTTGTAGGGCCTCACGATGTTGGAGTGTTCCGGATGGTGGCTTGCGGGGCTCACCTCCGCGCCGGCCCCCGAGGAGCCGATCTTGGCGTCAATCACCATCCTGTTGTTCTCGGCGGCGCCGATCTTGGCGATGGGCGCGAGGCTCAGTATACCTGCGGTGGCTATGCAGCCGGGGTTCGCCAACAGCTTTGCCCTCTTGATCTCCTCCCTGTGGAACTCCGGGAGCCCGAAGACCGCCTCCTCTAGGAGTTCGGGGCATGGGTGCTCCCAGCCGTACCATTTGGGGTAGTCCGTCTTGTCCTTCAGGCGGAAGTCCGCGCTTAGGTCTATGACCTTGACACCACCCTCCAGGAGCCTCTTTGCCACTGGCGCCGAGGCGCCATGGGGAAGGCCCAGGAAGACATACTCGCAGCTCTGGGCTATCTTCTCCAGGTCCGGCGCCGTGAACTCCAGATCGGTCAGCTTCCTCAGCTGGGGGTGTATGCGGAAGACCGGCACGCCGGCATTATCCCTCGATGTTGCAACCTTAAGATCGACCTCGGGGTGGTTGATGAGCACCCTCAACAGCTCGCCGCCCGTGTAGCCCGATGCGCCAATTATTCCAACGGCCTTCATCTATCTCTTTGCCTCCCGGAGAGCATATTCGACTATCATGCCCGGTATATCAACACCAGTGGCAGGAACCGTATTCTTAAACTCAACGGTGCTGTTGATCTCATGGACCGTCAGTCCCTTCGGCGTCTCCATCATGTCCACGCCGAAGACTCCACCGCCCACTGCCTCGGCCGCCCTCAGCGCCAGCTCCTTCACCTCCGGCGTGATGGGGCAGTTCTCCACTTTCCCTCCCCTGGCGGTGTTGGTCCTCCAGTCACCTCCCTCGTTGACCCTGTAGATGGCTACGGGGACATCCTCGCCTATGACGAAGACCCTGAGGTCCCGGGGCGGGCGCTTTACCATCTCCTGGGCATAGTAGATCTGGTAGAGGGGAAACATCATCTCCCTGTGCTCCAGCGCCACCATTGCCGATGTCGGGTCGTTCACCAGCGAGACCAGCCTCCCCCAGCTACCCACCACGGGCTTCAGTATGGCCGGGTAACCCAGCTCCCCCAGCGCACTGATGGAAGAATCCACAGTGAACGCCATGTAGGTCCTGGGGGTCGGGATCTTTGCCTTCTTGAAGGCTAGGGTGTTGAGCACCTTGTTGCCGCAGAGCTCGCTGACGGCGTGGGTGTTTATGACCCTGACGCCGTAGCTCTCCAGCGCCGCCGTGGCATGGAGCCCCCTGAAGTGGCCAACGCACCTCTGGAGGACGACGTCCCCTATCTCCTTCGGCTTCGCCTCCGAGGTGAGGTCGAAGTAGATCTTCTCAGCATCGACCAGCGAGAAGTCGAGCCCTCCCTTGACGCAGGCGTTATGGAGCGCCTTCTCTTCCCAACGCATGTGATCGAAGAGTATGTTGAGCTTAACCATAGGTCCCCCTCATTCTCAAGTATTCTAGATTCGAAGAACGAAGTTATTTAAACATTTCTGTGCGTTTTTATGGCGTAACAGTACGAAATGTGTACTAAACATTGCGAAACTCAAACCCATGTGCGGAGGATGATCATGGAGTTGGTCTTGGATACCCCCTCGATCTTCCTCATCTCATCGATGTTGCCATTGACCTCGTCGACACTCTCGCCCGAGATGATGACGAGGACATCCACCTCCCCAGCCATCTCATGGACATGCTCCACGCCCTTCACCTTCCTGATGCCCTTGACCACCGTAGGCGTAGGGTAGGCCGGCTGGACCGAGATGAGTATGATGGCCCTTACCCCGCCTCCCTCCTCCACCTCCACGGTGAATCTCTTGATCACCCCTTCCTCCTGGAGCCTCTCCACCCTCTTCCTGACTGCTGCCTCGGAGAGCCCGACATCCTCTGCTATCTTCGTGAATGGGATCCTGGAATTCTGCTTCAGCGATGCAAGTATCTTCCCATCAGTCTCGTCAACGCCCTTCACGCCGGCAACCTCCAGTACCTATCTGCAGCTAGGGGCTTAAAAAATTGAACGGGAACCGGGCTGGAGAGCACCGAGGGGACCACAAATATCCTTTATACCGAGTCAATATATTACAACATTAGCACCCAAAGGATGGGAGAGCCAATGGCCAGCCCGACCCCCGGACCGCCCCTGAGGACCAAGAGGTTTGACATCCAGATCCCAGTCAACCAGATGGGCCCTGTGGTGGACCGGCTGATCGGCATCCTCGAGCAGAGCAAGCTCTTCGCAGGCCTGACAAGGTCCAGCAGGCCAGACGGCATAGACCTCCAGTACCGCCTCATTTCGACGGACGGGAGCCACCTGGACGTGGCCATCAGGTTCTTCATGGACAGGGTGGAGGTCCAGTATTCGCCGTACCCGCCCAACTCCATCTCGGAGAAAGACTTTGTCGGCATGGACCTGGAGCTGGAGACCATAATCAGGTCCTACTTCAGCGAACAGAGCAAGGCATCCCTCTTCCTGGTCTTCTCGGAAAAGATGAAGATGATACCACAGAACGCCGAGAATCAGTTCAAGAAGATGGTGGGCTCCATCGTCCTCGGCAACTTCTTCTGGATCTTCATACTCTTCATGACGGTAGGTCTCATTCTCTTCCAGTTCTTCGGCATGTACACGCCCCTTCTCCTGATCGCTCTCTCCTTCGTCTTCGTCCTCCTGGCGGGCCGTTTTCTCAAGTTCCGGGGGGAGTTCGACATCACTGCCGAGAACCCCTCCATCTACGTGGCTGAGCTGAGGATGAAGCGGAGCGAGTTCGACCAGGTAATGAGGGCCTGCATCCCCAAGATAGGGGAGGTGAAGAAGCGCATCTATGAGGCAACCCTTGCCAGGGGTGCGCCGCTGGATGAGAAGACCATAATCTCCACCCTCAACGAGTACGGTGCGCTCTGCGCACCCGAGTACGTCAGCATCAAGGGCGTCGACATCCACAGGCTGGTGAAGGACCTGGGCACCACCTTCGGCATAACCAACCCCAGCGTTACCCTGCTCAATGTCCTTGCCCCCAATGCGGCCGCAACCGGGGTCTCCCCCAAGCATGCCACCGTGATGGTGACCAGCGGCCTGATAGCCACCATGACAGAGGATGAGATCAGGTCGGTGCTGGCCCACGAGTTCAGCCATGTGAAGGCCCGGGACCCGCTCTTTCTCCTGACCCTGGCCTCCATGGAGTACCTACTCAGGGTCTATGTGATACTACCAGTGCTGCCGGGCGGCTTCTTCGTCCAGATCATCTACCTCCTCTTTGCCTTCACGGTAATATTCTTCATAGCGAAGTTCCTGGAGGCGCGCGCCGACTTGGATGCCGCGAAATACACAAACACCCCCAAGGTGCTGGCCTCGTCCCTCCGGAAGATGGGGCTCTTCAAGTACCAGTCCCACGCCTTCGAGATGGTGAACGTCGGGGAATGGATCCACTGGGACACCCATCCGCCCCTCTACTACCGCATCAGGACCCTCGATAACTTGGACCCCTCCAGCCTCAGGCATACCTTCATCTCGGCCATAAGAGGCTGCATCAACGGCTTCATCAGCGCCGTCAGAGGCAAGTGACCCGGCAGGGCTTTCATTCGGCAGGAGGGGTTAGCATTATAAAATACTGCCCCCTTGCAGAGTATGTGGTCTTGATGGCATTTGCGGTTGAGGCTTCCTTGCTGTCCAAGTCCTATGGTGACACGCCTGCCCTGAAGAACCTAAGCCTGAAGATCGAGGCGGGGCAGGTCTTCGGCCTGCTGGGTCCCAACGGCTCCGGGAAGAGCACCTTCATGAAGACTATGGTTGGCCTGATCCAGCCGACCTCGGGCTCTGCCAGGATCTTCGGGAAGGATCCGCAGACAGAGCCTCTGGCGGTGAGGTCCATGGTCGGCTATGTCCCTGAGTCGGCTAGGCTCTATGAGTTCCTGACGGCAAGGGAATACTTAGACTTCGTGGCTGACCTGTACGGGGTCCCGGTCACGGAGAAGGGGGAGCGGATCGGGCAGTTCCTAGAGGCCTTCGAGCTGAAGGGGCGGGAGGACGAGATGATAAGCGGCTTCTCCCAAGGGATGAAACAGAAGGTGGCCATAATCGGCGCTCTGATCCACCGGCCGAAGTTGCTCATCATGGACGAGCCCCTTAACGGCCTCGACCCGAGGTCCGCCAAGATTGTGAAGGACCTGCTGAACAAGCTCGCCGCCGAGGGCATCACAACCATCTTCAGCACCCACATCCTGGAGATAGCCCAGGTCATCTGCAACCGGGTCGCCATTATGTACCGGGGGGAGCTCCTCTCGGAGGGCAGGATCGAGGAGCTGAAGGCCAAGGCGGGCCTCGAGGGCGGGTCCTTCGAGGAAGTCTTCCTCAAGCTGACCGGTACCGACGACGTCCGGGCGGTGGTGGAGGAGCTCGCCAGATGAGGCTCCAGAATGTCAGGATAATCACTGAGATACTCCTGCTGTCCCAGCTCAGGATCCGAGGCGAGAGGAAGGGGCAGAGCTGGTACAGGACCCCGAAGGGGCTCATGGCAATAAACCTGGTGGTCTTCATCGGAGCCTTCTTCGCGCTCTACGGTGGGCTTCATTTCATGCCAGAGGACATGATGATCTGGCTTTTCCCACTGGCCGTCCAGCTCCTCTCCACCCTCCCCCTCATCACACTCGGCTTCATGGTCCTCTACGGAATCCTCTTCATAATAGGAGAGAGTTCGCAGTATGCATCGAGCGAGATGGTTAACTACATGCCCGTCACTACGACTGAGTATGTCCTTGGCTCGTCCCTATCGACAATCTTCATGTACCTCTTCATACTCACGGCAGCCTTCGCCCTCTCGCTGGCATTGGCCATTCCATTTGGCCTCTACCCTGTCTGGGGGGCGGCAGCGCTGCTCAGCGTCTTCTTCATGGTTGTGGGGGGCTTCATTGCAGAGATAATCAGGGCGCTTGTCAACAGGGTCTCATCGACCTTTTCGAAGCGTGGCGGTCGGTCGGCGCTGGTCACCAGGGGCATCCTGGTCATAGTCGTCCTCGTGATATCCCAACTCTTCTTCAACCCAAACCTACTCTTCCGTGCCCTCCAGTGGTTCGCTCCCCAGATACAGGCCCTCTGGTTCGTGCCTCTGATATGGCCCTCCCTGGTTGTGGCCTTCCTTGCCGTCGGCAACATCTGGGGTGCGGCGCTCTACGCCCTCCTGACCGTCTGCTTTGGGCTAGCCCTGATGGGTCTGGGGGTCTTCCTCCGCTCCAGATACTGGGCGCCTCTTCCGGTCAGCGTCAAGCTGGGCAGCGGCAAGGCCGGCACATATGGCGGGCGCGGCCTGCTGGGTCGCTTGGGTATGAGCCAGCAAGAGGCAGCCCTCGTTCGGAAGGATCTCCACTCCCTCTTTAGGAGAAAGGAGATGATCCGGTTCCTCGCCATCCCAATAGTCATCATGGTCCCCATACTCCTCACGTTCTCCGTCGAGCCAGCATCCGCTGAGGAGCGCCTTTCAACCATGTCTGCCCTCGCAGGGACATGCCTCATGGGCAGCGGCATGTTCGGCCTCTTCATCTCAATAGTTTCCATGGGCCAAGAGGGCCCAGCGCTATGGAACCTCTACTCCTCGCCGCTCGCGGCTAAGTCGCTCTTCAGGGCAAAGTTCCTGGCGCCATTCCTCGTCTCGCTTCTCCCTGCTTTCGCCCTCCCTCTCGTAGTCTCCCTGATCTTCGGCTTCACCTCCATGTGGTCCATCGCCCTCCTCTCCTCCTCGCTTATCCTCTGCACCCTTGCGGTGTTCATAGGCAGTTACCTCGCCCCCAAGTACATGGATCTGGAAGAGAAGCCAAGGAACGCCTACATCAGGGGGACCGGCATGATGATTGGCTTTGCACTGCTCGCCATGTGCGGCCTGACTGTGATGCTGCCCTTCATTTTTTATGTCTTCTGGAAGGAAATCGCACTCTCCTACGGAATAACTTCCACCATTGCCGTATTGATGAGCGCGGCGGTAGGTATCGCCTTCGTGCTCCTATTCTACCGCCTCGCCTACCGCGCCATGGAGAACGTCTCCATCGAATGAATCAGCTCCGCTCCCCCTCTGCGGTGAAAAAAGAGGGAGGACGGTCGATTACTGCGCCTCTGGCCCGCCAGTCCTGCTGATTTTTCCCTTCTTGACGCCCTCTATGAAGGCGTCTATTTTTAGCGCAGGCATAGTCAGCATCGATACAGTGCCGCGCGCCCCGAACTCGGCCGATATCAGGTACATCGTCTCGTTGCCAGGCGCGTCGATGATGGTCACGAAGTCATAGGGGCCGAGAGTGGCGAACTGGTAGAGTATCTTGGCGCCCAGCTCCTCGATCTCCTGGTTCACCTCCTTTATCCTGCCGGGCTTCAGCTTCACGGTCTCCCTCCCCTCGGAGGTCAGGTTGGACAGAAGGACATAGTATGGCATAAAATATCCCAGAGATCACTCTATGCCGGGTCTATTTACCCTTTTTTTGGGCAGCAGGCCCCTCAGAGCTTGCTGGCAAACTCCCTGCCGAACTCCTTGCACCTCCCCAGCTCTTCGGCCGAGGGCGCCCAGTTGACCGTATAGGAGGGCAGAGCCAGCTCGCAGCCTGCGTCCCCGAGGACCGCCTCAAGCTCCTTCGCCGCGCCACCTCCCCAGCCGTAGGAGCCGAAGACCGCGGCCAGCTTCCCCTTCGGCTTGAGCCCCCTGAGGTCCACAGCGAAAGTGCCCAGGGTCGGAAGGATACCGTTGTTTATCGTGGAGGACCCCACCAAAATCCCGCCCGCATCCAGCAGGTCGCCGAAGATGTCGCTCTCGTCTGAGTCAGGCAGCCGGTAGAGCTTCGCCTCAACTCCCGCCTCCATCACCCCCTCCATCATCGCCTTGGCCATCTTTTCGGTACTCCCCCACATCGTGTCGTAGACTATGAGCACCCTCTTCAGCCTCTCCCCCTTGGCCCACCTGGAATAAAGCCCCACGATCTCCCCGGGGTTCTCCCTCCAGATAACGCCATGGCTGGGCGCTATCATATTGATCCTGATGCCCATTTTCTGGATCTCCTCCAGCTTCCTCAGCACAATGGGGCTGAGGGGCCAGATGATGTTTGCGTAGTACTTCTTCGCCTCCTCTATCATTTCGCACCTGTCGACCTGGTCATTGAACCTGGAAGACATGGCGAGGTGCTGGCCGAAGACGTCGTTTGGCATGAGGAGCCCCTCCTCAGCAAGATACGTGAACATGCTGTCGGGCCAGTGGATCATGGGTGCCTCGATGAACGTCAGCGTCCTCTTGCCCAGGCTGAGCCTGTCGCCTGTCTTCACAGCGCTGAAGTTGCCTCTGTAGCCGTAGTACTTCTCGAGCCCTTGCTTGCATCGGGCGGTCCCGTAGACCTTCGCCTCCGGTGCCACCTCCAGCAGGTCCAGCAGGCCCGAGGAGTGGTCGGGCTCGAGGTGGTTGGCAATTATATAGTCAATCTCGGACGGCTCGACTATCTCGCCGATCCTCTCGAGCATCTCCTTCGAAAAGGGCTGGTAGACACAGTCCACCAGCGCAACCTTCTGGTCGGTGATGAGGTAGGAGTTGTAGGTGGTCCCCCTGTGAATGGAATAGCTGAAGCCGTGGAAATGCCTGAGGTTCCAGTCCACGGCACCGACCCAAAAGACATCCCTTAAAAGCTCGACTTTTACCATTGGCAAGCCCCAAGAAACTACCCGAAGGTAGGCACTTAATCTTTTTGATGCCCGCGCCGGGGGGAAAAGCCGGCGGCAGATCATCTTGTAGCGCTCCAGCAGTGCGTCATATTCTGAAGTGTCCACTCGGGCCTTAACAGGCTTTTTCCGGACGACGCCCCTCACGAACTCCGATATGCCGCCTCCCTCGCCCTGCTTCCCAGGGATGAGGTCCGCACACTCCATTGGGATGCCTTCGGTCACCCCCCTCACATTCGACCC
>CAYZHK010000061.1:0-8537 GCA_964477685.1 uncultured Nitrososphaerota archaeon
CCCATGCGTATTCATGCCCAAGCTGGTCCTCGGCAGCCTTAAAACACAGGCCTTCGGAGGCATCTGGGACTCTGGAGGCGTATTGGACGACCTGAGAGACAGGACTCGCCTCAAGGGTTCCTGCAGAGGATGCGAGTTTAGGAGCCTTTGCGGGGGGTGCAGGGCAAGGGCTTTGGCTTACCACGGAGACATCCTCGCTTCTGACCCCGGATGCATCAGGGCCAATGGGGATGTGGAGCAGGGAATTGCAGAGGCGACGTTTTCAGCCATCTAAAAAAATCGTACTGAAATGAGCCCCACAAGACCACGGCTCGCCAATCGCCGATGGGATACAGGACAAGACGCGGATGAGCTTCTGGAAAATGGTCTTCCTGAAACCGGAGTTATTGTGGGGGTGCCGCCTCCCCCAATTTTGCCGCCAGCCCCCTGGCCCAGCCTTTTATCCGTTCAACTTCCCCGTCCTTAAGCGGCCCTTTTTGCCCGATGATGATAGCCCTGAGGGCGGGTACTACTTCGCTCATCTTCTTCTCCCTGAGTCTCTCGGCCATCTTTAGGGCCGCGCTGTAACGATCCGGATTGTCGGGGTTCTCGGTGTCGAAGGTTGCGAAGGGTTTGTTAGCCCACTCCTCGCTCTTAACGCTTCCGAAAAAGAACCTGACTGTGAAGGTCATAGTGCCGAATTTTGTTGGAGAACCGAGGATCAGGAAATCATATCTCTTGCCACTCAGCTTTGCATCTTTTACATGGAGTAGGTCGACGTCCAGACCTGCGTCCTTCAAAGATTCCGCGATGGTTTCCGCAACTTTCTTGGTGTTCCCGAAGGAGGAGTCGTAAATGACTATGCCCTTCACGGAAAGAACTCCTTCCTTATTACTGATTTGCCCATCGATAAATCTTTTATGTCATTGATTGACGTGTTGCGGATCCTGTTGGGAGTGAATAGGGTTTTTTTCCTAACCGCTATTGCTTAGTTTTTTTCTTTTTTCCGCTCAACATGATAGCGACTCACTGCCGGCTCATCGATTGGCATTGTTAGGGTGCGATAAAAAATGTTGGCAGCCATCAGGCCTTGGCTGCCTTCTTGCCAAACTTGAACACGATCAATTTGTCGTAGAAGTTGCCGCCTTTCACAACGCGCACCATTTGCCCCTTTGGTAGCGAGTAATCTGTTATGTTATCCTTAACCGAATTCGAGCAGGTCCCATTAGGGAACTTTATCCTGTATATTTTGGCTATTGGATCATGATCTGTCTCTACGCAGGCGTCGTCGCAGCCTTTCCAGCGCGCAAGCTTCACCGTCACCCCTTCTATGTTGAGAAGATCATGGACATTTGCTCCCCAAACCTCGATCACATTTGGCTTTGCCTTCTTTACCGACATATATTTCCCCCAACATTTACTTACTAATCCCTAAATAAAAAGCTCCCGCCAGGTACCAGAAGTGGATCGAGAGATGAGCCCGGCGTGCCAGGCGGACCCTGGGGTTGCAGAG
This sequence comes from uncultured Nitrososphaerota archaeon, assembly GCA_964477685.1. GTDB lineage: Archaea > Thermoproteota > Methanomethylicia > Methanomethylicales > Methanomethylicaceae > JACTUC01. The sequence continues at coordinate 1,493 of CAYZHK010000061.1, forward strand.
GGGAGCCGCCGGACCGCCTGTGGCGCCTACTGCACCGCCCCGGCCAAGGCGGAGGGGGCGGAGTCCATCACCGCGGACGCGGAGATGGCGGGATCGCTCAGGGCAGTACCGGCTCTTCCCGAAGGGACCGGGTAGAAAGAGGTGGCTGAGCCCGCGCAGGGAATCGGGATATATCCACCAAGCGGGGCAGTATTGCACAGGTGGAAAAAATGCAGTATGAGATCAAATACAAGCCATCGTACTCCATGGTTGTCATCAAGCTCGCCCAGGGGGAGGGTGTCGTGGGCGAATCCGGCGCCATGACCTACATGAGCCCCAACATACAGGTCAAGACAAGGGCCAGGGAGGGAGTCCTGGGCTCCCTGGGGCTGAAGTTCCTCGGGGGCCAGTCCTTCTGGGTAAACGACTTCGTGGCCGAGGGCGGGCCTGGCGAGATAGGCTTCGTCGCAGCCCCGGTCGGCGATATCGAGTGCCTCCAGCTCAAACCGGAGAGCGGCTACATCCTCAGGCGTGAGTCCTATGTCGCATCGACCCAGGGTATCAATCTGGACGTCAAATGGGAGGGCTTCACAAAGGGGCTCTTCGGGCAGGGGCTCTTCATGATGAGGACCAGCGGTGACGGCAACCTCTTTATAAACACCTTTGGCGCCATCGACAGGCACACCCTCAGCCCCAACGACGCCATAGTGGTGGACAACTTCCACATCGTGGCCTTCAGCAACACCTGCAGGTACCAGGTGGAGAAGGTGGGCGGCTGGAAGGAGACGGTCCTCAGCGGCGAGGGGCTTGTCACGCGGATCTTCGGCCCAGGGGAGGTGCTCCTCCAGACCAAGAACCCCAACGAGTTCGCCAAGTGGCTCTACACGCTGATGGAGCCAATGATCAGATCCAGGGCGAGGTAGCATAGCCATGGCGCCCTTGGCGGGGCGCCCTCAGCTATTTTTATCCTCGGAGGCCTCGAGCTGGAGGCCCTTGGCGCCCACTACGGTTATAGCAGCCCCCTTCGCGATGGGTTCCCTGCTTGAAGCCTTCCAGAGCTCCCCGTCGATCAGCACCATGCCGTCGGGCGCTATCTCGGTCGCGGCTACCCCCTTCCTGCCCACCATGCCGGTCCCGACCTTGGGCCGGAGGGTCAGCGCCACCGTGCTCTTGTAGGCAATGATGAGCACCACCGCAGCGCCCAGGGCCCCCAGGACCAGGGCCACAGCCGGCTGCAGGTAGTTGGCTGAGGTGAGCCAGGCGAGGGCAATGGCCATGAGTGCAAGGGCAATAGCGTCGTCTACCAGCGAAAGGAGGATCGTCCGCCAGCTGGTCAAGGTGTGTTCCCCCCAGGTGCGCCAGCCCCAAGGGTGGGTGCCATCCCTGGGCCGAGGCGGAGCGGGGCATGCATACTGGATCCCTGATTTGACTTGCCGCAGGGGTTATTAAACGTGCTACGGCCCTTTCCCTCCCCCGGGAATAGGTTTATTAATTTAGGGATATATCTCTTAATTGGTGTATAAAATGGCGGAGAAAATGGGCTACGGTCCCGGAGGCATGTGCATCTGCCCTAAGTGCGGAGAGAAGGTACCCCACAGGGCCGGCGCACCGTGCGCCAGAGAGGTCTGCCCCAAGTGCGGGGCCAGAATGATGCGGGAAGGGTCGTACCACCATACGCTGCTCCAAGAGAAGAAGGGGGTGAAATAGGATGAATGGATATTTCCACAGGCGGGGTTACTACGGCTGGTGCCACGGGGGATGGTTGGACCCCATTGACCTCGAGGAGCGCGGACTGTACTATGTCGGTCCCTGCAGGTGCGGCCACGGCCCCCATGCTTATTACGTGGCGAGAGACGGCAGGGTTGTCTACCCCTACGAAGAACCCGGCGAAGGCAGTAAGGTTGACCGCGTAGCCCTCCTGGAGGACGAGGTGAAGTCGCTGAAGGAATACCTCGACAGAAGGGTCAGCGAGCTGGAGAAGCTGAAGGGGGAACAAGCCAAGGGGACATGAGCGGCCGACGAAAGCCCAACAATGTTTATGACTTGGTCCACCCAACTTTTTTTTGAGGATGAATTATGGCGAATGGCATTGCCTACGGTCCGGTTAATTCGAGGAGGCTGGGGGTGAGCCTCGGGGTCAACAACATCCCGGCCAAGAACTGCACCTACTCCTGCGTCTACTGCCAGATCGGCAGGACGACGGGTTACAGGTGGGAGAGGGGGAGGTTCTATGGAACCAAAGAGGTATTCACCCAGGTATCGGAGAGGCTGAGGGAGATAAGGCTGGCTGGCGGCAGAGTGGACTACATCACCTTCGTCCCTGACGGGGAGCCGACCCTTGACGACGAGCTGGGCGCGGAGATAGAACGCCTCAAGGGCCTTGGCGTGCCAATCGCAGTGATAACCAACTCCTCCCTGCTCTGGAGGGGAGATGTGAGGGATGATCTGGCCCTTGCAGACCTGGTTTCGGTCAAAGTCGATACGGTTGACGAGGGGCTCTGGAGGCGGATTAACAGACCGCACCACGGCATCGGCCTCGGCATAATCCTGAAGGGGATCGAGGATTTCGCGCAGGGCTACAGGGGCACTCTCATCAGCGAGACAATGGCCCTTGGAGGTGTCGAGCAGGACTTCGGGGGGGTGGCGGAGTTTCTTTGGCGGCTCAGGGGGCTCAAGACCGCCTACATATCCTCCGTGACGAGGCCGCCGACCGAGCCCTGGGTCTCCCTGGCGCCGTGGCCGACCCTGAGGGCTGCAGAGAGGGTCTTCGCAGAGAAGCTGGGGAAGGAGAGGGTCGCCATCCTGCCCCACCATGAGGGGGACCTCCCCAGCCATGCCGACGTCGAGGACGCCGAGGGAGCGGTCTTGGGCATCGTTGCCGTCCATCCGCTGAGGGAGGATGTTGTCAGGAAGTACCTTGAGAAGGCGGGGCTGGGCTGGGAAGTGATCGATAGGCTGGTTAAGCAGGGGAAGATAAAGGTCACAGAGTACGAGGACAAGAGGTACATCAAGCGCAACTTTGGGGACCAGACGGGATAGAGGGCCGCCGGTGCCGGCGCAGCTTTCAGTGGCCGCCTGAATCGATGGTGCGGGGCCTCGACCCGGCAGGCTGGGACGGGCGCCTCAGTGGAGAAGTTCGAGGTTATTGTCCAGCTTTCCCTGATTGAAAAGGGCCAGGGCTTCGTCTATGGTCTCGACCCTTGTGACGTAGGCGTTTATGCCTGCCGCCAAGAGTGAGGTGTAGGCGCTCATGCCCATACCGCCGCTGATCAGCGCCGAGCAGCCCTGTATCGGGCTGACCATGGAGGCGTGCAGGGAAGGCTGGCCTGTGTGGCCGTGACCTTCATGTGGGTCACACCCGCTGATGCCCTCGCCATGGCTGTGGCTGCAGCCCCCCTTCCTGATGAGGCTTCTGCTCCTGATGGCGTTGTTCTCCTGCTCGACAACCATGAAAAAAGGTGCCCTGCCGAAATGCTGGCTGATGGTCTCTCCATCCTCAGTCACGAAGGCTATCTTCATTTCAAACCACTTTCCTGATAGGGGATAGCCTACGTTGGGGGAGCAATTTTATATGTTTTGTGATATATCCCATATACATGCCTCATGGATTCTGCAGGAGATGCCGGAGGGGAGATGTGGGGAGGAAGCCCAAGTTCGTGAATATAGAAAGGGTGCCGCTTGCCACTGCCATGAACCCAGAGCCTACGGCAGTGGGAACTCCTATCTACATCGACCTAGCGGAACTCGAGGCCCTGAGGCTGGTCGAGGTGGAGAAGGCCTCGTATGAAGAGGCTGGGCTTTGCATGGGGGTCTCCCACAACACAATCTGGCGGCTGGTCGAGAATGGCAAGGAAAAGCTGATCTCGGCCTTCTTCAATTCCAGGAGGATCGAAATCCACCGTGAGGGGTCGGGAGGAGATCAGCCCGAAATGGTAGAGGAGTACGGTCGCGGGGGCGAATTCGGTGCAGAGACCTAAGGTCATAGATGAGCTCACCCTCCGGGTAGTCAGCGACAACTCGGTTAAGGTTGGGAGGAGGGGGCTCCTGGGGGAGCATGGCTTCTCCGCGGTCCTCTCTGCGGCTGGGGAGAGCGTCCTCTTCGATACCGGTCAGACCGGCGCCGTGGTCACAAACAACCTGAAGGCCATGAAGGCCCCCCACCCGGCCACTGTCGTGCTAAGCCATGGGCACTACGACCACTCGGGTGGGCTGCTCGAGTATGCCAAGGTCTGCCCAAGGCCCTGCAGGCTCTTCACCCAGGGGGATGCATTCGGGAAGCGCCTCAAGAAGGTTGGAGAGAAGCTTCAGGACATCGGCATGCCATTCGCTAAGGAGGCGCTCGTTGATGCAGGCTATGAGATCCATGAGTCGGACGCTCCGGAGCTGGCTACGGATTGGCTGGCAACTTCTGGGATAATACGGAGGGAGTCCTTCGAGGAGCCGGAAACAGAGTTCTACATCGTGGAGGGGGGGAAGGCCAAGAAGGATCCTTTTCTCGACGATTCGGCCGTGGCGGCCATTCTTCGGGGGAAGGGGCTTGTGGTTGTGACCGGCTGCGCCCATGCCGGGGTTGTGAACACCATCCGCCAGTTCCAGCGGCTCCTCGGCGAGGAGCGCGTCCATGCGGTAGTGGGGGGATTCCACCTCGTTGATGCCTCCAAGGATAAGATGGAGAGGACAATGGCCGCCCTCGGTGAGCTGAACCCGGATTATCTGATCCCCGGCCACTGCACCGGGAAGGATGCTGCCTATGCCCTCAGGGACGCACTGGGGAAGAGGGTCATCTTCTGCGAGGCGGGCCTGGAGAGGACATTCTGACAGTGAGGGCGGCCCTGAGCCCGGGCACCGGCGCGGCGGAGGTGCAGGCAGCTTTTATGAGGGCAAGGTAAAAAAAGGGCAAGGCACGATATTGTTTTTCGGTATTTGGTATGATCGACCGTCCTTCGGCATTAAATGAAATCGTCAGGCTGACCCAGGAACTCGTCAGGATCAGGAGCGTCAACCCGCCGGGCGACGAGCTCCCAGCAGCAGTGTTCTTGGCCGAGAGGCTCCGATCCTTTGGCCTGGAGGCAGACTCCGTGGACATCGGGAACAACAGGGGGAACGTCGTGGCAACCATTAGGGGGAGCGACGAAAGTGCCCCTGCCTTCATGTTCAACGGCCACCTGGATGTTGTCCCGGCAGGCGAAGAGTCGGCATGGGAGAGGGACCCCTTCTGCGGCGAGGTGGTGGATGGCAAGGTCTTCGGTAGGGGAACATCGGACATGAAGGGCGGGGTCGCCGCCATGTCTGTGGCCGTTGCGCTTCTGCTCGCCTCCGGAAGGCGGTTCAAGGGCGACATCATGCTGACGGCGGTCTCCGGAGAGGAGTCGGACAGCATAGGCGCGAGGCACTATGTCGATCACAACTCGGTGGAGAAGGTGGACGCCGTCGTCATCCCGGAATCCACAGGGCTGGACTTGGTGGTCTCGGAAAAGGGGACGATCTGGCTGGAGTTCACGACCCACGGCAGAACCGCCCACAGCACCCAGCCCCACATCGGCATCAACGCCCTGGAGCACATGATCAGGCTGCTGACCCTCGGGAAGGAGGCGTGGGAGAGTGTCCCCTATGCAAAGGACCCCTATCTCTCGCCGCCGACCATAAACATCGCAACCATTTCCGCAGGGGTGAAGACCAACTCGATTCCGGACAGGTGCGTGGCGACGGTGGACCTGAGGCCGGTCCCCAGCCAGAGGAGGGAGGAGATACTGACGAAGATACAGGGGGTGCTGGACAGGCTGAAGGGGGAGGTCCCCAACTTCAGGGCAGAGATGAAGGTCATCAACGAGCGGATGCCGGTGGCAACCCCCGTTGACGCCAAGCTCATAAGGGCAGCCAGTGCCCTGGGGCCGACGGTGATCGGCAGGGAGCTGGGCTACTTCGGGGTCAACTTCTTCACCGATGCTGCTGTCTTTGCAACGAAGAAGCAGATACCTACCCTCATAATGGGGCCTGGCGAGTACGACCTGCAGAACAACATTTACCTCGGCCACCAGCCCAACGAGTTCGTCAAGGTCGTGAACCTGGAGAAGGCGGCGAGGTTCTACTACGAGCTGGTCAATGCCTACCACCAGTAGGGGCATCGGGTCCGAGGGGATGACTGCGGAGGGGCTTGGGGCCCCGCAGGTCCGCAGCCACCCCTGCGGCTTTTTACAGCCCCCATTTTCCGGACTCCGGTAATATTATTACGAGCCATCTTCAGTTAGAGATATACGGTGCCCTCTAGCCATGCAGAAGCCTGTGAGGCATAAAAAACATCAGCAGGTGGGGGATGAGGAATCGGCCGGATGGCACAGGACGAGGAGCTTCTCCATAGAGACCGGCACCCTCCAAAAGCTCTCCATAGCCGCTGACAGCAAGGGGACGTCAATCAATGCGCTCGTCAATGCACTGCTGGGGGAGTATGTTGAGCACGATCTGGAGGCCGAGAGCTATGGGCACATCTCGCTCTCGCTGAGGGTCTTCAAAGACTTCCTAACGGAGCTTGACGAGAGGAGGGTGGCTGCGATTGCGCAGAAGCTGGGCCCGACAATGGGTGAAGAGAGGATCATTCACAGGTCCCTCCCAATGAACTTCAATACGTACGTCAAAATCGTCAGGACTCTCCTCTGTGGCCATGCCAAATGGGCGACCTGCAAGGATTCTGAAAACGGCAAGACCATAATGCTGTGGCACAAGCTGGGGCCGAAGTGGTCCCTTTTCCTTTCGGAATACCTGAAGGCGGCCCTGCCTGAGTTCGTGAAGGGGGAGCCCCCCAGGGACATCATCAAGGCGTCTGAGGAGTATGTCTCGGTAAAAATTATGGATTAAAAAAAGGGAAATGGGAGATTATTTGCTATTTATAGGCCATCTGTCTTGACGCAACCAGCATGGCATGGACGTTGATCGGTGGCGCCAGGGGCGGCATTTCGCAGCCGGGCATGAGGATGAAACCTGACGGGCTATTCATGCCCTGTGCGATATTGCCCTTGCAGAGTGCCAGGACTTCGTCAAAGCTCTTTGTCTGGAAGGACGGAGGGTCGAC
>CAYZHK010000062.1:0-8351 GCA_964477685.1 uncultured Nitrososphaerota archaeon
GTCCCTACTGCTCCTCGAGCCTGCCCGTCCTTCTGGCAGTATTCTCGAAGGCCCTGAAGAACACGTAGCCTATGAACATGGATCCCACCCCAATGAGGACCTGCCAGCCGAGTGTGGGCAGGACATCAAGGAGGGACGAACCGGCAATGGCTGCCCTTGCCGCCTCGATGCCGTAGGTCAACGGGAAGGCATAGGAAACATACTGGGCTATCGGCGGCAGATAGGAGACTGGGAAATTAACGCCGCAGAATATCAGCAGTATGAATGTGAATATGTTGGCAAATATCATCGGGTCCCTGAAGTAGAATGAAAAACCGCCGATCAGGAGGCCGTAGCCAGCCATGGTAAAGGCCGTCAGGAAGACCGAGACAACAAGGGTGATGATGTTGGCCTGGCTGAAGTCCACCCCATAGAGGAAGGCTGCGATTGCCAGTATCGCCACCATGTTGATAAGGCCCAACAGCGCGTTGCAGACGGACCTGCCTGCTATCACATGGAGGAGCTTGGACGGCGCGGCAAGCACTTCCTCCAGTGTCCCCTGCCACTTCTCGAACTCGATGGCAAATCCTGAGGAGTAGAGCGTGTTCCCCCAAACCCCCATCATGCCGCCGCCGAGCACGGCATACAGACCGAAGGGTCCGCTGGAGCTGCCGAAGAGGGTAAGGGCAACTATGGTGAAGACGAAGGGGGCTATGATGTTCGGTATCACCCACTGGGGATCCGCAATCCAGTGCAGCATCGCCATCCTGAAGGCGCTGTAGATGATCCTAATCCCATTGGGCATGGAGTGGACCACCAGCCCTCTTCATGACTCAACCAACCTCAGGTAGGCGTCCTCCAGTGTGGGCTCCTTGATCTTGATGTTGTAGATCCTCGCGTTCTTGAGGATCTCCTGTATCTCCGCTATCAGCTCGGACCCCTTGGGGGTCTGGATCTTCAGCACCTGCTTGCTCTCGCCCATGTCCCCGCTCACCGAGAGCACCTCTGGGATTGCCCTGAACCGGCTTATCTCGGCATCGGTGATCCCGAAGCCCTCAACCTCCACCACATTGGAGTCCTTGACGTACTTCTTCAGGCCGCTCGGCGTATCCAGAGCCGCGATCTCCCCGCTCCTTATCACGGCGACCCTCCTGCACAGCTCGTCCGCCTCGAACATGTAGTGGGTCGAGAGGAGGATCGTCTTCCCCTTCTCGGAGAGTTCCTTGATCAGGTTCCTCATGTCCCTCGCTATCTCCGGGTCGAGCCCAATCGTCGGCTCATCCATGAAGATCAGTTCTGGGTCGTTGATGAGGCCCCTAGCCAGGTGGAGCCTCTGCTTCATCCCCTTCGAGTAGGTCTCAACCCTGTCCTTCGCCCTTTCCCAGAGCCCCCAGAACTGCAGGAGCTGCTTCACCCTCTGATCCCTCACAGCGGGTGGAACTCCGTAGAGGTCTGCGAAGTAGTTCATGTTGTCAATGGCGCTGACCCTCGTGTACAGACCCCTCTCTCCGCCAAGAACTATCCCAACCCTCTCCCGTATCCTTGTCACATCCTTCTCAAGGTCCAAGCCGAGGATAGTCGCACGGCCGGAAGTGGGTATGAGCATTGTCGTGAGCATCTTTATCGTGGTGGTCTTGCCGGCTCCGTTGGGCCCCACAAGGCCAAAGATCTCGCCATAGCCTAGGTCAAAGGAGACATCCTTCACGGCAACCACCTTTCTCTTGGTCCTGTGGATTGTTCCCTTGGTGGCGATGAATTCCTTACGTAGGTGCTCTGCCACAACTGCCTTTCCAGAGGCCTGCAGAGAGCTATCCAAGTCCACCACTTTTGACCAAACTACCTAAAATACGAAGTACAAATAAAGCTTATCAAGCCGGGCCAACGAAGGCTATACCTTCCGCCATCCCATCAAGAAGCACCTTCTGAACCCCGCGATGGGCGCCTCCGCCTTGCTGCTGTCAGCGATAGCTATAATAATTGGCTGGGGCTGCATCTCTTACGTCGGGGCTGTAGGCTAGCTTGGTCCAGACTGCGAGGCTTGGGCCCTCGTGACCCCGGTCCGAATCCGGGCAGCCCCACCACCAAGCATTGGCCGTTCCCTGAGTTCAGGCACAGCTAAAGTTTTATCAGCCGACAATGGTGGTATCCCGTTGGACACCGCATGGAAATACTCCTGGCATTCTCCATCCTCCTGGCCATCGCGACCACCTTTGCCATAGTGCTTCAGCGCATCAGGATCTCCCCGATTGTGGGCTTCATCGCCACCGGGCTGCTAGTGGGCCCGGCGTTCGGCCTTATCGACCCCCACTCCGAGTTCGTGAGCCTCCTCAGCAATCTGGGCATAGCCCTCATAGCTTTCTAGGTAGGGCTGACAGCAAAGCTTGGCTTCATGAGAAGGTATGGGCTCGCCTTGCCAATAGTGGCCACGCTTGAGCTGGTGTTCGTCGTGCTTCTAACGGCCCTCATAGGCATCTCCGCAGACCTGCCGGCCACCTTGATCTTCATCCTCATCCTCATTGCAATAAACACAAGCACCGCCATTGCCTTCAAGCTCCTGGAGTCGAAGGGACAGATCGGCACGCCCTCCGCGACGCTGATCTTCGCCTGCGCAACCATCGAAGACCTCATAGTCATTGCAGGGATCTCGTTCATCCCCTCAATAGCAAGCTACGGCAGCTTCGGAATACGAGAGGCGATGTATTCAGCCTCCTTCTTGATCTTCGTCACCCTGCTGATGCTGGTGGTTGGCCTTCAGGTCTTCCCAAGGATCCTCAACAGGATAGCAAGGCAGGGTAGCCTGGAGATCCCGATCCTCTTTGCTCTGACCTTGGCCATAGGCTACGGCTGGGCAGGCTCCTATGTCGGAGCTTCCTTTGCGCTGGGAGCGTTTCTGGCAGGGCTGATAGTGTCGGCAACCCACTTCCAAGAAGTGCTGGCGTCGGGCATTACCCCGCTGAGGGACCTCTTTGCGATGATCTTCTTTGTCTCCATAGGTCTGAACATCCCGTACCTGACGGGCACGGGGCTCGTCTTTGCCCTGGCCCTGGCGCTGATGGCCATCTTCGTGAAATATGTCTCCTTCTCCTCAGCCTCATGGCTGGCCGGCTTCAGGCTCAACGAGGCCCTCCGGATGGGCCTCTACATGGTCCCCATTAGTGAGTTCGCTCTGATTGTCTCCCTTGAGGCATTCAACTATGGCCTCGTGGACCAGAATTTGCTCTTCGCGGCCACACTTGTCGTTCTCCTGACGGTTATGCTCGGCTCCAGCCTGACAAGGAACGACGCCAGGAATGCGGATGCCTTGGCGGGACTAGTGCCGACGAGGCTGCAGGCCGAGGTCAACACGCTCACCTCATGGACCGCACGGAATTTCAACCGCTGGTTCTACATTGAGGGCCGTCCAAGATACTCTTCAACATAGTGAAGAAAATAATGGTCATAGTAATCCTCCTTTCACTTGGCACCATTGCAGCCTATGCCCTCGGCAGTGTGCCGTTCGAGTCTGTCTTCATCGAGTTGGCGCAGGTGACCATTGTGGCGGTAGTCTCCCTGATATCCCTCGTCGAGGTACTCTCCTTCAAGAAGGACGCGGGGCAGCTCGCCGCGGTGCTCCTGATCTCCAAAGACGCGCCGTCAAGGGAAAAACTCACAAAGGTCATGAAGAACGGCCTTTACTTGCTCGTGCTGATCATCGTCGTGCTCTTCCTGGGTTTTAACGCAGCCGTGTTCCTGCGCGGGATCCTCCAAAGGTACTTCGAGAGCACCGTGACAAATCTCATTGTCTTCCTATTCGTTTGCGGTTTGGTGATGGGAGTGATCGTGTCGTCCTATGGGAAGATTAAGGGCATGCTCTCGGCCCTTGAAAAAATCATTGACCTGATATGATCTCGGGCGGCGCGTCCGATCACTGGAGGAAGCGCAGCCTCGCCGCTCTCCCCTCTCGGTCCTTTCCAAGCTTTTCCAGTGTCCTCTTGACATTGCCAAGAAAGCCCAGCTTGGAGGCAGAGTCCCCGTAGAAGGATACCGCCTTGTTCTCCATGACCAGCGCATTGGCTATGCCCGCCTTCAGGTCCGAAGGGGGGCTGAAGACCACCTCGTAGGTAGCGGTATCCAGGCCGGAGATCGCCTCCAGGATCATCTCCTGCATCTCCATCCTCCGGGTCCTCTCAAGCATCTGCTTGTTCTTCCGCGAGGCGGCTGCCATCTCGCAGGCTGCCTCCTTCACCTCCCCAGATGCCAATGCAGCAAGGCCGTCGTAGTAGGCGGCTGCGCCATCCTCAATGTCCGTGGCGTATTTCAGTATTGCGCCAAACGTCCCCAGCTCCATCTAGAACCACCGTGTGATGAGGACCTTGTCCTGGGTGTAGAAGTCTATCCCTTCCTTAGCCTGCCCGTGGAGGTCCCCGAAGAACGACTCCTTCCAGCCGGCGAATGGGAAGAAAGCGATGGGCGCCGGGACGCCGATGTTGATCCCCACGTTCCCCGCCTCGATCCTGTATGCGAATTCCCGGGCGGACTTGCCGCTCGATGTGAATATGGACGCGGCGTTGCCGTAGATCGCGGTGTTGGCCATTGCTATCGCCTCGTCGAGGGTCTCGGCCCTTGCTATGCTGGCAACGGGGCCGAAGATCTCCTCCTTGAAGATGGTCATGTTGGGCGTTACGCCATCAAAGACCGTTGGGCCAATGAAGAATCCGTTGGGGTACTTCTCCACCTTGATCTTCCTCCCGTCCAGAATGAGCTTCGCCCCTTCGTCGATTCCCTTCTGGATGTAACCATTGACCTTGTCGAGCTGCTCCTTCGCGGCAAGGGGCCCCATCTGGGTCTCCGGCTCCAGGCCGTAGCCCACCTTGAGCTTCTTTGCAGCCTCCACGAATTGGTCCCTCAGGGGCTCGTAGATATCCCCAACCGGCACCAGGACCTCGCCTGCCAGGCACCTCTGCCCGGCACAGCCGCAGACTGAGGTTATCAGGGCCGGTATGGTATGCTTCAGGTTCGCGTCCGGCATGATTATGATGAAGTTCTTGGCCTGCCCCTGGCACTGCGCCCTCTTGCCTGTCTGGGCGGCTTTCGTGTAGATGTGCCTCGCCACTGCTGAGGAGCCCACGAAAGAGACCGCCTTCACGCCGGGGCTCTCAAGGATGGCGTTCGAAACATCCCTGCTCCCGTGGATGAGGTTCACCACTCCCGGCGGGAATCCCGCCTCCTCAGCCAGCTCCACAATCGCCTGCGCGGTAAGCGGGACCTGGCTTGAGGGCTTTAGGATGAAGGTGTTCCCGCAGGCAATGGCCATCGGAAGGAACCAGAGCGGTATCATTGCCGGGAAGTTGTAGGGCGTCAGGCCTAGGCATACGCCCAGGGGCTCCTTAACGCAGGCTTCGTCGATATTCTTTGCCACGTCCTCCTCAATGGTCCCCATCATCAGTGACGGGACGCCGCAGGCAAGCTCGACTGTCTCGATGCCCCTCTTGATGTCTCCGCGGCCCTCGTCAAGGGTCTTGCCGTGCTCCTTCACAATGATCTCGGCTATACTCTCAAAGTTCTCGTCCAGCAGGTTCCTGAATTCAAAGAGGTACCTGGACCTGGTCAAGGCTGGGGTGCTGCGCCAGTCCCAGAATGCCTCCCTGGCCGCCCTGATAACATCATCAACATCCTCCTTCACCGAAAGGGGAACCTTTGCCAGCAATTCGCCAGTCGCGGGGTTGACGACATCGAGGGTCTTCTCGCCCTTCGACTCAACCCATTCTCCACCGATGTAATTCTTCAATATCTCAACCATCTGAATCCCACCAGCCAAATGGACGTTAGATTATGCCATTTCGCTCTAATAACTTTTAAGCTAGAATCAGTCAATAATATTTAAACTTTTATTACAATGGGGCGGAATCTATAATTGTCAGGTGCTTTTTCCACGGTTTTTTGGGGGCGTATCGTAAAATTATTTAGAAAATGTTAGTCCCTTATGGATGGAAAAATATGATTTCACAGTGTTATAGGGAAGCGCTGGTGGTCCGTCTCGACGAGGGCGAGGAGGCGGTCTCGTCGCTTGCGGGTGCCCTCCAACAGCACAGCATCCATGCCGGCTTCGTCCCAACCTTCATCGGCGCAATGCGGGACTGCCGGCTCATACTGCGGAAGGGGCACGAGGAGGTGCTGGAGTCCCACGTCGAGGTGGTCGGCAACGGCAATGTCTCCTTCTACGAGGGGAAACCCCTAGTCCACCTCCATGTATCCGCCGGGAACGACAGGGGGGTCTGGGTAGGGCACCTCGTCCGGGGGACTGTGGACATCTTCTGCGAGGCAGTGGTCGTCCCGGTCCACGGAACCATGGTCAGGAGTTACGGGAAGGCCCTTGCTGAGAGCGGCGTGACCGTCCCGTACATACTCGACTTCGGGCGATAGCCATGACAACGCTCTCCGACCGCGACATACGGGAAGCAATGAAGTCCGGCTCCCTCAAAATAACCCCCTACTCAGGCTTGTCCCTCTCGCCTGCAGGCTATGACCTGAGGGCAGGGAAGGCTTTCACTATCCCTGCCGGGGAAATGGCGCTTCTCCACACCATGGAAAGAGTCGAACTGCCGGCCGACCTTATCGGCCAGATCTTGATCAGATCATCCTTCGCAAGGGAGGGCCTGGTGGGGAGCTTTGCGCTCGTGGACCCTGGCTTCCGTGGACAGCTGACTCTCGCCTTCATGAACATGGGCAAGGAAGGCGTTGCCATCGCCAGGGGGGAGCGGATCGCCCAGCTTATCCTGTCTAGGCTGGAGAATCCGCCGAGGAAGCCATACTCCGGCCATTACCAGGACAGCAGGGGCTCGGTCAGAAGCAAGAGAGTTTTTTAAACAGCCATGTAAATATTAAAATACAACGAAAGCTAAAAATGACAGGGGTACTGGGGGTTCTTCTTTGAGCGATGAGACTAGATTCGAATGCCTGAAGATCCAGATAAGGGCAGTTGAGTTCCTCCGCCTGGCCAAAGAGGTCTACAGCTACCAGGAGCTGATGCAGCTCACAGGGATCCCCATCACAGTCCTCAACCGCTATGTCAAGGGGCACATCCTCCCCAGCGCCGAGAGGGCCGCCTCCATACTGGGCAAGCTCGAGAAGGGCTACGATGTCCGGCGGCACATAATGGAAAAAGTGCCCTCGGACAAGGGCGGCTTTCTGGACAACACCAAGATTGTAGGCGACACACTGCTTCTGAGGTTCATAGCCAACCACGTCGTGCAGCGTCTTGCCGGGCGGCGGGTCAGCAAGGTCCTCACGGTGGCCGTGGACGGAATCCCCCTTGCGGTCCACATAGCCGACTCCTTCGGAGTCCCCTTCGTATACGCCAAGAAGGACAAGGAGATAGGCGTCTCCAACTTCATCGAAGAGACCTACACGGTCTCCAGGGCAGGAATCCAGGTCTCCCTCTACCTGCCCAAGAACGCCATTGACCGGAAGGACAGCATTCTGATAACCGACGACGTTGTTCGGTCCGGCGAGCAGCTCAAGGCGCTCGTTAACATTGCGCGGAGATGCGGCGCCGAGATAGCAGGGATTTTTGTCCTCATTGCGGTCGGCGACAGGTGGAAGAAGGAGATAGACGAGCGGACCGATTACCCGATCTACTCGATTGTCACCCTGCCCGAGAAGGACTGAAGTCGTAGGGTGGACGGAAGACGCCGTCCTCGGTTACGATGGCAGAGACCAGCTCCCTGGGCGTCAGGTCAAAGGCAGGGTTCAGTGCGGCTGCCCCCTTGGGCGCCACCCTGCACCTCCTGAAGCGAAGCACCTCCTCCGCCCCCCGCTCCTCGATGACAATCTCCTCTGCCCCAATGGTCAGGTCGATGGTCGAGGTCGGGGCTGCTACATAGAAGGGTATCCCGTGATGCCTAGCGAGGACCGCTATTCCATAGGTGCCTATCTTGTTGACAACGTCCCCCTCCCTCGTTATCCGGTCTGCGCCCACCACCACCTTGTTCACGAGCCCCCTCCTCATCACATGGCCCACCATGTTGTCTGTGATCAGCCTGAAGGGGATCCCGGCCTCCTTCAGCTCGAAGGCCGTCAGCCTCGCCCCCTGCAGAAGGGGCCTAGTCTCGGTGGCGTAGACGGATATCTTCTTCCCCTGACCGAAGGCACTCTTTATCACCCCAAGGGCCGTCCCGTGCTCGACGCACGCTAAGCCACCGGCGTTGCAGTGGGTGAGTATGCAGTCCCTGTCCTTGATCAAGGCAGCGCCGTGGCTCCCGATGAGCCGGCAGCGAACGACGTCCTCCTCGGCGATAGCCTTCGCCTCGCTGACAGCAGCCTCCACAAGGGAGTCGACCGAGGATGCCCCCCTCCAAACCCCCTCCATCCTCTGGAGCGCCCAGAAGAGGTTC
>CAYZHK010000063.1:0-8275 GCA_964477685.1 uncultured Nitrososphaerota archaeon
CGCCAGGATATTGCCTTGGACTGAGTACCCCTTTCCGACCCTCCCGCCTGCCCAGTCGAGGCAGCTCTTGCCCGTGAAGGAGGCAGCGTTCCCCTTGGCATCGATGACCCCCACCTGGCGGAAGTCCTTCCCCTTGTCCCCCCTTGTCAGCCTCTCCAGGACTTCGTCCACCGAGAGCCCCCTCTCCAGGAGGGCCAGTCCCCTGGGCCCGTATGAGAGGTTCGCAAAGGACTGGGTGGCAACCGCACCCACATCAGCCTTGGCCCATGGGACTGCAGAGCCGACAGAGAAATACCGTGACTGGACGCCGACGCCTAGGTCTTTGGTTTTCGGGTCGGACGCCACAATGGAGAAGGTTGATGCAAGGATTGCCAATCCGGAAGGGGGCAGTTTCATGGAGGAGACTTGTCGCCATGATTCTATAACCCTTGCTGGGCAGCGAAGCGGGTCATCGCCTGTAGCTCCCTTGGGCCTATTGCGCGATGCCGTAAAATCAGTGGTGGCTGCCGGCCTGTTCCGAGCCGGAGGCTACAACTCTCTCGACCCTAATCACGCCCGGGCTCGCCCCCGCAAGGGGGGGCAGTAGGTGGGAAAGCAGCTGCTCCGCTGTGCATGGCCTCGCCCTGCCGTTCGAACTGGTCTGGACCCAGCCGCCTTTTTCCCTTCGGTAGGTCTGGTAGAGTCGCCCGTTCCTGCCCATGATTTTAATGATGCATTCGCTGTTCTTCATAAAACCAACCCATGACCCTGATCAGGATTCATTCTGGCCGGCCTGCGATGTTGAGGTAGGCTCTGTTGTAGCGCTCCCTCAGCACCTCTTCTTTCACGAGCGGCTGGCTGATGGTCTCAAGCCGCGCTGGCGAGATCCGGCCCTCCCGGATCAGTTGGGCGCCTGCCTCCCTTGCGGCCACGGCTATCTCTTTTGCCTTTGCCACCTCTTCTTCCATAAAGGAGGCATGGGGCCTCAGCAGTGCCGCGGCGAACTCCACCGACATGTCCGCGGCCAGCTCTTCGCAGATCCTCAGGACCGTGCCGCAGTTCTCTCTTTCCCACCAGTCCCCTGACGAGACCAGGGCCATCTTCCTGAGGCGGTAGTTGCCATGGATCCTTGCCCGAGTCCTGCCCTCCCTGAAGGTGAGAAGGGGCTCGATGAGGGGGCAGAGCCTGTTGAGGAAGTTCTGCATCTCCCCCGGGAGCGGGATGTACACAGGTGTGGCGATGACGAAGATGTCGGAGTCGCGGAGCTTGCTGTAGAGCTCCTGCATGCCGTCCTTGATTATGCACTCCCCCGGCTTCGTGTACCAGCAGTGGAACTCCCCCCTGCAGGGCTCTATCCTGCAGTCCTTCACATAGACGAGCTCGATGGAGGCGCCTTCACTCCTCATCCCCTCCAGGAACGGTTCCAATATCTGGGTCGTTGCCCCCTTCCCCTTCCGGAGGCTACCGCTGACGGCAAGAACGCGGACCACATCTTTCCCCAAATTATGATTGGGGGCTTCAGGTATTAAAAAAAAATCTTTCCAGGCATCAGAATGCCAGACTTGAAATTCATGTTCATTGACTGTGAGCGGACATCAGCGGCGGGTGTCATCAGCTCAACCGCAATGTTGGCTATGCTGAATGATAGCAGAATCATCGCCAGGCACATTGTCCTGCCAATAAGGAAGTCGGAGGTGAGGTTGCCTGCTATGGGAATTTCGCCGGCTCGGCCTGCTTGGGGACCTTGACGACCAGGAACCTGAAGGGCGCTGTCCCCGTGTTGCCCAGGAGGTGGGGTACGTTCTTTGGGCTCTCGATGAGCGTATCCCTCCCAACCTCCTACTTCTCATCCCCCACCTCGACGGTTCCTTTCCCCTTGAGTACATAGAAGAAGACGTCTGTGGGAGTAGTGTGCCTCTTGAGCGCTTGGCCGGTTTTTAGGTTCATGTGTATAACCTCGGCATTCGGCGTGTCGTAAAGCCTCTTCGCCTCGGCGGCATGGGGGTTCTGTAATTTGCCCGAGGCTTGCACGATGGTAATTTTCATATGGATGCAGCCCGAGGCTCTTCAGTGCCCTGGCGATTATTAGCTTTTTCCTGCCGAGAGGCCCATTCCTTGGGCTTCAGTGGAGGCCGAGCCTCAGGAGCAGCGCCAACAGGAAGAGGGCGGAATAGATTCGGGGGGCGGCTCTTTTGGCAGTGGCAGTAAGGTTGCTGACCTTCTCCTTGGTGGCGATTTTTTGCCTCATCAGGTAGATCGCCAGTGGGAGCGACGGCAGCAGGAAGCCTAAATACCAGTAGCCGCAGCAGATCAGAGGAAACCTCAGCTCGCCATAGGCCAGTGGGAGCGAGAGGCTGATGGCGAGCAGTGTTTTTGCAGCTATGGCAGAAGCCCTCTTGCCGAATTTGACCACAGAGGTCGTTTCCCCGGCATCGCGATCCGCCTCAAAGTCGCCCAGAGCCTGGAAGATGTGGGTCGAACTCTGGAACAGGAAGAGTGTGGTCATGACCAACAGGGCATCCTGAAGGGGCAGCGTCCAGGACGAGAGGGCCCCCAAGGTGAGCTGATGGGACCCCTGGATCCCAATTAGTAAGGGTATGACACCGGAAAAGATGCCAATGAAAGGGACGTCCAGCACAGCCCTGCCCTTGATGCGAACTGGGGGGACCGAGTAAATTATCCCCCCGCCGATGTAGATGGCGAAGAGGGGGACGAGGCTCAAGTCCGTGGCCAGTACCAAGACGAGGCTCAATGCAGTGGTGAGAACATAAAGTGTGAATGCCCCGGACCGGGAGACGGCTCCGGCTGCAATCGGCAGCTGGTTCTTCTCGAAGTGCAGTCTGTCAACCGCGAGGTCGTAGCATTGGTTCAGTATGAAGATGCCTGCAGTGGCGGAGATGAGGGCGAACGTGACCGCTGCCATTTCCCAAGAGGGCATGGTGAAGAGCAGGAAACCAAGGGTGCAATAGAAAATCCATCCTATCCAGCTCCGCACCCTAAGCAGCCCCAGGTATCCTAGGAAGGTTGCCTGCATGCATCCCACCTCCCATAGAAGAATGACCCCCTCATTTATAGTATGTGATCGGGCCTCTCGGGTTCTAAACTGCCAGACGGCCTATCCCTGCAATTGGATGAGGCCGAAGTGGACCAGCAGGTAGAGCTGGATGACAAGGAATAGCGGTACGAGAAGGAACTTGACCCTGCGGGTCTTGTGCCTGAAGATCAGCATGCCGGCGAAGGCCCCGAACGGCCCCAACAATGCCAGCAGCAGAAGGCGCGACTCGGCCACTCTCCAGCCGTGCCTCATGCTGCTCAGCTTATCCATGCCAAAGATTGCCAGCGAGAGGGCATTCACCGCGGTGAGCAGCAGTATCAGGGGTATTGCCAGTGCCACGGACAAACGCCTTCTGGTGCAGTAAATCCTTTTGCTATGCAGTATGAATAAGCAAACTATTCCAACTTTTGAAGATTTGCCTGGATGCATTGCAGCCTAAAGCGCCTGGCGATGGGCAAGCGCCTCGGTGCCCCATGCTTAAGCTCTGGGCATGCCCTATATCGCCTGTAATCCGTGGTGCGCCACTTGGAAAAAAAAGATCAGCCGCCGAATAAGCCATCGATATTGATTGTGGACGATGATAAAAACCTGGTGGAGAGCTTCCGTAAATTCTTCGAGATGAAGAACTTTGCTGTGGAGACTGCCTGCAGGGGCTGTGATGCGGCCCTCAAGGTCTCCAACAAGGAATACGATGTGGCCCTCATCGATATATCTCTCCCAGACATGAAGGGCACTGAACTCCTACCCAAATTCAGGAAGACCATACCTGGGACGAGGAAGATTGTCCTGACGGGATTCGCCAACACAGAGAATGCGATTGAGGCGGTCAACAATGGGGCCTCCTTCTTCCTGGCCAAGCCTGTTAGGCTTGATAGGCTTCTTGAAGTGGTGAACAAACAGCTCGAGGAGAGAGAGCGGGAATGCCAACTCTGCCGGCAGAAATGGATGGAGTTGCTGTCGAGCAGCGAGGGCGTCTACGTTGGAAAGGTCTAGGTCTGGAGACTCCCAATAGCGATAGGCAAGGGCCGGTTTCCGGGCTGAGCCGGCGACAGTTGTATCCAGAGGTGAGGCAGGCGCCTGGCCTTATTTTCCATCGGCTTTTTTGGAAAAACTCCTTGTCATCCCCGGCCCAAGGCTCGCGAGTTTCCCCAGATCTATGCCCAATATCAACAGCTCCTTGTCCCTGCTGGTAGAGCCACGGACGATGCGAATTTGGGTCCTAGGAACGCCAAGGGCCCTGCTCAGCATCTTGATCACCGCCATGTTTGCCCTATTATCCTTCGGCGGCTCCCTTGTATAGACCTCTATGCATTCATCGACCTCAATCCTCTCGCCCTTTGCTGAGGAGTGGACATGGGCGGAGATAATAACACCGTTGGGTACTGCCTTTGCCTTCATTGGGTTCACCCAGTCCGATTGGTCAACAGAGTCACAATGGGGCCATATCCAGGGGATATGCAAGCCGCAGCTGATAATCTCGCCAGTCCGCCGATAAAGATTTCGAGGGGTTGACTTGCCGCCAACGGATCCACGCGGCGCTCGCCTGGGGCGGAAGAGGAGGTTCCGGTCAATGCTCAGGAGGCAACTGGCTTCGCCTCTGCTCCGCCTTCCTGTGGAGGAGGGCATAGCCGGGCACCGTTAGCGCACCTATTCCGCCCAATAGGGCCCAGACCTGCTCCTTGTGGGGGAGCAGGCCATAAAACCCGAAGCCGATGAAGCTGCCCACCGAGCTGCCGAGGCCGCTGAAGAGCCCCGCGAAGGCCATGTACCGCCCCCGCTTGTCCATGGGTGCGAGGTTTGCTATGAAGCCGTTGCTGGCGGGCACAAAGGTGATCTCCCCCAGGGTCAGGACCACGTCGCCCAGCAGAAGCAGAGAGAGGTCCCTGGAGAAGAAGAAGAGGGAGAAGCCGATGGAGTAGAGCGTCTGGGCCAAGATGAACGATGATGTGCTACCTATCCTCATTGCATACTTCCTTATCGGGATCTGCAGCAGTACAACCATGGCTCCGTTCAGGGAAAAAAGGATCCCGAACTGGTAGGCCGGCAGGCCAAGGTATTCGGTGTAGACGGAGAGGAGGCCGTAGAGCTGGGTGTAGACAATGCTGGTCATGGCCGAGAGGAGGCAGAAGGTGATGAATAGCCTATCCCTGGGGATGCCCGAGAACCTGCCGCTGACCGGCTGTGCGATGCTCCTCACTGGGTTGGTCTCCTTGATTTTGATGATGGTGATCACCGACGCCGCGACCACGAAGATGGCAGTTATCATGAACAGCGAGGGGTAGGAGAGCGTCTCGAGCAGCGCTCCGCCGATGAGGGGGCCTACCACCGTTCCAACGTTTCCAACCATGTATGCCTGGCCATAGACCTCCTCCCTCCTCGCAGGCGGGATCAGGTCCGCCACCATGGCCATGAAGGCAGGATCATAGAATGAACCCACAACGCCCATCAGGGCGTAGACCACGATGATCTGCTCTGGAGCGGTGATGAAGCCGAAGCTGAGGGTGATGAAGATCGTGGGGTAGAGGAAGGCGAAGAGCATCTTCTTGCGCCCGATCCTGTCGCAGAGGCTCCCTGAGACGAGGAGGGCGGCTATGGAGGAGAGGCCGCCGACCATGAGCGTTAGGCCGACCACAGAGGGGTCAATGGCCAGGCCGCCACTCGCTGCCCCGCTTGTCAGATAGATTGCAAGGTAGGGGAAGGCGAGGTTCCTGCCCAGGGAGTAGATCAGGGTTATCAGAAGCATGAGATAGATCTGAAGGGGTAGCCCACTGAAGCCCAGTCCCGCAGCCACTCTTCCAGTACTCATCCTGGCTCTGCCAGTAATACGGCGGATTGTGGACTGCTGCGGCAAGGTAGATCTTCCCTCATTCTGCTTGACCCTTGGTGCCCATAGAAAATAGCAATCTTCTTATATAGTATCTCATTGGGGCCAGGTGCGGCTACTGCCAAGGCACAGCATTTCCAGGATCCTGCAGCCGATGCCGTCAGGCTCCATTGTGCCTCCTGTGGGCGGAAGGGGGCTTCAGCATTGATAAATAGCCGCTCTGCGTGTCTTCAGCCATGGTCGAAATCGGGAGGCTGGACGGAACCAGATGGCGGGAATTCAGGGATCTCAGGCTGGAGGCGCTCAGCAGCGACCCCCTCGCATTCAGCAGCTCCCCTGACGAGGAGAGGGGTATGCCGGAGGAGGAATGGCGGCGGAGGATGGAGAATACCCTCTTCGCCCTCTGCGGCGGCAAGGCGGTCGGCATGATAGCGATCGGCTTCAACTCCAGGAAGAAGACGAGGCACGCGGCTTCCCTCCACGGCGTTTATGTTCGGAGGGAGAACCGTCGCCAGGGCATGGGAATGGCACTCGTGGAGGCGGCCCTGCGGGCCATCGGAGAGAAGGGGGGCGTCTCGAAAGTTACTCTGGGCGTCAACCCCGAGCAGAGGGGGGCCGTGAGGGTGTACGAAAAATGCGGCTTCGTCCGCGCCGGCGTCCTCAGCAGGGAGCTGAAGATCGACGGGAGATATCATGACGTGCTGTTGATGGAGAAGCGCCTAAGGAGCCGCAAGGGCGCCGGGGAGGAACGGAAGGCATTGTGGCATCGTCTGGATCTTGCCCATTCTGCGCCCCCCGGGCCGACCAGCACATTAAAATGGGAAAAAAGACAGTTGTTGTAGGCGTTGAAGAAAATGAGCGGAGAGCTGGATAAGGTTTACGATATCTTTGAAAAAGTTGGCTCAACCCTTGACGGCAAAGTGGAGTACTGGGACGTCCTCTACGACTCCCAGGCGTCCTGCTCCATCGTGAAGGACAAGGTGGACGTCAAGGTGTCAACCCCGGAACTGGAGGGGGTGCAGTTGAGGGCCTTCAAGGGGGGTGTCTGGCTGACATCAAGCACCCACAGGGTGGAGAAGGCCGCTGTGGCAGATCTGGCCAAGAGGCTGATAAAGCCCATCGAGGCCCCCCGCAGGGTCATCAAGCTGGAGAGGCTAAAGGCCCATCGCCTTGACAGGCCGCTCCCCGCGAAGAAGAGCCCCAGGGAGACCCCGCTGGAGGATAAGTTGGAGGTGGTGAGGGATTACCATAAGCTGGCATCGTCCCTCGACAAGCGAGTGATAAACACCCGCGTCGTCTGCATAGACAGCCTCATCGAGAGGGCCTTTGCCAACTCCGAAGGCTCACTGATGCACCAGACCGTCCCCCGCACTCGGCTTGTCATCGTGCCCATAGCCCGTGAGGGGGACAGGATTGAGGCGGACTTTCTCTCGAAGGGGAGGACGGGGGGATTCGAGTTCATCGACGGGCTCGACATGGAGGGGCTCTGCAGGAAGGCAGTGGCAAGCTCAGTGGAGCTGCTGGGGGCGAAGGTCCCTCCCAGCGGCGAGCTGACCGTGATCGCCGATCCTGGGATGGCAGGGATCATAGCCCACGAATCCTTCGGCCATGGCCTTGAGGCGGACCAGGTGATGCGGGACCGCTCCTATCTGGCAGCCCTTGTGGGCAAGAAGGTGGCGTCCGAGGAGTCCACCATCGTGGACTCGCCGGTCCTGGAGGGCGGATGGGGTTCCTACGTCTTTGATGATGAGGGGACGCCGGCCAAGGAGAATGTCATTCTGGACAGAGGGATCCTCAAGGGATTCCTCCACGACAGGCTTTCATCATCGGCGCTGGGGGTTCCCCCCACCGGCAACTGCAGGGTTGAGAGCTTCCTGACTAAGCACTTCGTCAGGATGTCCAACACCTACTTCAGGCCTGGAGACATGGCGCTGGAGGAGCTCATTGAGCCGGTAAAGCGCGGCGTCATGCTGGCTCACGCGAATTTCGGCATGGAAGACCCCTTGGGTGGCGGGATCCAGTGCACGTCCTCGAAGGGCTACATGATCGAGAACGGCAAAATTGCAGGGGCACTGACATCCGTGAGCCTGGCCGGCAGGGTGCTGGACCTGCTGAAGAACATCGACGGGGCCAGCAGGGACTTCGAGATGTCGGTGGGCACCTGCGGTAAGGGCAGCGAGGACTATGTCCCGGCCGGCGATGGAGGCTGCTACCTGCGCATCAGCAAGGCAATGGTTTCTGGAGGGTGATCAGGATGGCGAAGTTCGAGAGACTCTTCAAAAAGGCAAAGGTCGAAGAATACGACATCTACACGCTGAAGACAACGGCCAACGATGTGCAGCTACGGGGGTTCGACATTGAGGCGGTGAGGGAGCCCATAGAGAATGTAGGCCACACGGTCAGGGTGATCACGAGGG
>CAYZHK010000064.1:0-8247 GCA_964477685.1 uncultured Nitrososphaerota archaeon
TCCCCCGCCAATTCCTTTAAGTTTCAGCCTTGCGACCGTACTTCCCAGGCGGCACACTTAACGGTTTCCCTACGGCACTGACACGGCTCATGGCCGTGCCATCACCTAGTGTGCATCGTTTACGGCCAGGACTACCCGGGTTTTTAGCGTTATGTTAACATACATTAACGTATCTAATCCGGTTCGCTCCCCTGGCTTTCGTCCCTCACCGTCGGGCGCGTTCCAGTTGAGCGCCTTCGCCACTGGTGGTCCTTCACGGATTATAGGATTTCGCCCCTACCCGTGAAGTACCCTCAACCTCTCCCGCCCCCTAGCCTAACAGTATCTCCAGCACGCTCAAGGTTAAGCCTTGAAATTTAACCAGAGACTTGTAAGGCCGGCTACGAACGCTTTAGGCCCAATAATCGTCCCGACCACTCGCGGAGCTGGTATTACCGCGGCGGCTGACACCAGGCTTGCCCCCCGCTTATTCCCCTAGCTTACTACACTAAGGAAAAGCTAAACTCTGCGTCTAGCACTCGGGGTGGCCCTGTCGCGCTTTCGCGCATTGCAGAGTTTTCGCGCCTGCTGCGCCCCGTAGGGCCTGGGCCCTTGTCTCAGTGCCCATCTCCGGGCTCCCCCTCTCAGGGCCCGTACCCGTAATAGGCTTGGTGGGCCATTACCCCACCAACTACCTGATAGGGTGCGGTCCCATCCTCAGGCGGCACGCGACGCATGAGCCGCATACCATTTGGATGAAGAACCATTCCAGGATCCATCATCTATGTGGGATCAGCCTCAGTTTCCCGAGGGTGTCCCCCACCTGAGGGTAGGTTAACCACATGTTACTGAGCCGTATGCCGCGCTCCATCGTGGCTAGAAGCGCTGACTCGCATGGCTTAGCCTCACCCCAATAGCAGTCGGGTCCGGCAGGATCAACCGGGATTAACGTCCGCAAGGCCCGTTATACCCCAACCATATTTCATGGTTGGATACCGAGTCCAATGTAAGACCTGATGCGGACCCGGCGGCGTTAGCGCCAGCGTTATTCAAGTCCCCATGACTATTACCGCGGCCGGAGAGCGATCGATCAACCCTCGGGCTAGGGCCCGTCTGGTCACGATCAGCGCCGCCGATAGGCCGCGGTGAGCGTTATAGCACAGTTCGTGCACCCCCTAACTTGACGGACCTAAATATATCTGTTACGCCTTGAACTCTGCCCCGCCTGGGGCTGAGATTCAGCCGGTTGGTCTACACGCCTCCATAAAGAATCGATGGTTCCGGACCCGCCCGTTTGACTCATTCGCGTAAACTGGCTAACCATGGGCCAGGGACAAGTGAAAAAACATAATACCGCCCGAGCAAGAGAGATTGGATTGATGCGCTATGTCTCAGGAACTGAGAGTCCAGAAGGGCGACCTGGTCTTTGTCCACTACGTGGGCAAGTACCAGGGCGGCAAGATCTTCGATACCTCCATGAGGAAGGTGGCTGAAAACGCAGGGATGTTCAACCCGTCGCGGGACTATAAGCCCCTCCAGGTGAAGGCGGGAGGAGGCCAGGTGATAAAGGGGTTCGACGATGCCCTCATGGGCATGAAGGTCAACGAGGAGAAGACTGTGACCATACCTCCGGCATTGGCCTACGGGGTCAGGGGTAACCACCCGCTGGCAGGAAAGACCCTTGTCTTTACACTGAAGATCACTGCAATCAAGCGGTAGAAAGCAGCCCCTTGAGCCTGAGGGCATCGTGGGCGGAATGGCCAGAGTACCGCTTGCCGCAGTATACATAGACATCCACAGCCCTGGCATCCATCTCCCGCAGCATCGATGACCACCGGACGAGATCGCTTTCCCTGTCCACCTCCACCCTGCCGGTCGTCCCCTTCACCCTGAACCTGTCCCCCTCCAGCCTCACGTAGAAGAAATCAGAGGTAAGGGCTTCAACGAGGGGGACCTGCGGGCTGTCAACGGCCGCCAGACCCACCTTCCGCCCCTCCAGCATCGGGACCAAAATCTCGGCAGGGGGGTGCTTGCCCTTGGCCTCGACCACATAGCGGTGCCCCTCTGGCAAGGCGTCCAGGAACCCCTCAAGGGCAGCCTTCTCATTCGCCCCAAAATCAGACGGCAGCTGCAGCAGGAGCGGGCCGAGTTTCTTCCCGAGCCCCTCCATCCTCTCCACAAATAGCGCCGCTTCACCGCCAACATTCTGGAGCCTCTTGTCGTACGAGATCTTCCTCGGGAATTTGGCGGCAAAGACGAAACCGTCGGGGGTGCCTTCGTCCCACCCCCTGATGACCGAATCGTAGGGAATCCTGTAGAAGGTGCTGTCAACCTCCACGGTCGTGAAATGCCGGGCATACTCGCGCAGGAAACCCCCGGGGGGAAGCCCCTTGGGGTAGAAACTGCCGACCCAGAAGGGGTAGCTCCACCCCATGGTGCCCACCCGTATCATCCTGTCAGGTCCCCTTTTCCTTGGCCTTGAAGAGGAGCCACTCCTTCTCGCCGGCCCTCTTGAACCTGGCCAGGACGTAGCGCCCCTTCACCCTCTCGCCCATGATCACCACCTCAATCATATCATCGCTCCAGGCCAGTGCGCTGTACCTTCCCTTGTCCCATATGGCGACCGTCCCCGCCCCGTACTGCCCCTCCGGGATCGCGCCCTCGAAACCGGCATAGTCCAAAGGATGGTCCTCCACCATTATTGCCAGCCTCTTCTCCCCCGCTGCCTCGGGTATCCCCTTCGGAACAGCCCAGCTCTTCAGAACCCCGTCCCTCTCCAGCCTCAGGTCGTAGTGGAGCCTCCTGGCATGGTGCTCCTGCACCACGTAAATCCCCCCTCCCGCCGGGGCAGGCCCCCCGTATGGCTCAGGGCTCTGGGTGAAATTTCTCTTCACCTTGTACTCCTCCAGCCTTGGTCTTAGCTGATCCATGGTGCACTCCTCCGCCCTCTTGTCGAGCCTGGTCCCCCTGAACCGAGGCATCCTCAGCTTTCCGTCCTTGGTGACCGCCTGGTAGGCCACCTCCGCCACAACCCTGGGCTTGAGCCACTGGGTCCCTGCCTCCCCCTCGGCCACAGTCCCCTTCTCGGTTTCCAGCGGCCCGAAAGCCTCCATCAGCTCCCGCATGCGGGCATCGGTGAAGCCTGTCCCCACCTTGCCAACGAAGACGAGCCTCCCGCCGTCATACAGCCCCAGCAGCAGGGCGCCAAAGAGCCCAGCGCGGGACCCGCTTCCCCGGGTGTAACCCAGCACGACACAGTCGCAGCTCTTCAGCTTCTTGATCTTGAGCCAGGCACCGCTGCGCCTGCCAGCCTCGTAGACCCCGTCCTTCCGTTTGGCCATTATCCCTTCCACCCCCTTCTCCAGCGCAGCCTGGAAGTACTTCTCGCCATCGCCCTCGATCCAGGAGGAGACCACAACATGCCTCCCCTCCCTCAGAGTCCTCCGCAGGACCGCCTTCCTCTCCATCAGCCCCTTCCCGGTCAGGTCCTCCCCGCCAGCCTCGAGGATGTCGAAGACGACATAGGTGGCTGGGTGCCGGAGGGAAAGCCTCTGGATATCGATCCGCCCGGTGGCCTTAGCCCTGCCCACCACGGCTTGGAAATCGGCCGCCCCGCGGTTCATCACCACGATCTCCCCGTCCAGGACAGCATCCTTGGCAAGGGCCGTCAGCTCCCCCAGCTCTGGAAAGTTATCCGAAAGCTCTGCGCCGTTCCGGCTCCTGATGCTCAGGGAGCCGCCGGCGCCCACATAGGCTAGGGCCCTTATCCCGTCCCACTTGATCTCAAATATCCAGTCCCCTGAGGAGAAGGGCCTCTCGACCGATTCCGCCAGCATCGGGAGGTATTGCTTCCTCATTTCTTCCTCAACTGCTCAAGGGTCTCCTGGAGGGCGGCCATGAGCTCCTTGGCCTCCTCCCTGACCGGCTTCTCCTCCCGGATCCTCTCCCCCTTCATCTTCTTGGCTATGAGTGCTCCCACCCTCTCTCTGTAGCCGTCCCTATACTCCCGGATATCAAAGTCCCCGGTAAGGTCCTTCACAATCCTCACGGCTATGTCTAGCTCACCCTTGCTCGGCTCCCTAAGCCCCTCCAGCTCCTTGAAAGCCGAGGGATCCCTAACCTCATCAGCATACCTGAGGGTGGTCATGACAAGGGCGCCCTTGTACACATGGATGAGCACTGGGTACTCCTTGGTCCTCAGGGTGACCCGCCCCGCCGCCGCCTTCCCCATCTTCTCCAGGGCGAGATAGAGCAGCCTGTAGGCGTCGCCGCTTTTGTCTGGGGTAAGGAGGTAGGACCTCTCGAAGTATATGGGCTCGATGGAGAGGTAATCCACGAATTTGTCGATCCTTATCCTCCTGTCGCTCTCCGGGCGCGCTGCGGCCAGCTCCTCCTTGCCAAGGACGACAAACTCGCCCTTTGACACCTCATAGCCCTTCACGATGTCCTCCCATGGGACCACCTTTTCGTCCTTTGTGCAGATGCGCTGATATCTCAGCGGCTGGCCGTCCTCCTTGTGAAGGAACCTGAATGTGACCTCCTTGTCGAATATCATCGGCAGCACCCTGACCGGAATATTGACCAAGCCTATGGTTATGGTCCCCGTCCAGATGGGCCGCTTCGAGGCCTTTTGTGCTGAATAGGGCTCGACGTCTCCATCATTCGCCATGCCGACCAGTCTCCAACCTCTGCCTATCCTCCAACAGGTCTGCCCAAGGATCCCTGCCCGCTCCCTTGAGCACACTTAATAGTGTGAAGTCGCCCGGACTTATCCCTTTCCGGAGGTCTTCCCATTCCAGGGGC
The DNA here is from genome assembly GCA_964477685.1 of uncultured Nitrososphaerota archaeon. Lineage (GTDB taxonomy): Archaea > Thermoproteota > Methanomethylicia > Methanomethylicales > Methanomethylicaceae > JACTUC01. The sequence goes on from CAYZHK010000064.1 coordinate 4,783, forward strand.
ATGGAGACGGTGGCGCTTAGGGTGCCTCTGAGGCTGTAGGGCGCAACCATGGTCTTCCCCTTGGCGTTCTGGAGGTAATCAACGAAAACGGTCCCCGGCTCCTTGGTCTGTGAGAATTCCGACCTCACGAAGCCTGCTTCCCGCGCAAGCCCCTTCCCCACATCCCTGACAAACTCCCTCACCTCCTTGAAGGTGGGGCCCCGTACAATTGGCACAACGACGTGCACGCCCTTCTTGCCAGAGGTCTTGGGGTATCCTCTCAGCCCCTCATCCCCCAACTTATCCTTCAGGAGCAGTGCCGTCCCGACGGCCTCCGCTATCCCTGCTGGCGGCTCGGGATCTATGTCAAAAAGCATCAGGTCAGGTTTGCCGTATTGGTCCGCCGTCGAGAGTGGCATGTGCATCTCGATGGTTGCTAGGTTTGCCAGCCAGAGGAGCGTGTCAAGCCCATTGCAGACAATGTAATTGACATCCCTCTCGACAGAATCCGAATGAACCCTGAAGGTTTTTACCCAGGGCGGCGTCCCCAAGGGGGCATTCTTTTCGTAGAAACCTGCTTTTCCTACGCCGTCTGGATACCTTTTGAGCGAAAGGGGCCTCTCCTTCAGAATGGGAAGGATCTGAGGTGCTTTCCTCACGTAGTACTCCAGCACCTTGGCCTTAGTTATGCCCAACTCCTCGAACAGCACCTTCTCCAGGTTTGTGAACTCGACCCTAGTCCCGGCTTGAGGCATAGGCATGGCCCCTTCATTACTATTGCCCCCCGGGAATTTATTCCCTGCCCACTATCACACGCGCCCGAGGCATGAGGCTTTGCCATTTGTCCGACCCCTGGAAGCATGGCGAACAGGCCTCAGCAATTTTGCCACTCTGGCTACTGTTATTGGCCTTCTCCTTCCTGTTCTCCAGGTATGCCTCTTTGACAAACGCGGGTAGGCCCCTGCTGAAGAGGGCAAGGACGGAGAAGAGCTCCAGCCTCCCGAACCACATGCCGAAGACAAGAACAGACTTGGAAAGGTTGTCCAGATCAGCCATGGAGTAATATGCCGGCCCAACGTTGCTCTGCGCCGATACAACCAGCGAAAGCGCCCCCCAGGGATCATGAATATTGATGGACAGGATTAGGAATTGGATGAGAACCGCCATGATGTAAACGAAGAAGAATGCCCCCACCTTCATGATATAGCCCTCGTCCAGGATCTTCCCCCCTATCTTGACTGGGCGTATGGCCGAGGGAGGCAGAGAAATCCGCTCAACTTCCCTCTTCCCTATCTTGTATAGGACAATGGCCCTCCAGATCTTAATCCCGCCAGCAGTCGAGCCAGCGCTACCGCCGAGGAGCATGAGGATGAGCAATAGGACCTGGGCAGCCAGCGGCCAAACAAGGAGATCAGTACTCGTATACCCTGTCGTGGTAACGATCGAGATGACATTGAAGTAGCTGTTTGAGATGGTGGGGGCAATGGTGGAGCAGCCCAGCCCCAACATAAGGGCAACGAGGGCACCAGCTATTATTATTATGATGATGAGCGTTTTCGACTCGACATCGCCGATTACCCGCCTTATGTTGAGCTTGAAGAGGTTATAGTAGAGAGCAAAGTTGATCGCGGCAAGGGTCATGAACACCGCCAGGACAAATTCCACGAGGGGGTTTGCAAAGGCGGCAATGCTGTCGGTCCTGGTGGAGAAGCCTCCAGTGGATAAGGCTGTAAGGGAATGATTGACCGCGTCGAAGGGGGACATGCCGCATAGGAATAGCAGCGCTGCGCAGATGGCCGTCATTGCCATATAGGTTACCCAGATGCTTCTGATGGTTGTCCCTATGCTCGGCGTGAACTTCTCTTCCCTTCCCTCGAGGGAGTATAGGCGCCAAGTGCTGATGCCCCCCCTGAGGAATACCGCAAAGAGGAGGATCACTCCTGCCCCCCCAATCCACTGCGTCAAGCTCCTCCACAGGAGGAGCCCCTTGGGCAGAGCCTCCAGCCCCGTCAGGAGCGTCATTCCCGTTGTGGTGAAGCCGGACATGCTCTCGAAAAAGGCATCTATGGGACTGGATCCAAGGATAAGGCTGTAGGGCACCGCACCCACGGCTGAGACCAGAATCCAGGCCATGGGCGCTATTATTATCGTGGCCTCGATCGAGAGCTTGTCCTTCATCGGGAACCTCCGATTGATCAACACGCCTATGGCAATGGAGGCAAAGGCACAGGCAAAAAATGAAATTATCGCCATGTACTCCCCGAAGGCGATTGCCCCCACTATGGGCACAAATAGCGCTCCGCCTATTACCTTGAGAATGCCGCCAGCTGTGGCAAGGATCTCGTCTCTTACCTCATGCATACTGACCTAAGCTACGTGGCACAATCTATTTTAATATTAATCTGAAAAGAAAAAAGCGGTGGCAGCTATGAAGGTACTGCAAGTCGGGGCGGGCAACATCGGCAAGATTCTCATCAAGGAGCTCAAGGCGATGAGCCATGAAGTCAGTGTCATGGACCACAGCGCCGAGATCTGTGAAGAGGTGGCAAAGGACTTTGATGTCATGGTCTTCAAGGGAGACATGACGAACCTCGATGACCTGGAGGAGCTCAGGGTCGATAAGTTCGACCTATTCATCGCCGTCACGGGGGACGAGAGCAACAACATACTCGGATGCGTCATCGCCAAGGATCTCGGCGTGAAGAAGACCATTGCCCGCATCCATGACCCAAGGCTGGCCAAGATGGCAAACAAGCTGGGGATAACCAACACCATCTGCCCAGAGATAGCCGCCGCCGAGAAGATCCTTATGATAATAGCCCGCGACTGGGCATGACGAGCCAGAGGGATCTCTGGCGGTGCCGAAAGTAAGTGGTGGGCCCGGAGGGATTCGAACCCTCGACCACTCGATTATCAGTCGAGTGCTCATACCAAGCTGAGCTACGAGCCCTCACCGCTCATGAAATTGAAGCCTTGGCAATTTATTTCTTTTGCCTATAAGCTTAAATCCGACCGGAAGAGCTTCCATTATTGGACGGGCCGGTAGATCAGCGGAAGATCGCTCGCCTCGCACGCGAGAGGCCGCGGGTTCAAATCCCGCCCGGTCCACCACCGAAGTGACCTCATCCTCGCCAGCCCTCACCGAGGCCCAAGGGCTACTTCTCAGCCCCTCCCTTCACAATGAGGACCGGGCATGCCGCTTCCTCTACCACCTTCTTGCTGACGCTGCCGAGGAATAGTCCCTTTATTCCGCCCAATCCCCGGCTGCCTATCACAATCAGGTCGTGCCCGCCCCTCTTGGACTGCTTGATGATCTCCTCCCAGGCCCTCCCTTTGACGATCATTGTCTTGACCTCGATCCTGGGGTAGGACTCTTTGACCCTGTTGAGGGCCTTCTCGATTATTGAGTCATAGAAAACCGTCACCTCCTTCATGTAGGACTCCACTATCGCCGGGGGCATGGTCGGGGGCGGCGTGGGGATGAGG
>CAYZHK010000065.1:0-8233 GCA_964477685.1 uncultured Nitrososphaerota archaeon
CGAATAGCCAAGGAAGTGTTTATGGAAAATGTATTTAACCTTTCGTACGCATAATAGCAGAAACACCATACCGGAGAGGGATGGCCACAGGGGCTTCACCACCATGGTCGACGAATGCCTGAGGGAAGTGAAGAGGGCGATAATCGAACAGGATCTGGCGAAGGCAGTGGATGGCACGAAGAGGTGCCTCGACAGTGGCGCTGAGGCAAAGGCCGTGGTAGACGCTGTGGCGGAAGCCCTGAAGGAGGTCGGGGATCTCTTCGAGTGCGGCGAGATGTTTCTGCCGGAGGTTATGCGGTCCGCAAACGCGGCAAAGGGCGCTCTGGGCCTGGCCCTGCCCGCCCTCTCCGATGAGGGAGGGAAAGGGGAGGGGGGGAAGGGGGTTGTGGCCATAGGGTCTCTCGGACCCCATGATATCGGCAAGACCATCGTCTCCTCCATGCTCATAGGCAATGGGTTCAGGATAATCGATCTTGGCACACTGTTGACCCCCGAAAGGGTTGAGAAGGCCCTGAAGGAGGGGGGCCCCGACATACTCGCCCTTTCGGTGCTGCTCACTTCCGACATCGAGAAGACTAAAAGGGTCATAGCCAAGGCAAGGGAGACCGGGCCAGGGATCAGGGTGATGGTGGGGGGCGCGGCCATGACTCAAAAGCTAGCCACTGCCATGGGGTCCGATGGCTATGGGAAGGACGGTGCCGAGGCTGTGAAGCTGGCCAACAGGCTAATGGGGAGGAAAAAGGCTTGAGGACAACTGTCATCGGCAGCCACCCGGTGGTGGGCAAGGCGGAGGAGGCCCTCAGGGCGGCAGTAGAGGATCAGGTTGAGGCCGGGATCGAAATCATCAGCGACGGTCAGACCAGGAAGGACATGGTTGCATACTTCGCTGACCACATTCCGGGGTTCAGCATGGAAGATGGAAGGTCGTGCATAGTGGGGAGGATAAGGCCCCCTGAGGCGACCCCTGTCCTTGAGGACCTCCTGCTGGCCAAGAGGCTGGCCAAGGAGAGGTCGGAGGTGAAGGTCGTGATCACCGGACCTGTGACAATGATGTTTTTCTCAGAGCTGGCCCCCAGTGCGCCCTACCGGGGATTCAGGGACGAAGCGCTCTACCGGGACGTGTCGGAGGCACTGGCGGTGGAGACGGAATTGATCCAGAAGCAGGGTTTCAGCACCTTCCAATTTGATGAGCCGAGCTTCTCCATAGGGGCCCCCATGACCCTGGCCAAGGAGGCGCTTGAGGCTACGGTCTCTGACCTGAAGGGTACGAAGGCCCTGCACGTCTGCGGTAACCTGAAGAGGTCATTCAAGGACATAGTCGGGATCGAAGGGCTCAACATTCTCAGCTTCGCCTTCAAGGACAGCGTCAGCAACTTCGACACTGTGGACAAGAAGCTCCTGAAAGACAATTCAAAGAAGCTTGGGGTCGGATGCGTAAGCTCCACCGAGGGGGAGGTTGAGGACGTTGGAGAGATACTTGCCACACTCAGGAAGGCGATTGGGACGTATGGGGCCGAGAACTTGGAATGGGTGCATCCCGACTGCGGCATGAGGTCTCTGGAGAGGGAGTCGGCGAGGATGAAGCTCGTCCATATGGTTGAGGCGGTGAAGAGGCTGAGGGAGGAGATGGAGTAGTGGCTGTTGTGGAGCACGCATTCACTCTTGGCAAGGTGAGATTCGGCGCAGGTAAGCCGGTGCTGATAGGCAGCCTCTTCTACAATTCAGACCGGAAGGTGAAGGACCATTGCAGAGGGGAAATTGACGGCAAGGCCCTTTCGAAGGAGCTGAAGAAGGTTGCCGAGCTGAAGGAGCTCGTCAGTCTGGAGCATGCCATCGACGTCATCGCCGAGACGCCATGCGCCATAGAGAAGTACCTCGAGGTCCTTGCGGACGCCACCGAGGACCCGCTCTTCATTGGGGGCCTGAACGAGGAGACGCGGGTTGCAGGGTGCAGGAAGGCGAAGGAGTTGGGGATAGCCAAGAGGTGCGGAATCAATTCGGTCTCACCTGCGACAACCCCCCAGGAGCTGGACAGCGTAACCGAGTCAGGAATCGAGTCGGCCATCGTGCAGACACTTGACCCTTCAGCCGTGCTCCCGAGGGAGAAGGTGGATCTGCTGAAGGGGGGGCTCCTGGAAAGGTGCAGGGGGGCGGGGTTGGCGAAGGTGGCGGTTGATGTCGGTATAGTGGACTTCACAAGCGCTTGGCTGGCAGCAGAAGCGATACGGTTGATCAGCAGAGAGCTGGCCCTCCCTACCGGCTGCGCGCCTTCCAATGCGGCATATCAGCCGCTGGCCACGAAGAGAATAAGCAGGAAGGTGGCAAGATCCATCAATGTGGCAATGAACACGATGATGCAGATGGCAGGTGCAGGGTTCATAATATATGGACCGCTCAAGGCCTCCAACTATGTTTTCGAGGCGGCTGCTGTGGTGAGCGGCATAATGGATTACGGAACCAGGGCCACGGGGTTGAGGGCACCCGACAGGGACAGCCCCCTCTACAGATACCTGCCGAAGCTCAATCAGTAGCAAAAAGTAAATAGAGTGATCTATGATAAGGGTTTTTGAGGTATTTCTGTGCCGCTGGCATGCATAATGATCCATTGTAAACCCGGTACAGCACCCGAGGTGCTGAAGGGGGTAAAGGGCATCAAGGGGATGCGGAGGGCGTTCGAGACGCTGGGAGGGTTCGACATCGCTGCCCTCTACGAGTTCCAGACGCTTGAGAAGCTGGGGATAATTGTATATGAAGTGGCAAGGATCGTCGGTGTCACATCCACCGAGACCCTGATTGAGACCCTAATGTGATGATTGAGGCGAAAAACCATGGTTCAGATTCTGATCCTTATCAATGCAGAAAAGGTTTCGGTTTTGGAAGTGGTCAGGAAGCTGGGGAAAATGCCCAACGTGTGCGAGGTATTCCCAACCTTCGGGAGGTTCGATGTTGTGGCATTCGGCAATGTCGAAAAGAGGGATGAGATCGGGGGATTTGTAAAGACCGTTGCGGGCCTGGAAGGGGTAATCCGAACCGAGACCCTCGTGGAGCTTTAACCTTCTCGGCCGTGCCGAGATCCGCTGCCAGCCAGCTCCAGAACTTTCAAGAGATTGCCCCTGTCATCCCTCCTGGCGTCTACGGGAGTCTCCAGGATCATTGGGACATCGTAGATCCTCCTGTCGCTGAGGAGCGCCCGGAAGCCGCCTTCGCCGATCGTGCCCAGGCCGATATGCTCGTGGCGGTCAAGGTGGCTCCCCCTACCTCCCTTCGAGTCATTTAGGTGGATTGCCTTCAGCCGCCCTATGCCGATTGCCTCGTCAAACTGGTCGAGAACCCCTGGGGCGTTTTCCCTGAGGTCGTACCCTCCACCCATGGCATGGCAAGTATCCAAGCAGAAGCCTATCCTGTCCCTGAGACCAATCAGGTCCATGATCCGGGCCAGCTCGGCAAAGGTAGTGCCGATGCTGTTCTTGGTCCCTGCCGTGTTCTCCAGAAGGACCACGCAGCGGGCATTGGTCTCCTCGAGGGCGGAGGATATGGCGTTGACCAAGTGCCTCTGGCCCTCCTCTGGGCCTGCCCCGAGGTGGCTACCCAAGTGGGTGACAAGAAAGGGTATGCCAAGAGCATCGCACCGCCGCAGCTCAGCCTTCAGGGTATAAACGGATTTATCGTAGACCTCAGCGTTGGCTGAGGAGAGGTTCGGCAGGTAGGGCATGTGGTCCAGAACCGGCGCAATGCCGCTGCCGGAAAGCTTCTTTTGGAAGCTCGAGGAGACAACAGGGTCGAGGGGTGAGAAGGCCCAGCCGCGGGGGTTTCTGGTGAAGATCTGGAACGTGTTGCAGCCCAGTTCCCTAGCCCTGTCCACCGCCCTATCGAGGGATCCTGCAATGGAGATATGGAAGCCAACCCTCATCATTGCACCACCGCAGACTGACCCCCAAGGCGGCCCTTAGCCGCGCTTCACCTCAGGCTGGTCCTTGGCGTATGGGCAATTTTCTGGGCCGACCTTGCAGATCTCCATGCAAAAGGTCAGCGGATCTTCGGCCAGCTCCAGCCAGCGCCTCTCCACCTCAAAGGTGTTTCCGCACCAGGGGTGAGTATGGGAAACCTTCTCGTAGAGCTTGGCTATCTCACGTCCCTCTTCAGTCTTCTTGAAGCACATCCAGCACATCTCGCGCCCAGGCCGCATATAGCCCACCTTGCAGCGGGGGCACAGGACCATCCCGCTCCGGGCAGCCATATGGCACCGGTTGCAGAGGGCCATGTAGTTGTCCGTTGCCAGGCTCTCCTCCTCGGCGCTCCTCCTGGCATCCATCGCCATGCGCTTTATCTCCGGTCCATAGCTGCCCCAGAATCGCTCCCAGTCTCCGCGGGTCAGCCATCCTGTGTCCACAACCTCAGTCATGGGCATGTCGAACTCTGCCCTGCACTTTTGGCACTTGTAGGGCGGCTGTTTTGCTATTCTCTGGCGTATTGACGTCGAGTAGCATTCGGGGCATGAGCGCCTAACCACCTTCTGGGTGGTGAACTCGCCCTCCCTGACCTTTGCCTCCAGATAGTCAAAGGAGATCTTCCTCAGGAGGAAGGAATAGGAGGGGGGCGGATGCTGGTTGTGCACGACCAGTTTCTTGTCGGTACCGCACCACTGGCAGGTCTTGTCCTTCAGGAACTCCTCCCGTCGCTGCTTCCACTCCCTCGTCTCCCAAAGGCGAATGTCAGGCGCCCCCAGCCGGTTTCGCGCTGCTGCTGGAATTGAGGATTTTCTTCACGGCCTGCCTTAGGAGCTCCATGTCGCCGGGAGCGGGAGCCTCCCAATGCCCTCCCGCCGGGGGATCCTCGCCGCCGATTCCCGCAGAGCCCATGCCATACATTACCCAGTCCAAGACGAAGCTGTAGAGGTCCCTCTCCCCGCCCAATGATTCCTTCAGGATCCTCTGCACAGCCTCCAGGACGCCTCTGGAGGCGTCCACCTGAGTCGAGAGGCTCTCGAAGGTGTTCTCCGAGACAAACAGGACCTCGCCTGAAGCTGCCGCGGCGCTCCGCAGGAGACTGGCGTCCCGGTCGGAGTAGCTCCTGTCGGTGGTCATGATGAACAGCGCCCTGTCGACAGCTCCATCGATGCAGAGCCTGCAGCGGGCAACCTTGGAGAGGGGGTACATATCCTTTAGGTCGCCCAGCGTGAGGCCAGGTATGAATGAGACAACGAGCCTGTTCCTGAGCAGGTGCCAGATCTCGTCTGCCAAGACCCTGCTCCGGCTCTCCCCGCCCCAGAGGAGGAAGATATCGATGGACTTGGAATCCTCGATGAACTTAGCATGGTTGGGAGTGCAGTTGTCGGTTGTCCTGACCTGGTGGGACCTGGATAGAAGTGCTGTAAAGCTCTCCTGATGGCCTCCAGACCCGAGGATGAGCAAACGCGGCATCATCCGACCCCCCAGTATATAGTTGTATGATTCTCATTTAACTGTTTTCAAATGTCTGTTGATTGGATTCAGTGTACGGCTTATCAGTCCAGTGGAGTTCACAAAAGTGCATATTAATGTCCCGGGCAATAGGTGTAGCGAGGTCATCAGTCATGCCCTACAGCAGGCTGAAGTCCATCGGGTTTAGTGATAATGAAGCAAAAACCTACGAATACCTCCTGGCCAGCGGGGATTGCACCCGCGAGCAGATCGAGAAGGGGGCTAAGCTGAAGAAGGCAGAGGCGAACACCGCAGTCCAGGGTTTGGCATCCATGGGTGCCGTGGAGCTGGAGGGCAAGCAGGTCGCTGCCGTTTCACCGAAGGTATTCCTCCAGCGGCTGCTCAGGACGAGGGAGGTTGAGACCGAGATCAGGATGTCTGAGCTGAGGAGGAACGTCAACGAGGCCCTTGGCGTTCTGGAGCCCGTCTACAGCGAGAGCAGGTTGGGATTGAGGCTGGAGGAGCTCTGGCAGATCCTGGATGGCCTCCCGGCCATGGAGACCGAGACGGTGAAGATGGTCTCAAGGGCGCAGTCAGAGGTCTGCATTATGGCCGAGAGGTTCAGCTGGTACAACAAGGTAAAGGAGGAGCTACTCTCGGCACTTGACAGAAAGGTGGCGGTCAGGGCGCTACTGCTCATGGCGGATGAGGAGACCGATTCCAGGGTTGAGGACATGAAGAGGAACGGGATATCGGTGAGGCTTGCCAGGTGCGACTGGAGAAGCACCAGGTTTACCATAGTGGACGACGCCGAGCTAGTCTTCCTCATCTGGGCAAAGAAGAGCGGGGACAGCAAGGTCTACTACCACCCAGGCTACACAAAGAATTCTGGGCTCCTGAGCGTCTTTGCGGACTCATTCCAATACCTGTGGGAGAAAGCCAAGCCACTATGAGCGAGAGTATAAGGGTATCCTTCGGCTCGGCTGTGGAGCTGGGTCTGGTGGAGGGGAAGCTGGCCGCCCGTCCGAGGACTGCATATCTCCTTCTGGGGATGGGGGCATGCCGAGGCCGCTGCGCCTTCTGCCCGCAGTCGGCGTTGGGTGGGCAGGAGCTTATAGCTCGGGTGAGCTGGCCACAGTTTTCGCCTGATTCGGTGCTGGAGGCCCTATGCGCGTCCACGTCCATAGAAAGGGTCTGTTTCCAGTGCCAAGACGAGGAAACGGCCAAGGACCGGCTCCCCATCCTTGTGGGAAGGGTGTCTACCTGGCACCCCGTTTCGGTCTCAATGCCGCCCTGGGAGGCTGATTTCATGGCTGAGCTGAAGGTTGCAGGCGCGGAGAGATTGACCATCCCCATGGACTGCGCAAGCCCGGGGCTTTTCAGGGCGGTGAAGGGAAGGGGAATGGAGGAAAACCTCAGAGCCCTCGGGAATGCTGTTGGGATTTTCGGGAGGGGGATGGTTGGAACCCATTTGATTGTTGGCCTTGGCGAGACGGAAGAGGAGGTGGTGTCCCTTCTCGGGAGGCTGCTGTCCATGGGGGTCAAGCCCTCCCTTTTTGCCTTGACGCCGGTGAAGGGGACATTGATGGAGTGGAAGAGTCCTCCCCCCCTTCCCTCCTACAGGCGCCTTCAGCTGGCCCTATTTTCCATGGAGGAGCTGGGGGCAAAGCCCGAAGGATTCGCCTTCGGTGGCGGCAGGCTCAAGTCATTTCCGACCGGCAGGACCGCCCTGGAGGCAGCAGTGAAGAGCGGGAAGCCCTTTGAGACGAGGGGTTGCCCGGGCTGCAACCGCCCCTTTTTCAATGAGAGGGTATCAGGGCCCCTCTTCAATTTCCCGTATCCGCCATCCCCAGAGGAGGTAAAGACCATAGAGGAGGATCTTTTTTGGAGGCGCTCAGGTTCATAAATGATGGTCCCACGGACCCATACCTCAACATGGCCAGGGACGAGGCCATTGCCATTGCCGTGGGTCGAGGGCAGTCCATTCCCACCCTCAGGCTTTACGGCTGGCGCCCAACGGCAGTGAGCATCGGCTACTTCCAGGAGTTGGAGGAGGAAGTGGACCTCGGCTTCTGCGCCGCCCACCGGATAGCTGTGGTGCGGAGGATAACGGGAGGTGGGGCAGTGTACCACGGAACCGGAGAGCTGACCTACAGCTTTGCCGCCCCCGAGTTCGATGGAGCCGTCCCAAGGGACGTGCAGTACAGCTATGCCGTCATCTGCGCCCCCCTAGTCTCTGCACTGAAGAGGCTCGGCACCGACGCCAGGTTCAGGCCCGTGAACGACATCGAGGTGGGCGGAAGGAAGGTCTCAGGCAATGCACAGACCAGGCGGTTCGGGGCTGTGCTGCAGCACGGCACCATACTGCTGAACCTTGACTGCTCGCTCCTGCCCTCCCTCAGGGTTAAGAAGGCGAAGCTGGAGGCCAAGGGCGTCGGGTCCGTGGCAGAAAGGGTGACGACCCTGGAGGACGTGCTTGGCCGCAGGGTTGAGGTGCCCCGGCTATCGCTTCTGCTGGCCCAGGAATTCGGGGCTGCCTTTGGGTGCCCCCTTGTGGATGGGCCTCTGACCGCGGAGGAGGAGCGGCTCGTCCCCGCGCTCAGGGACAGGTACTCCTCAGAAGGCTGGCTCAGGAGGAGATAGCAGTGGAGAGGTCTACGACGAGGAGGTGTGGCGGAGGGAAGCTGGTGAAGGTCACCGTCAGGGCCCAAGGAAGGACCATTGAGGATATCCGCATCACCGGGGACTTCTTCACCCACCCCGAGGGCACCATCGAGGCCCTGGAGGGGAAACTTGTAGGCATGGGGCGCGGCCAGATAGGAGGGGCTGTGAGG
>CAYZHK010000066.1:0-8058 GCA_964477685.1 uncultured Nitrososphaerota archaeon
AGACACGTCCCTGGGGAAGGTTCCAGCTCAGCCCGGATCCCTACGGCGGCGAAGGCGAAGGGATCCTGGCGGGGAGGGGGGCGGTCGACCTCGCCACAGGGAAGCCATTCCCGGCTAGGGGGAAGCCATAGGATGAAGGGCATGAGGATTGCCATACCGAACAAGGGGCGGCTGATGGAGCCGTCGGCGGAGCGGCTTGGGTCGGCAGGGATACGCAGGATTGATGGCGACAGGGTCTACCTTTCCAACACCACGGCCGAGGGGATCCAGGTTCTCTCAGTAAGGGCCAACGACATACCCACCTATGTCTATCACGGGATTGCAGACCTAGGCATCACCGGAAGGGACATAGTCGCCGAGGGGGGCTTCGACGTCTATGATCTGGCGGACCTTGGGTTTGGCGGGTGCGACCTCGTTGTTGCGGTGAAGAAGGAGAGCCCCTGGAGGAGGCCTGAAAACGTGGCCAGCAACAGCAGGGTGGCCACCGAATTCCCCAACCTGACCCGGTCTTTTTTCAACGAGATGGCGGTTCAGGTGGAGGTCATTACCCTCAGGGGAGCGGTGGAGATCGCACCGATCCTCGGGCTCGCGGACGCAATAACGGACCTCACGGTCACCGGCGGGACCCTGGAGAGGAACGGGCTTAGGCCCATTGGCAAGGTTCTCTCTTCAACGGCTAGGCTGATATGCAATAAGGTCTCATACAAGACCAGGTATGGCGAGATTGGAAGGCTTGTGGAGAGGCTGGGGTGCGCCTGATGAGGGTTATTGATTTCGCTGAGTTTGGGCCGGAGGAGGGGAGAGGTATGCCTCCGGAGGTGGTGGAGTCTGCCAATTCCATCATCTCTGGGGTAAGGACCGGCGGCGACCGAGCACTCCTTGGCTTCACCAAGAGGTTCGACGGGGTCGAGCTCCGAAGGAGCGATCTGGAGGTGAAGGAAAGTGAGATCGAGGCGGCGCTGGAAGGGATTGACAGGGGCCTGAGGGCGGCGCTGGAGAATTCGGCCCGCCGCATCAGGGACTTCCAGAAGATCCAGATGCCCAAACCCCTCGCCCGCAGGATGGCGCCGGGGGTGATGGCGAGGGTAACCTATGACCCGATCGAGTCCGCAGGGCTCTACGTCCCCGGCGGGAGGGCGGCCTACCCGTCCACCGTCCTGATGACCGCAGTCCCCGCAAAGGTTGCTGGAGTGGAAAGGGTCATCGTCTGCTCCCCGCCGGGGAAGGACGGGGGGATAGCGGGGGCGATACTGGCTGCCGCAAGGATAGCAGGAGTGGACAGGGTCTTCAGGGTAGGGGGAGCCCAGGCCATAGCCGCCATGGCATACGGCACCGAAACGATGCCCAAGGCGGAAAAAATCTTCGGCCCGGGCAACATCTATGTCACCGCAGCGAAGTTCGCAGTGAGCAGGGATGTCGCCGTAGACCTGCCTGCCGGGCCGAGCGATGTGCTCATCTATGCCGAAGGCTCAGGGGAGAGGATCAGCAGACTTGTTGTGGCGGACATGCTGGCCCAGTCCGAGCACGACCCCATGGCCAAGTCGATCCTCCTTACTCCCTCCAGGAAGCTTGCGCTCTCAGTCAGCCGCTTGATGGAGCCCGTCGAGGAGGGGGGGAATGGAGTTCTTGCCAAGAGCCTCGCGAATGGGGCCATAATACTGGTTAGGGACAGGGAAGAGGGGATAAAAGCTATCAACTCCATAGCCCCAGAGCACCTGCAGCTGCTCTGCGGCGGAGGGGAGGAGATGCTCAGATCCGTGAGGAATGCGGGCGCCGTCTTCATCGGCGAATACTCACCTGTGGCCCTCGGGGACTACACGGCCGGCACCAACCACGTCCTGCCCACCATGGGCTGGGCCAAGAGGGCGTCGCCCCTCTCGGTCAGGGATTTTTTGAGGTCGCGGGAATCTCTTCGCTGCAGCAGGCGGGGCTTCAGGGCAATCGCAGGCGACGCATTGAAGCTGGCAGAGGCCGAAGGCCTGATGAGGCATGCGGGTTCCATAAGGATAAGGCTTGAGGGTGATGATGGCAAATGAATGTGGGCGATCTTGTAGATGGCGGGCTGAAGGAGCTGCTGGAAGCTGGCAGGGGCAGGGCTTTCTACGAGAAGTTGGCGGAGCCGGACACCGCCATGAGGATGAGTATGAACGAGAACATAGTGGTGGACAGGTCTTTCTCCAGCACCCTGCTCCAGGAGGCAGCAAAGGCAGTGGACATGCGGAGGTACCCCAAGGCCAAGGGGGGCTCGGCCCTCAAGGTCATATCCCAGGACCTGGGGCTTTGGGAGGACCAGGTGATCGTGGGGAATGGCTCCGACGAGCTCCTGGATCTGGTGGCAAAGGTATTTGTGGGGGGGGGCGAGGCGCTGGTGGTGGAGCCGACCTTCGAGATGTACAGGCTCTATGTGGGGCTCGCGAGGGGCACGGCCAAGCCGGTCCTCCTAAGGGAGGACTTCAGCCTCGAGCCGGAGGACGTGCTGGAGGCCATTGGGGACAGGACAAAGGTCATCTTCATCTGCTCCCCAAACAACCCCACCGGGAAGCAGTTCAGCCGGGAGGCGGTCCTTGAGATAGTCGAGGAGTCGGGGAAGCTCGTGGTCCTCGATGAGGCCTATGCGGATTTCGCGCCCCAGAGCCTGGTGAGGGAGGCGCCGAAGTATCCCAACCTGCTGGTCCTCAGGACTTTCTCCAAGGCATACGGCCTGGCGGGGCTGAGGATAGGCTACGGGGCCGGGGACAGCGAGATCATTGACTGGATGAGGGCTGCCCAGAGCCCCTTCAGCGTCAACTCCATCGCCCAGGAGACCTGCAGGCTGGTATTGGACAACAAGCGGATCTACACCAGCTTCATAATGAGGGTGATGGAGGAGAGGAAGTACCTGCTGGCGGAGCTCCAGATGGTCAATGGCGTTGTCCCCTACGACTCGGATGCCAACTTCGTCCTCTTCAGGCTCATAGGGGACGTGAAGTCGTCCGAAGCCCAGAAGAAGCTCCTGGCCGCAGGGATTGAGGTCAGGGACAGGGGCAATATGCCGCTGCTGGAGAACTGCCTCAGGGTGACGGTGGCGGATCGGGAGACCAATATGAAATTCATAGACGTGCTGCAAAAATCTCTGAGGGACACAAGATGACAAGGAAGGGCAAGGCGTTCAGAAGGACAAAGGAGGTGGAGATCGAGGTCACTGTCGACCTCGACGGGGAGGGCGAATATGCGGGGGCTTCCTCATCTGCGTTCATGGACCACATGATGAGGACCCTCTGCAAGCATGGGCGGATGGATGTTACGGTGCAGGCCAGGGGCGACCTCAGGCACCACATACTGGAGGATCTGGCGCTGACCCTTGGGAAGGCCATAGCCAGCGCCCTGGGGGACAAGTCAGGGATTGCCCGCTTCGGCTATGCCTATGTCCCCATGGACGATTCCCTCGCCCGTGCCGTGGTGGATCTGGGGGGGAGGGCGTACAGCAGGATCAGCCTGGGGCTCAGGGGGGAGACCATTGAGGACACGAAGGTGGAGGACCTTGTCCACTTCCTCGAGTCACTGGTCCAGTCGCTCCAGTTCAATCTCCACATCAGGGTGCTCTACGGCTCGAATGACCACCACCGGGTTGAGGCGGCGGTCAAGGCACTTGCCCTCTCGCTCAGGATGGCGACTTCCCCGAGTGGCGCTGGTGGCGTACCCAGCGCCAAGGGTGAGCTATGATGATGGCATTGGTCCTAGACCTCGGCCTCGGAAATCTGCTGAGCATACGCAGGGGGCTGGAGAGGGCCGGTGCCAAGGTGGACATCCGCGCCGCCGATGGCAATTGGGGATCGCAACGGCTGACCCGAGTGGCATCGGCCGCCGATGCCATTGTCCTTCCGGGGGTTGGAGCCTTTGGCGACGGCATCGGTGCGCTGAAGGGATCTGACCAGCTGATGGACATCGTCAGGGGTGGGGAGAAGTGCCTCCTCGGCATATGCCTGGGGATGCAGCTCCTCTTCGATAGGGGCTTCGAGGGAGGCGAGCACAGAGGGCTGGGTCTCGTCAGGGGGGAGGTGGTCAGGCTGCCGCCGGGCATGAAGATACCGCACATGGGCTGGAACAGCGTCGAGAAGGTCAAGGATTCCCGCCTCATGGCCGGCATCGGGAGCGGCGAATTCTTCTACTTCGTCCATTCATACTACTGCGAGGCGGCCAGTGAGGCCGTGGTGGCAGAATGCCAGTACGGGAGGAGGATCCCGGCCGTGGTGGAGTGGCGGAACATATTCGGGACGCAGTTCCACCCCGAGAAGAGCGCAGCGGCAGGGGTATCACTGCTGAGAAATTTCCTGGAGGCTGCCAGGGGATGAAGGTGATACCCGCCGTAGACGTTTCGGGGGGGAAGTGCGTCAGGCTGGTCAGGGGCGAGCTCTCGGCGGCCAGGGTTTACTGCAACGACCCGGTGGAGGCTGCCAGGGGGTGGGCAGATCAGGGCGCCGAGATGCTCCACGTGATAGATCTGGACGCGGCAATTGGCACAGGCAGCAATTCGGCGATTGTGGAAAAGATCATCTCCTCCATAGGCATCCCTGTCGAGGTGGGAGGGGGGATACGCACCATGGAAAAGGCCAGGGCCCTGGTGAATATGGGGGCAGAGAGGGTGATATTCGGGACCGCAGCCCTGGAGATGAAGCTGGTGAGGGAGGGGCTCCGGACTCTGGGACCCAGCCATGTGATGGCAGCGGTTGACCACATGGCCGGGCGGGTTGCGGTCAAGGGGTGGAAGGACATGACAGCCATTGACGCACTCGCCCTTGCCACGCGGCTGGAGGAGGAAGGGGTGAGACTGATGATGATGACCGCTGTGGACAGGGACGGAACGATGAAGGGCCCCAACCTGGGCTATTCCCTGAAGGCCGTGGAGGCCCTCAGGAGCGCCGTATACCTGGCGGGGGGCTTCAGCGCCCTGGGCGACATCACGCGGCTGAAGGGGACCAAGGTAGCCGGGGTGATAGTGGGAAAGGCCCTCTACGAGGGGACCATTGACCTGCGGAAGGCCATGGAGGCGGTGAAATAATGCTCACCAAAAGGATAATCCCCTGCCTCGATGTGGACAAGGGGAGGGTGGTCAAGGGCATCCAGTTCAGGAACCTGAGGGATGCTGGGGATCCGGTCAGCCAGGCCCTTTCCTACGAGCAGCAGGGTGCGGACGAGATAGTATTCCTTGACATCACGGCCTCTTCGGAGCACCGCGAGACGGTGCTGGAGATGGTTAGGAAGACCGCCTATGAGCTCGCCATACCATTCACGGTGGGAGGCGGCATAAGGTCCTATGGAGATGTCCGGAAGACGCTCATGGCAGGCGCGGACAAGGTATCGCTCAACACAGCGGCAGTGCTGGACCCGGGGGTGATCCGCGAAGGTGCCAGGATGTTCGGTAACCAGTGCATAGTCGTCGCCATTGACGCCAAGAGATGCGGCAAGGGGAAGTGGGAGGTCTTCATCTACGGCGGCAGGAAGGGGACCGGCAAGGATGCTGTGGAGTGGGCAAGGGAGGCCGAGGCCATGGGAGCCGGCGAGGTGCTGCTGACCAGCATGGACTATGACGGGTCAAAGGACGGCTATGACATTGAGCTGACCAGGGCGGTGGGCGAGGCGGTCAACATACCCATCATTGCCTCAGGGGGGGCAGGGAGCCCGGAGCACATCTACAGGGCCCTGGCCGACGGCGGGGCAGACGCTGCCCTGGCTGCGTCCATATTCCATTACGGTGAGTACACTGTCGGAGACGTGAAGAAATACCTGAGGGAGAGGGGAGTCAATGTCAGGCTCTGAAGAGCAGGGTTTCGCAGGAAGGGACGTCAAGAGGTTCTCCAAGGAAGAAGCCCAGGAGATAGTTTCAAGCCTTGATTTCAAGAAGCTGGACGGGATACTCCCGGCCGTGGTAATGGATGACGAGGGGCGGATCCTGATGCTTGCCTTCATGAATAAAGAGGCGCTGGAGAAGACGCTGGAGGAGGGCATGATGCACTACTGGTCTAGGTCCAAGGGGAGGCTGTGGCTCAAGGGCGAAGAGTCGGGGCATTTCCAGTATGTTCTGGGCGTCTATGCAGACTGTGATTTCGATACGCTTCTCTTCCGGGTGAAGCAGGTAGGGAATGCCTGCCATACCGGGGAGTACAGCTGCTTCCACAACGAGATAAGCCCATTCCGCGGAGGAGCTGAGATCCTATCCGAGATTGAGGCAGTTATCGAGGACAGGATGCAGAGGCCGGTGGCGGGCTCCTACACCTCGAGTGTGCTGAGGAAGGGGATAAGGGAGGCGGCTAAGAAGGTGAGCGAGGAGGCGGCAGAGGTTTCGCTTGCGGCGGTGGCAGAGGACGAGGAGAGGACCGTATACGAGGCGGCCGACCTCATCTACCACCTCCTCCTGCTGTTGAGGATGAAGGGGACGTCCATGGGGGACGTCTACAGGGAGCTTGCCAAGAGGCGGCAGTAATCAAACGGCTGCCCGCCCGCTCCGCTCAAGGGATCTCATCGCATCGGAGAGCGTCAGCTGCCTCCCCTTTTCCTTGAGTGCCACGGCAAGCTCAATGATTTCCTCCACGCCCCCGAACCTGAGCCCCCGGATCTTCTCGAAGTTCCATCCCTGGCACTTTATGGCGGAAACGACGTGGGCAAAGGAAACCGCCTTGATCCAGCTCCTGGTCTTGTAGTAGGAGGCAATGAAGCTCCCTGACCAGGTGTCGCCGGCGCCGGTCACGTCCACAACGTTCTTGGTGATGGCCGCCATCGCAGGGATGAACTCGGTCCCGGACTCGGACCGGATGACCGTCCCGATTTCTCCCAGGGTAAGGACTAGGTTCCTGGCGGCAATGGCTTTGATCGCCTTGGAGACTACCTCATCCCCGGTCAGGGCATGGAGCTCGCGCTCGTTCAGGATGAAGATGTCGGCTGAGGACGCGGCATCCAGTATGGCATCCCGGTTGGCCTTCGTGTCCATGTAGTGGATCACCGAGTTGACGGAGACAAGGACGCCGCTGTCCGCATCCTTGATGGCATTCACCATGCGGACAACCTTGGGGGGGTTCATGGGCGCCAAGTGGATCGCCCTTGCGCCCCTAGACAGGGCTCCGAGGACATCCCTGGTTGTTATCCTGGAGCCGGGCCCTATGGATGCCCTCCGGTACTTGGCATTCCAGTCCCGGTCGTAGGTGATGTGGAACTCGGTCCCCTTCCCCTTGGTCTTCCGGACTATAGAATTGCCGAAGCTGGAGAGGAGCTCGTGGTACTGGTAGTCCGCGCCCACGGCCGTTATGAGGCTTATCTCGTCGTAAATGGTCCGTGCCCCCATGGCGGCGTAGAGTGCTGCTCCTCCGGGCTGGATCCGCTCGCCGCGCAGGTTCACGACGCGGTCGGTGGAGGCATGTCCCACAAAGGCGATGCGGTCCGACAAAAGATTCACTCGCTCTTACTCTGTGCCCCTGTGTAAAAAGCGTTCACCTGGATGGCCATGCCAACTCCTCCCCATGGGAGGGGCACTTTTTTATATGCATGTTCAAGGCAATCGAGCCGCCATTCAGAGGCGGGGGTGCGATGCCTGTTTAAATCAGTATGACAAAAAAAACGGGGGCTTAGGTTATATTCTTTATATAACGATAGTCCTTACAGAGGGTGAACTTATGGAGGCAAATTTTGACTCCATTGCGGGAACCATCAGGCAGAGCCTCAGCTTCCCTGACAGGACCAGGGGGCACGGCTTCAGCGAGGAGATCCACGCCGGCTCTTTCCAGGAAACTGGGAACTGGGGCGGGGGGGCAGAGGCTGCGATCTCTGCGATAGACGGAGGATCCTGCGCTGTCCTGAGGACGCCGACAATGGCCATCGTCCTGAACCGCGTCTACTGCAACAGCTTCAGGGGGATGGAGAAGGGGGATTTTGCAGAGAGGTTCAGCTTCCTCTCGAAGACCGAGATCGTGACGAAGGGGAGCAGGGTCTATTTCGAGACCGAGATGATCCCGCAGGAGGGGGAGCTGAAGATGGGGGGGCTCCGGATCGACTCAGAGGATCCGGAATTCATGGTGGGGAGGGCGCGGG
>CAYZHK010000067.1:0-6350 GCA_964477685.1 uncultured Nitrososphaerota archaeon
GCCCTATGGGGCTTGGGGGGAAGCACACAGCCCTGGGGGTCAGAGTTGAGTGGGCGCATTGCCATACCGCAAGCCTCCCGGTCGCCGTCAGTGTTGGCTGCTGGGCTCTGAGGAGGGTTACTGCAGAGTGGATTGGGGAGGCTTTCAACATTGTGCGGTGATTCAATGAAACCGAAAGAATGGAGGATCCCGACGCGGATCTCAGAGTCCATAGCCCGGGGGCTGAGGGTGGGAGAGAGGGTCTACCTGACTGGAGAGTTGCTTACAATGCGGGACATGGCCCATGTCCGGGCTCTCGAGCTGCTCCGCTCGGGGGAGAAGCTTCCCTTCAGCCTCGAGGGCAGATTCATCTACCACTGCGGCCCGCTAGTGAAGGGAGAGGAGGTCATTTCGGCAGGCCCCACCACAAGCATGAGGATGGAAAGGAGCGAGGCAGAGCTGATCAGGAGGAGCGGCCTCAGGGGCATAGTTGGCAAGGGCGGGATGGGGCAGGCGACTGCTGCGGCCCTTGACGACTGCGGTGCGGTCTATCTGGAATACCCTGGAGGCGCGGGGGCGCTGGCCGCGAAGGCTATGAGGGGCATCAGGGGGGTCCACTGGAGGGACCTGGGCGATCCAGAGGCTGTGTGGGTGATCGCGGTTGAAGAATTCGGACCCTGCTTCGTTTCAATGGATTCCCATGGCAGCAGTCTCAGGAATCGGGGGAAGAGAAAATAGAAGCAGGTCGGGCATTCGGCCTTTTTCGCTCATTTCTTGTTGCCTGACCAAGTGCACTTTATCAGGTCGACGAACCTCTTGGTTGCCTCTTGCGGATCGGCAGACTTTGTTATGGCCCCTCCCACTATGAGGACCCTTGCGCCTGCCTTGACCAGCTGAGGGACGACCTCCACCTTGATCCCACCGGCCACCGCCACTGGGACCTTCAGCGAGTTGGTAAGGCTCTCCACAAGGGCCATCTTCTGGTCTATCTCCCTCTCCCGCGACT
This sequence comes from uncultured Nitrososphaerota archaeon, assembly GCA_964477685.1. Taxonomy (GTDB): domain Archaea; phylum Thermoproteota; class Methanomethylicia; order Methanomethylicales; family Methanomethylicaceae; genus JACTUC01. The sequence goes on from CAYZHK010000067.1 coordinate 986, forward strand.
GGGCGCTTATGCCAACGTGCATGCAGACGATGTTGACGCCGAGCTTCTCAGCTTCGATGGCCCTGGTCAGCGGATCCTTGAGGTTCATGAGGTCCACCATCACCTTCACGCCGTACTTCCTGGCTGCTCCCACGGCATCCTTGATTGTGTAGTCGTCGGTGGCACCCATCACGGTTACAATGTCTGCCCCCTGTTCCACAGCCAGTTCGGTCTCGAGCCAGCCCGTATCGAATGTCTTAAGGTCGGCCAAGACCGAGGCATTGGGGCAGACCCGACGGAGTTCCTTCACGGCCCTGAGGCCCTCAGATTTGATCAGCGGCGTCCCTGCCTCTATGATCTCGGCTCCCCCTTTGTAGGAGGCTTCGGCAATGGGAAGTGCATCCTTCAGGTAGCGCTCATCAATGGCAACCTGAAGCTTTGGACCTTCGTAGAGCGGTTTGAGACCCAATTGGGTGACCCTCTTGTCGGTGGGTATTCCATTATAATCCCAACCTCTCACTGCATAATAGTCGTTTAATAATCTATCCATCTCCACGGTCTGCCCCTTTGCGGGGCCATCTGGGATGGCGACTTCCATGAGCCTCTTGGGCAGGTAGTCGTCCTTTCTGCTGAAGCCCTCCCGGGCATTGAAGAGGCGCTCGATGTTGTAGATCCTTTCGCCAATCTTGTAGAACTCGTCCCTATCCACGTAGAGGCCCGTGGCTGTAGTGAGGAGCCGGGCATAGAAGTCGGGTTCGAAGGCCAGTGTGGAGAAGAGAGCCAGGCTGGTGTACTTGCAGAGCACCAGGGAGTCCACAACGGCGAAGACATCCTGCATGACCTTTGTGAGGGCGGCCTTATTGTCATAGGAGTTGGGGTTCAGGTAGCGCGGTGTGCTCAGTATCTCGGCGGGGATCATGAAGCCTCGCAGGTGGCACCCGCCCCTGTTGGAGGTGGCGAAGGAGAGGGCTTGCCCCTTGGCCCCCCTGGGGTCGTAGGCAGGGAGCTCCAGCCCCTTTATGTGCATGGCATAGTCTTGGGCGTCCAGCTTTTCGGCTGCCCTTTTGGTCCCCTCCGCCAGGAGGTCACCAATGCCCCTGCGGTCGGCGGTCATCCGGATAATGCTGAGGAGCGACTCGCCGCTCCCCCACTCCGCGGCCACGCCCAGCTCCTCCGGCTTGACCTTGCTGCTCTTGGCGCAGGCGATTGCAAAACCGGCCACCTGCCCCATGGATATGGTATCCATGCCCAGCCTGTTACAGAGGTCGTTGGCAAGGGCAATCGTATTCAGATCGCTGATGCCGCAGTTGGGCCCCAGAGACCAGACCGACTCGTACTCAGGCCCCTCGGTCTCGAGGGGCGAGCCGTCAAGATTCCGGGCGACTGTCACCCTGCCGCACATTATGGGACAGGCATAGCAGCCCTTCTTCCCCTTCAGGATCGTCTTGGTCATGTTCTCTCCGCTGACCAATTCCGCCTCTTCGAAGAAGCCGCTGGTGTAGTTCCTGGCAGAGAATATGCCCGCCTTATTTATGGCGTGGACGAGCACAGCAGTGCCATAACGGGCAAGGCTATCACCGGTCAGCGGGTGGCCCTTCAGAACAGCGAGGGTCTGCCTCACCTCTCTCATAAAGGCATAGTGGTTTGCCAGCGGGATCTCGGATTTCCCCCGGACGACTATTGCCTTGAGCTTCTTTGAGCCCATCACCGCACCCACACCTCCTCTCGCGGCGCAGCGGTGCTTCTCATTCATTATCGCGGCAATCTTCACCAGCCTTTCGCCTGCTGGGCCAATACAGGCAACCCTTGCAAGAGGGTCATTGACCATTGCCTTTATCTTGTCCTCGGTCTGGAAGACGTCAAGGCCCCAGAGGCCCGAGGCATCCTTCAACTCGGCCCTGCCGTGGAGGATGGCCAAGTAGACAGGCATCTCGCTGGCCCCCTCGACTATTATACCATCGAAGCCTGCCCTCTTCAGCTCGGTTCCCCAGTAGCCACCGCTGTTGGCGTCAAATATTGTGCCCGTCGCAGGCGACTTGGTGGAGACCGAGAAGCGACCCGAAGTGGGGGCAGCGGTCCCTGTCAGTGGACCGGTGAGGAAGATGAGCTTGTTTTCCGGGCCCAGAGGATTGGTGCCGGGCTTGAGCTCGTCGTAGAGGATCTTTGCGCCATAGCCCCTTCCGCCTATGAAGGACGCAGTGGTGTCCCAGTCGATCGGCTCCTCGGAGAGCTCGCCGTTGGAAAGGTTGACGCGGAGTATTCTGTTGACATAGCCACCCAAGCCAGTTCCCCCGGTTGCTATTCGTAAGACCGGAGTATACTTATATCTTTCCGAGCTGATTCTACTTCTAATATGAGAGTAAGGGTGGAGTTCTTCTCCGTCCTGAGGGAGAAGGCGGGAGTTTCGGAAGCAAGTGTGGACTTCATGGGCTCGACGGTGATGGATCTCATTGATGCGCTTTCGGAGATCCATGGAGAGCTCTTCCGGGACCAAGTGCTTGAGGGGGATGACCTAAGGAGTATGGTAAAAATACTCGTCAACGGCAGGGACGTAAGGGGCCTCCGCAGCCTCTTCACTGAGCTCAAGGAGGGGGACACGGTCTCCATCTTTCCGCCTGCGGCCGGCGGATGAAGGGGTTGTGGGGTTGCTTGGGGAACAAGAGGGTGATCTCCGATTACGACGCCACAGCTGCGATCTACGACGAGAGGTATGAGGTGGAGCAGCGGACGAAGATAGGATTCCTCACAAGCCGCCTCAGGCCCGGGCGGGGGTCGCTGGTCATCGATGTGGGATGCGGGACAGGGATCCTCCTGGAGGGGCTGAAGGGGGGGCCACACTGCGTAGGCCTCGACCCGTCAATAGGCATGCTCCGTGAGGCCAAACGGAAGGGCTGTGCCGCGGATGTGGTCCTTGCCGATGCCATGCATCTGCCAATCCGCTCAGGCGTAGCGGATTACGTCTTTTCGGTCAGTGTCCTCCAGCTCCTCGATGAGCCTCCGGCAGGGGCGAAGGAGATGATCCGGATACTCAAGAGCGGAGGCTGGGTAGGTGTAAGCGCCCTCCTCAAGTCGTTCACAGGAGAGGGGCTGAAGGCTCATTTTGGAATTGAGGACTGTGAAGCATACGAGTCCGAGACTATGAAGGATGCCTTCATCATTGCCCAGAAGCGCTGACTCCTGCTGATGCGTCTCCGACAGCTTTTTAAGACGAGGGCAATCGCCATAACAATGGTGTAATTATGCCCAGCGAACCAATAAGGTTGCTCAACAAATCACTGCACAGCCAGATACTGGTAAAGCTGAAGGATGGCCACGAATACGTCGGAAATCTGGCCAAGTATGACCTAACCATGAACCTGATACTCACAGATGCTGTCGAGGCGGTGGACGACGGGAATGCTGTGGCCAAGTACGGCAAGATACTCGTGCGTGGCAACAACATCCTTTACATCAAGACTGTCTAGACGAGCGATGCACCATCCGGCGCTCACCCCACGCAGGGGAAATGCGGTATTATTCAGGGTAATATTCTACCCAGAAAACGATATTAAATAGTGGTTGTTGGTATTTTTACGTCGAACCTTAAGGGGTCGATCCTATGGGTTTAAAAAACGTCGTAATCGAGCACCTTGAGCAGCAGGCAGTGGAGGAGCAGAGCGTCGAATTTGTAGAGAGGAAGGGTCTCGGTCATCCTGACTACATTGCGGATAGCCTCTCAGAGGAGTTCAGCCTTGCCCTCTGCCGGGAGTACAAGGCCAAGTTTGGAGAGATCCTCCACCACAACGTAGACAAGGTGCTCCTTGTGGGGGGCCAGTCCCTGCCCAGGTTCGGAGGCGGGGAGGTGCTGAGCCCGATCTACATTGTCATGTCGGGGAGGGCGACCTGCGAGGTGAACATTAATGGCGAGAAGGTGAAGGTACCCGTAGGCAGGCTTGCGGTGGAGTCAGCAAAGGGCTGGCTGAAGAGGAACATCAGGTACCTCGACACCGAAAACCACATCATAGTGGACCACAGGGTCGGGAAGGGGTCCTCGGACCTGGTCTGCAACTACAACGTGGCTCGGAAAAACCCATGTGCCAACGACACTTCCTTCGGCGTGGGCTATGCGCCCCTGGATTCCCTTGAGAGTGTGGTCTACGACACGGAAAGGTACATCAACGCCTCCGATCTGAAAAAGAAGATACCCGAGATTGGAGAGGACATCAAGGTCATGGGCCTCAGGACAGGAAAGCGGATAGATCTGACCATAGCGGGGGCGATGATATCGAAGCTCGTGCCTGACCTGGACCACTATGTCTCGGTCAAGGAGGAGCTGAAGAGATCCGTCGAGGATTTTGTGGCGAAGAGATGTGACCTGCCGGTGGAGGTCTTCCTGAACAATGCAGACAGATCAGACATAGGGAGCGTCTACCTGACGGTCACTGGCACCTCGGCCGAGATGGGGGACGATGGCGAGACGGGGAGGGGCAACAGGGCCAACGGCCTCATCACACCCTCCAGACCCATGTCGCTGGAGGCGAGTGCAGGGAAGAACCCTGTGAATCATGTGGGGAAGATCTACAACGTCTTGGCGCAGCTCATCGCCGACGACATTGCGGTGGTCAGGGGCGTCTCCGAGGCTTATGTGAAGATCGTGAGCCAGATTGGAAGGGGCATAGGCGATCCCCACATGACGAATATCCAGCTCTTCATGGAAAAGGGGAAGACCCTGACCTCCGGGGTGAGGCAGGAAGTGGCCTCCATAGTCGAGGAGAGGCTCGGGAATGTTGACGGAATCACAGATCTGATCCTGGCGGGGAAGGCGCGCCTCTACTAGGAGCCCTTCAGCCTTTCCTTTTTATAGTCGAAGAGGATCTGCCGGAACTTCTTCCCCCTCACAAGGGATGACTCTTCCATCGCCCTTTGGGCCTTCTGGAGAGACGCCTCCAGTTCTGCCCTGCCGATCACCTCTGCTTCGCCGACGGATTCCGAGCAGAGCCATGGAAGGTGGATCACTGGGATCCCCAGATCCCACAGAAGCTCCTGTTCTTCCTCCGTGGGGGTGGAAAGGATAATGGCCAGAATGCCAGACTCCTTCAGGTAAGCCCTTTGACCTTCGTCGAGAGGACCTACGGACTTTGCCGCAACGAACGGCGGCAAACCCCTTTCATGGGCTCCTGCCAATGCTGTGGCAAGGGTGGAGTGGCGAACCAGAGCTATTTTAGCGCCCGAGGCTACCCCCTGAAGCATGGCCCTAACCCCCAGAAGCTCTGACTGGAGGAGCTCGGTCTTGCCGCGCAGGGACGTGTTTTCCCCCTGGAGGGAAGATAGCCGCCTCTCCAGCTCGTAGATCTCGCCCTCCTTGGTTCGCTTCGGCTTGGGCTCGAGCCTGAGGAGCCGGAGTTCG
>CAYZHK010000067.1:6360-7803 GCA_964477685.1 uncultured Nitrososphaerota archaeon
TCTCAAGATCATCCACCCGAGACTCCAGCCACTTCACCTTCTCTTCAAAGCGGTCCCTCTCCTCTCGGATGTCGGAGCACTTGGCCTCGAGGACCCGTATCTGCTCCCTCGCGTTGCCGAACTTCCTCTTGGCGGGAAGGCTCTCCTCGAAGATCGGGAGGCGTGACGCCTCTATAGCATCGCTTATACTCATGCCCCTCAGAACATTTGCCTTCACTGCGTCCAAGTCTGCCGCCTTCCCTTCCTTCCGAAGGTGGGCAGCCGCCTGTTCGAGCTTGTTCCTGTAGAAGGAGAAGGCCTTGAAGGCCGCGGCCAAGGCTGACCTCTGGTGGGTGTCCTCCGCCGATGACCCCTGCTCCTGGGAGGCGCGCTCAGCAATGGCTTTCTTCTCGGCAGTCTTCAGGGAAGACTCGGGGGTGAAGAGCAGGGCGCCATGGGACGCCGCCAGCTTCGCAACCAGAGCAGGAGCCGGGTTGACATCTGAGGCTATGACAATGGCCTTTCCCATCTCCGACACCCACCTCGTTATCTGCCCCCTTGTTATGCCCCTGCCACTGGTCATTGCCAGGACTCTGCCGTTGAGGTCCAGGGCAGAAAGGCCTGTAACCATCCCCGGGTCCAGGCCCACAATGAGGTGTTTCTTGGGCCTTGCGTCGGTAGCTTTTCCCAGGGGCTCGTACTCAAGGGCCTTGGTGAAGACCGGCATCACACGGACATCTATGCTCGAAGTCCTCAGGGGTCTTACAAGGCCTATGAGTCTATTTCGGGAAGCGTAGACGAAGAACGTGGACCCCTCCACCCCGTGGGAGCCCTTCTTCAGGTTCAGGTCGAAGTCGATCCTCTTTGACTTCAGGGAGGCCTCTATGCTGTTGGTGAGGTTCAGAACCGAGCCCTGGACGCTCCGCCTGTAGCGAGCTTCACTCATCCCGCCAGTCCCAAAGTGCCTCCTTCGGGATATGGAAACCCTGGTCTCCGGCTCAAAGAGCCGCACCAGCGAACCAACCCCTGCCAGAGCCGCCCTCGCGCAGATCTCCGCGGACCGGGATGGCGAAAGCTTCTCTCCGCCGGTCAGACCCAGCTCCTTCCCAACCGTGGAGAGAGGCTTGAAGCCTTCCCCGGGCGACCCGGTGACCTGGATGAGGCTTACGCTTGGCAAGAGCATTGAGAGGCGCCTTATCTCCCCTTCGGGACCCAACTCGAATATATTGTCAATGGCAATCGCTTTAACGCCCGATGACCTTGCCGTTTCGATGAGTTCGTCTGTGGAAAGTATATCTTTCTTTAGAATGATTCCAGAATCGTCTATCACTACAACAGAAAAACCATTATAGGATGGTAATTTATCCATCCCTAATACTATTTTATATTCAGTCATGGCTCTCAGCTGACTGGTTTAAACATCCCGAATGGTGTACAGTCTCAATTATTATTAAAAGGATTATT
>CAYZHK010000068.1:0-7798 GCA_964477685.1 uncultured Nitrososphaerota archaeon
CCGGTATGATGTGTGCCGCTTGGCGAGCACGGATAGATGTATGAACCTTGGTCCTTAGAGACCCCACCGTTGAGCATGCTGGGTTGCCTCAGAAGCCTATCCATTGATAGGCAGGGAGTGCCTATGGAATGCACAAGGATCATAGGGCTCTGAACTCAGCCCTGCCAGACGGCGACTTGACAAACCCTTTCATAGATGTTAAGGAACCTTGTTCATCTCGGCACCCGGCGAGCCCGTGGCACTTTGTCTAAACTCGAGCAGTAAGGTGAGTGGGTCGTCTGGTACATCAAGCCCTGCCAACTGAGCAGGGCTACGACCAGCCCGCTTGCCACGTTTGAAGGAACGCACGTTATGCAGAAAGCGACGCAACTCCAGGCAACCCTGGTCGGTGTGCTTACGTCGATCCAGGATCGGGCGCAGCAGACTGTTCACGCACTCGGCCAGCATACTGCCGCGCCACGAGCGTCCCAGTACCTCGCTCACCGCTTCCCAGGCTTTCCAGAGTTGCTCTGGCTCCAACAGGGCAATGGCCGCATCCAGGCTCTCGCTCCATTGGAGGTGACGGGCTTGGCGTTCCATCAAAGGCAAGGGATGGCGCTTCTCGCCTGCTTCGATCTGCCAAATCCGAGCCAGGGCTTGAATGGCGGGGGCACCCCACTGCTCTACCAGCGGAGACAGGGCCTGGGCCAGTACCGGCCAGTAGGCAAACAACCCCTCGGCGAGGTGAATGAGGCTGCTACTCAGCTTCTGGTAGATACGGCCGGTCCAGGTCTGCAATTGCTGGCCCAGCCGGCGCAGGCATTCGGCACCCGCCACCGGGTCCCGCAACTCACCCGTTTCCAGGTCAATCAACGCAAACTGTGCGTCTACCTGTTGGGCAGTGGCATAAAGCGCATCGTAGCGGGCGATCTTTTCCTCCGCCTCGGCGCTCAACCGCTCCCAGGCCGCCAGATGACATTTCAGCCGCTTGGCGGTGTGGGCTTGGTCGAACTTGGCCGCCCGTTCTTCCACTGCTTCCAAAGCAGCATAGGCTTGCTGCTCCAACCGAGCAACCTGGCCCCACAAGGGACGCAGCAGATGGTCCCAGTCCAACTGGTGAACTCGGACCCCGGCCATCTGGGCCCCGGCTGCCAATCCTTTGCCCGCATCACTGGCAAACTGATCGCCGCTTGGAGCATCCAGCAGCACACAGCCCCACGTCTCCCCATCACACATCGGTTGGCGGGTCAAGGCGTAGATGTACAACGAATCGTTGCCTACCAGCAAGAGGTTCGGTTGGCCGTGGGAGAAGATTTCGTCTCCAGACAGGGTTTCCTTCACCTCCGGTCCCCATTGCCCATTGACCACCGCCGCCTCTTCCTCGACCTTCGCCAATTCCGCAGTGACCCAACTGGGCGACAGCGGGGTATCCAGTATCTCATTCAGACAGAAGGACACATCCCGTTGACTGACACCTGCCTCTGTCAACAAACCGTGCTTCGTGTCAGCCGGTTACGGTCTACCCAGACCGTTTTCTCAGCCGGTTGCGGGCCATGAGGTCCCGACTCCAGCCCTTCACTCAGAATCCGCTTCCCAGCATCGGCAATGTCATAAATGGTCTGGCGCGTAACCCCATGCTCCTGGGCCAGCTTTGACACCGTGCCCCACGGTCGGTGGGAAGACAAGACTTCAATCACAATCTGGGCACGCTGCTCGCCCCCAATATCATCCCGTCGTGCCCCCATCGGTCATCTCCTTGTGCCTGGTCTTCGAGAACCCGATTATCGCACATAGATGACCAATCGGCAATTTGTCAATCTAACCTGAACCATGCCCAAAAGTCAATGTCGGAAGCTACCTCTCCGATCTCAAGCACTTCGCCGCATAGTTCGAGGGCACCAATGGCCAGGCGTTCAAACTGGAGGCCACCACCCCCATCGACGTCGGGGAGTACAAGGCTTACCTCCAGACGGTCAACGGCCGCCTGGCGGTCATCAAGAAGCTCTGCCGTTGGGCGACAAGGCTTCATTGAGGAGAATCCCACCTCTGAGATCAAGGGCATGCCCAGGGCCAGAATCGCTCCCCAAGCCCTGACCTGGCGGAGGCAGCCGACCTGGTCAGGATGGCACAGCGGTACGGAAGCGGAGAGAAATTGGCATGCATACCTTCTGGCAGGATCTGGTATTGTTTAATGTGTTCGAATCAAACAGAAAATTGCCAAAATACTTGACAAAAGGGAGAAAAAGTGGTATAATTAATCAAAATAAGCTAGCAAGGCCAAGGAGGCATGATGCGTCGGAGCGAAAGGCGGATGGCTGTCCTTGAATATCTGAACCACGAAGGTACAGCCAGCGTGGCGGTCCTCTCCAAGAAGTTCAACGTCTCAGAGATGACTATAAGGCGGGATTTGGATTGGCTTGAGGATAGGGGGCATCTGAGGCGTGTTTACGGTGGCGCGATGGCCACCAGTCTGGCCTCCTTTGCCCTTGCCTTCCAGGCCAAGGCGGAGCGATTTCCGGAGGAGAAGAAACGCATTGGACAAGCCGCGGCGGAAATGATCAAAGATGGGGAATCCGTGATCCTCGACGCAGGAACGACTGTTCTGCAGATGGCTAAACACCTGCGGGATAGGCGTATAACAGTTGTGACCAATTCCTTACAAGTGCTGCTAGAGCTGATCTCAGTTACGAATGTTGATATCCTTGTGATAGGAGGAATTTTCTCCAGAAGTGCATTGGCGACCATAGGTCCCCATGTGGGGGAATTTTTGAAGGGGATATGCGCCGACAAATTGTTCTTGGGAGTTGAGGGAGTAGATGTATCCAATGGCCTGACAGTACCGGATGTGATTGAGGCACACAGCAAGAAATGCTTAATTCAATCCGCCCATAGAGTTTACGTCCTCGCCGATCACAGTAAGCTGGGTAAGAGTGCCCTTCACACCATTGTGCCGCTGAGCAGCGTGGAAGCTATAATCACCGACAACGGAGCTCCGGAGGAGATAGTGGCTCGGTTGACGGAGCATGTCGAGGTCATCGTGGCTTGAGTGAAGGAAGGGAGATAGTGTTTGAGCTGTGAATAGGGGGTGACTACCCTGATAAACCTGATAAAAGAAAGGAGAGGAACAAATGGATAAAAGAAAGCTAAACCGCAGGGACTTCTTGCGTATCTCTGGGGCGGTGGCCACAGGGGCCATCTTGGCTGCTTGCGCGCCAGCTCCTACGCCGGTGGTGATCGAGAAGGAGGTCGTCAAGGAGGTCCCGGTCGAGAAGCCGGTGATCGTCGAGAAAGAGGTGGTCAAAGAGGTCCCAGTCGAGAAAGTGATCGAGAAGGAGGTGCCCAAGGTCATCGAGGTCGAGAAGCAGGTGGTGGTGGAGAAGCTTATCACCCCCACTCCCAAGCCGGCGGAGAAGATAGAGCTCAGGTGGTCGGACTGGGCCGGCAAGTACGAGGAGGTCGCCAAGATCTCCATCGAGAAGTTCCGGGCGGACCATCCCAACATCACCATCTCCTACGAGCCTCAGCCCGAGGGCTGGTTCGAGAGGACCGTCGCAGCCATGGTGGCCGGCACATCCCCGGACATCATCATGGCCTGGGGATTGTGGTTCTACAAGTTCTATCAGAAGCGCCAGTCTCTGGATCTGGCGCCCTATGTGGAACGGGACTGGACGGAACAGTACATCGAGGAGAACTTCGTCCCCCAGCAGTGGAAGGCCTTCTGGAAGCTGACGTTCGGCGCACCTTTCTTAACTGCTCTGCCTCGCTACATCAACCACATGTTTCTCCACTACAACAAGGATGCCCTCAAGGAAGCCGGCGTCGACTTCCCGGACGAGACGTGGACGATGGACGACTTGGCCATAGCAGCCAAGAAGCTGATCAAGAGGAAGCCGGACGGCACCATCAAGCAGTTCGGGGGGAACTTCCCCAGTTGGGCGATGGAGAGGATGTTCTATCACCTGAACAAGTGGGGTGGGGGCTTCGTGAACCCGGATGATCCTACCGACTGTATCTTGGACCGGCCGGAGTCCCAGGAAGCAGCGGAGTGGATGCGCGTTCGTTATTGGGTGGATGAGTCTTACGGTCAGCCTCTCGTGACCGGAAAGAGCTGGGGCGGCGAAGTCTTCAAGAGCGGCTTATGTGCCACAATCCAGGAAGGCTTCTACCCGTGGGATATGGCGACGCCTGAGCAAATGCCCTGGGATTGGAACATCACCCATGAGCCGAGTGGACCGAAGAAGCGAGTCTCCTACATCACTACCGATGGCTGGATGGTCTGGAGGGAGACCAAGTATCCAGATGCCGCCTGGGAATTCATGAAGTGGATCACGGGGCCTATCCATCAGAAGATACAGACGGAGACCTTCGGCCTCATCCCGGCCAACCGCAAGATCGCGTATGAGTGGCCGAAGATCCTCCGTGGCATGTTCCCTCGGTTGGAGAAGGTGAATATGGAGGTGGTGCCACAGGCACTGGACATGGGTTACGCCACCGACGACGAGCGTTTCCTCATGCAATTCGAGGCAGAGGAGATCATCAATCCGCTCCTGGAGAAAGTGTACATCACGGGTGGCACACCGGTCTCGGTCCTGGCCGATGCCTGTGCCAAGGTCGAGGCGGCACAGAAAGTAGGTTAGGCCTGGCTTGGGGTGCCAGTGGCTGGCCATGGTTTCCGCTAATGCAGTTTGGGTAGTCACCCCCTATGTTATGCTATTTGGAAGCCTCTTTTGTAGTTTAGAAGGACCAAGCGAATGAGAGTCGACATGGATCAAGCAGTTGCTGCTCCAGCAAGGGTGGTGCGACGACTAGGGGGGTTCAAACTCTCGCAGAGGGCAAGGGAGGAGATCCTCGCTTATTTCTGCCTATCTCCCTGGCTCATAGGCTTCTTAGTCTTCGTGGCCGGAGCCATGGTCTACTCTTTCGGACTCAGCTTTTTTGAGTCGGACATGCTGACGGGCTCCCGATTCATAGGGATAGAGAACTTCCGGACTTTGTTCTTCGATGACCCCCTGCTCTTACAGTCGTTGAAGGTTACCACCCTATACTCCATCGGCGCTGTTCCCTTGAACACGGCCCTGGCTCTGTTGGTCGCCCTCATGCTGAACCAGAGAATCCGGGCTCAGGGGGTATTCAGGACCATGTACTACATGCCTTCTGTGGTCTCAGGGGTGGCCGTGGCTATTCTCTGGTCTTGGATGTTCAACCCTGATTTTGGCCTCATCAACGCTGGCTTCAGCATCATAGGTATCCGTGGGCCGCGATGGACCTGGTCCGAGACCTGGGCTCTCCCCGCCTTTGTCATCATGAGTCTGTGGGGCGTGGGAGGTAACATGCTTCTCTATCTGGCCGGCCTACAGGGGATCCCCACCCCATTGTACGAAGCGGCGAGAATAGACGGGGCGAATGCCTTCCGGTGCTTCCTGCACATCACCATCCCCATGATGACTCCTACCATCTTTTTCAATTTAATCATGAATTTCATCGGGTCCTTTCAGATCTTCACCCAATCTTACATCATGACTGCCGGCGGGCCGAACAATGCCACGTTGACCATGGTGCTCTATCTCTATCGCAAGGGCTTCCAGCAGTTCCGCTTCGGCTACGCCTCAGCTATTGCCTGGGTACTCTTCTTCATCATACTTGTCCTGACCCTGATGGTGATCAAGAGCTCTCAATTCTGGGTCTACTACGAAGGGGAACTGAGGAAATGAATGTCAGAGATCTCCTAGGGAGAAACAGGGCTGCCGATCTGCCACGGCAAGAGTTAGGGATTACGCAACTCCTGCTGTTGCTGGAGCGTGGTGTAGCTAGGGTGCTTCTGTATCTCATCGTAGCGGCTGGGGCTATCTTCTTCTCCATCCCTTTTGCATGGATGCTGTCTACCTCTGTCAAACCCAGTTATCAGATATTTGTCATGCCGCCGGTGTGGATACCGGAGAAATTCATCTGGAGCAACTTCGTGAAGCCATGGTCCTATCTGCCCTGGCTTACCTATTACAAGAACACGTGCATCCTTGTGGCGAACGGTGTGATAGCGACCCTTGTCTCCAGCTCCATCGTGGCTTATGCTTTTGCCCGCTTGAGGTTTCGAGGGCGAGCGATTATGTTTCTATTGGTGCTGAGCACCATGATGCTTCCTATGCACGTCACCCTCATTCCTCAGTATGTGCTCTTCGCTAGGCTGAAATGGGTCAACACTCTTAAACCACTCATCATTCCTTTTTGGTTCGGCAGCGCCTTTAACATCTTCTTGCTCCGGCAGTTCTTCATGACCATTCACCCCGAACTGGATGATGCGGCAAAGATAGATGGCTGTGGGATCCTGGGCATTTTCTGGCGGATCATATTGCCCCTGGCCAAACCGGCGCTTGCTGTCGTGGCTATATTCGAGTACACCTACCAATGGAACGACTTCTTCGGCCCTCTCATCTACCTGAACAGCCCCAAGCTCTTCACCGTGTCCCTAGGGCTACAGTCCATGCAGACCCGAACGGAAATTCAAGTCTCGCACACGATGGCCATGACGGTGATCTCCATTATACCTGTGCTGGCTCTGTTCTTTCTGGCCCAGCAGCGTTTCATCCAAGGCATTGTCCTGACGGGCATCAAGGGGTAAGTTCAATGGGGCTTGCTGGCTAGAATTATGGCCCTCCCTGGATGATCTGAGGACAGCGCCGGAGAGCAAGGGGTTCTTGGATGGAATCCTGAGTAGAGGATAAGTTTGGAGAGAGGAGGAACAAGATGAAAGTCGGACTGTATGGCATCACCTATCTGGGCATCTGGTACAAGGGCCCCGGCCTGACCTGCAGCAAGCTCATCACCAAGGCCAGGGAGCTGGGTTACGAGGGGGTGGAGTTCGATGGCAAGCGGCCCCAGGCCAATCCCATGGACCTGGATGAGAGGGCCAGGGGGGAGATCAGGGGGCTGGCCGCCAAGGAGGGCATAGAGATTGCCGCCATATCGGCCAACAACAATTTCACCAGCCCCGTCACGGAGGATCGGGAATGCCAGCTCCTCATGGTCCGGGAGCTGATCCGCCTGTGCAAGGACCTGGGAGCGCCGGTGCTGCGGCTCTTCGCCGCCTGGCCAGGGGTCACCATGAGGAATGGGGTGGCGACCTACGATATGACGCTGGGTCGTCCAAATGACTTCGAGCTGAGGTATCCCAGCGCCACCTGGCTGGAGAAGTGGCATTTCGCCCGGGAGTGCTTCAAGGAGGCGGCGAAGTATGCCGAGGATGATGGGGTGATCCTGGCCTTACAGAATCATCCTCCCCTCATCCAGGACTACAAGGACGCCCTGGCCTTCGTGCGGGAGGTGGATTCCCCTAACTTCAGGATGTGCCTGGATGTGCCCTGCGAGGTTCGCCAGGACGACGAGTGGGTGAGACAGGCAGTGTTAGACACGGGAGACCTCCAGGCCCATTCGCACTTCAGCGGGGAGCTCGAGAGGGGAGATGATGGCCAGGTCAGATTGCTGCCCAGCCGCTACCGGGAGACGGTCAACTACCTGGTCTTTCTGAAAACCCTATGTGAGATCGGCTACGAGGGTTACCTCTGCTATGAGTTCTGCCATCCGGCTCTCACTGAGGATCACGAACCGGCGGGGATTGACTACATTGACAAACATGCCCAGTTGGCCCTGGAGTACATGAGGAATGCCTTAGCGGAAGCGGAGGCAGCTTTCTCAGCCGCTGAGGAGCAGGGGGTGCGCGGGTAAAACTACCCTTGAGAGGTGCGGGTGGATAGGCGCCGCTGGATATCATCTTCAGTTGCAGGTGCTCTTTCACTCGATCCGTGATCTCTTCTGAGGCCTGGCG
>CAYZHK010000069.1:0-7665 GCA_964477685.1 uncultured Nitrososphaerota archaeon
CTCCCGGGGCCTGGGCGCCCTCCCGGCCGCCAATATCCCCCCGACCGCCTCCGAGTACGCGGGGTTCTCCCCAAGACGGCGGAGTATCCCTTCAAGGCCAAGGCTGGCCGGGAGCTTCTGGCTCGAGGTCCTGGGGTACGATATGAGGGCGTCCAGGTAGAGGGCCTCCGCTGCCTTCTGGGTCCGGGAGGGACCGAGCCCGAAGTGCCTGTAGGCCTCCCTCTGGAGGGTTCCGAGGTCGAAGGGGCATGGCGGCGGTATGGCCAGCTCCCTGGATTGGGCGTCGGCGACCCACCCAGTCGCGCCGCTGCATCTGCCGGCCACGCCCTCCGCACCGGCCCTCTTCTCGAACGCCCCCTTCCCGTAGCAGACGGGGTACTTCTTTCCATCCACCTCCACCTCCGCAGCTATGGTCCAGAAGGGATCTGGGATGTGGAGCTTTATCGCCAGCTCCCTCCTGTAGAGGAGGTTGAGTGTCGGCGACTGGACCCTCCCAGCGCTCAGGACCTCAAAGAGCCCCCCGCTGCTGCTGAGGGAGTCAGTCAGCGCCCTCGATATGTTTATCCCGAAAATCCAGTCCAGCTCGTGCCTTGTCCTTCCGGCCTCGGCCACCTCGAAGTCCAGCCTCGGCATCATCCCCTCATAGGCGGCCTCAAGCTCCCCCCTGGTCAGCGTCGAGAACTTCATGCGCATGGCACGCGAATCGGCGCCGCCGCAGGCGTGCCTAAGGAGCATGTAGGCTATCAGGCTCCCCTCCGTGTCATAGTCGCAGGCGCTCACGAAGGAATCGGCATCCTTCGCAAGGCTTGAGATGGCCCCTATCCATGCCAGGTCCCTGCCCCTCTTCTTCTCCACCTCGGGTATGGGATACCATTCCGTGCTGAAGACCGGGAACCCCCTCCCCTGGACGTCCTGGTCAACGGTATAGAGGTGCCCCACCGCCGACGCCACGACGACCTGCCGCCCTTTCCTCTCCAGCCACCAGGCTGGAACGCCGTTCACAATCCTCCTCCGGGCCCTCCCGCCCCCGAGCGCCAGGGCGATCTTCTCTGCGGCGCTCGGCTTCTCGCAGATTATGAGCTGGTGGGGCATCGGGACTCAAAGCTTATTATCATTGGACCGATAATAAATCCTGTGTTCTCGCTGAGGGCCCTCCATTCGAGGATACTGCTGGTCACGCTGTCGCTCTTCTACGACGTGGCCTTCGTCGACCGCCTCTGGGCCGACCCGAACCTGATGAAGGGGGCCATCGGGCTGGTTGGCATAATCCTGACCGGGGGCACCGGCCTCGCCCACGCCGTGGTGGTCCTCCTGGGATACCCCGGCTATCCCGACCTTGTGGCTCCGCTGATGGGAGTGGGTCTCGCCCTCTTCGCCATGGGCAGCTGGGGGCGGCGCATAAGCATAGGCTTCGACCTGAAGAGGTCTGAGGACGAGCTGAGGGCGAGGGGAACAGTCCTCTGCCTCCTAGGGGATGCCCGCCAGTCCTCCGCGTTCATAGAGGGGCTCATGAACAGGTCCCAGGGCCTCGCCGGCGAGAATCCTTTAAAAGATGCCGAGTGCTATCTAATACTTGCGACCGAGATATGGAGCGAATCCCTCGCGAAGAAGGGGCTGAACCTTCTCGGCGAAATATTCGCGGAGAGAGATGTGGGTGAGATGATTGCCGGTAAGAATTATGTGTCACCAATGTAAGTCGATCCTCTACGAGAACCCCGAGCTGGTCTCCCCGAGGGACATAATCGACAAGTATGACCTCAAGTGCCCGAAATGCTCCTGCGCCCTCTCCTTCGACCCGAGCCGCCTCTCCATATCCGTCTGCAACAGCGATGAGAGGAAGGGCATCTTCAGGATCTTCCAGAAGAACCCGTGACCCCCTCTAAAGGGTTAAATCCAACCAGATGCACACTTCCAAGTGATTTGCTATGGCCGGAACCATTGACGACGGCAAGAACATCGTGAAGCGAGGGCTGCTCTACACCAAAACCCACGAATGGGTTGATCCCTCGGCCTCCCCCCTCAGGGTCGGAATCTCTGACTATGCCCAGAGGAGCCTCCACGACGTGGTATACGTGGAGCTGCCGAAGGTTGGCGCAGCCGTGAAGAGGGGCTTGACAATGTGCACCCTGGAGTCCATCAAGGCCGTGGCTGAGGCCTACGCCCCTCTGGACGGCGTCATAGCCTCAGTCAACGAGGAGCTGGGCAACGCCCCCGAGCTGGTCAACAAGGACCCATACGGAAAGGGCTGGCTCGCCAAGATCGACGCAAGGGTTCCCGGCGAGGGCCTCCTGGCCGCCGAGGAATACGCCGAATACCTGAAGCGCCTCACCAAGTAGGTGCCGGGCAGGCCGTCACTCCACTCGCACAGCCACAAAGACGCCGTAATCCACTAGGACCTTCACGACCCCTTGGAAGAGGCCGTCCACCTCACTGTCGCCCGTGTCCATCCTGAGCCGGTCGATCCCATCCATCTTGTCCCTTGTGGCGACGACCAGGATGCCGTCTTTCCCCGCCCCCCTCAACACCTGCGGGCTCAGCTGCTGGTTCCCGCGGCCGAAGAGGAAGCCCTGCCTCCCTATGGGTGAGACGACGACCTTCCAGCTGCCCGATCCCATTTCCCTCAGGATATCCGCCTCGCCTGCGTCCCCCGCCACCACCCTGCCGTCCTTCACCAGGTCCACCCCCAGCAAAGTCATCGGGAGTCCGAGCCTCTCGCCTATGGCCTTTACCGTGCTCCCGGGCCCCAGTATGTACCCAACGTCCCCCTCCATGCCTTCGACAACGTACCTGGCGATGGCATCCCTGTTCTCCAGGACGTCATCGGTGAGGGCGGCGGGTGCCTTCATCCCCTGCACCGCCCTGGGCTCGTAGGGGACGAGCAGGTAACCGTAGAGGCGCGTGGAGAGCCTCCCTTTCCTGTAGGCCTCCTCGTCCACATCGGCCACCTCCCCCTCCCGCAGGGGCAGCTCTCCCCAGAGGTACCTGACGGTCACGCTGGCCGCCTCCCTGATGGTGGTCGCGAAGACCCCGCCTTGCATCTTAACCCCGGCCGGTATGCCAAGGACCGCCACGCTCTGGCCCACGGCATCCATCACGTCCCTGGCGGTTCCGTCCCCCCCGCAGAAAAGTATCAGGTCCAGCCCCATTTTGGCCATCGCGGCGGCGGCACTCCTGGTGTCCTCGGCCGTGGTCTGCCCCCTGCGCCTCCCCGGGACCACTGCTGGCGCCAGGCCGTGGCCCCTGAGGACGTCCTCCCCCATGGTGCCGGGGCAGGTCACAAACTCGATGGCGCTGGCCAGTGATCCCAGGGCGGCTATGAACTCGGACGCCCGCCGGGGGGCGACCGGCTCTGCGCCCCGCTCCCTGGCCCTCCTCAGGACTGCCCTGCTGTCTGTGCCCTTGAGGCCAACCCTGCCTCCCATACCGGCGATGGGGTTAACAATGAAGCCGACCCTCCTCACGGGCTCCCACCAATTCACATTACGCCTTGATCTCTTCTATGCCTATCGTGAACCTTTCCTCTTCTATCTCCCATTCCTCGGTGAGGCCCATCGCGCCCCCCAGGGATTCGGCCACGGTCAGCTCCATGGCCCTGACCTCGGCAGCCATCTCCTTGGACTTGGACCGGATCAGTGCCCTGTTCTCCTCGCTGGGGGATGCTATGGCAACCCGGATGTAGGCATCCACCCTAAGGTTGGCCCTCTTCCTCATCTCTTGGACCCTCCTCACGAGGTCCCTCATAAGGCCCTCGGCGGCGAGCTCCCGGCTCTTCGTCGTGTCGATGTAGACAGTGCCGCATGTGACCTTCACGCCCTTGAAGTTCTCTGGGAGCTTCTCCTTCACCTGGAAGTACTCCCCCTTCAGCTCGACAGCCTCGCCGTCCACGTCCAGCACCACGGGGGCCCTCCTCCCCAGGTCTTCCACGACCTTCCTCCCGTCCAGCCTGGCTATCGCATCGGCCACCTTGCCGCTCCGCCCCCTGAAGAGGGGTCCCAGCACCGAGCGGCAGGGGACGAGCTCAACCCCCTTCATCCCCTCCTCCTCCTTCGAGGATATGGCCTCAACCGCCTTCACGTTGGCCTGGTCGAGTATTATCTGCCGCAGGTCCTGAACGGCCCTCACGGCATCTGCGGAATCGGAGACGACCCTCAGCCTCGTCAGCGGCTGCCTGATCTTTATGCGGGCGGACTGGCGGGCGCTGTAGGATGCCTCTATGATCTCCTTCACTGTGGCCATCTCCCCCTCCAGGAGATCGTCCAGCCGGCCCCCGTCGTGGGGGGGCCACAGGAGCATGTGGACGCTCTCGGGCATCTCCTTCGAGGTCCTGAACATCCTCTGGTAAATTATCTCGGTGGCGAAGGGCATCACCGGCGCGGCCATCCTCAGGTAGCCCAGGAGCACATGGTGGAGCACCGCGTAGACTGCCATCTTGTCCGGATCCTCCTCCTCCGACCAGGTCCTCTTCCTGATGAGCCTGATGTACCCCCTGCTCAGCTCCTCCTTCATGAAGTCCTCCATGGACCTCACGGCCTCGAAGACCTTGAGGCTGTCCATGGAGTCGGAGACGCCCTTCACGAGCCTCTCGTATCTGGAGAGTATCCACCTGTCCTCGGCCTTCAGGTGCCCCTCGACGGATGCCAGGGTGTGCTTATCGGGCGAGAACCTGTCCAGCCCCATGTAGAGGCTGGCGAAGTAGTAGGTGCTCCAGAGTATATTGATGAAGCGCGAGGTCTCCTCGACGGCCTTCCAGGAGAACCTTAGGTCCTCCCAGGTTGTGCACCCGAGCTCGTACCACCTCAGGGTGTCCCTGCCGTACTTCGCAATGACCTCCTCTGGGAAGACCACATTGCCCAGCGACTTGTGCATCGCCCGGCCTTCCTGGTCTATGGTGAAGCCGTGCATGAGGACCCTCCGGTAGGGAGTCTCGCCGAAGGCCGTCACACCGCAGACCATTAGCGTATAGAACCATCCCCTGGTCTGGTCATGGCCCTCCAGGATCATATCCACCGGCCACCACCTGTCGAAGGCTGCCGTCTCGGCCGGGTAATGGAGCGTCGCGAAGGAGGCGGACCCGGAATCCATCCACACGTCCGCCACATCGCTTATCCTTGCCATGGTCCCGCCGCAGGGGCAGGAGAACTTAATCTGGTCCACCCAGGGCCTGTGCAGCTCCAGCCCCTCCAGCGGCTGCCCGTACCTCTTGGCCAGATCCGCCACCGAGCCGAAGACCTCGTACCTCCCGCACTTGGCGCAGATCCATATGGGCAGCGGTATGCCCCAGTAGCGCTGCCGGGATATTACCCAGTCCCTGGCGTTCTTTATCCAGTTGCCGAAGCGCGATTTGCCGGCCCAGTCCGGGACCCAGGTCACCTTCTCGTTCTCCTCCAGAAGGTTCTCCTTCAGGGCCGTCACCTCGATGAACCACTGGGAGGCTACCCTCAGGATGAGGGGCGTCTTGCACCTCCAGCAGTGGGGATACCTGTGCTTCGTCCGTTCAACCCTGAACAGGAGACCCTTTGCCTTCAGGTCGTCCATTATGATCGGGTTGGCCTCCCTCACCCCCAACCCCTGGTACTTGCCGCCGTCGGCGCTGAACCTCCCCCCCTCGTCCACGGGGCAGAAGTCCGGCAGGCCGTTTTCCTCGCCCACGTCGTGGTCCTCCTCTCCATGCCCCGGCGCGCAGTGGACGCAGCCTGTCCCCTCCTCCAGGGTCACGTACTTCTCGCTCAGCACCACTAGGTGGGCCGGCGCAAGCTCGGACTGCTTGGGGACCTCCTCCAGGAGGGGGGCAACATACCTGAGCCCCTTCAGGTCAGAGCCGGGCATGGTCTCAATGACCTCGCAGGGGACGCCAAGCTCCCTGAAGACCTCCCCGACGCGCGCCTCGGCCACAATGAACGTCTCGCTGCCGGCCCTCACCTTGGCGTACATGAAGTCGGGGTGGACCATCACTGCCACATTCGCCGGAAGGGTCCAGGGCGTCGTGGTCCAGATCATGATGTAGTCGTGCTCCCTCCCTTCCAGCAGGAACTTCACATAGATGGAGTCCTCCTCCACGTCCCTGTACTCGTCCGTGGCCTCATAGCCGGCCAGGACCGTCTCGCAGCGCGGGCACCAGTGGACAATCTTCTTCCCCCTGCCCAGGAGCTTCCGCTCCTCGGCCCTCCTTATCAGCCACCACACCGACTCGATGTAGCTGTTCTCAAGGGTCTTGTAGGGGTAGTCCCAGTCCATCCAGACGCCGAGGTTCTTGAACTGGTCCGTGGCAACCTTCAGGTTGTCCAGCGCAAACTGCCTGCAGCTGCCTATGAACCTGTCTATCCCCAGGGTCTCGATCTCCTTCTTGGACCTGATCCCCATCCTCTTCTCGACCATCACCTCTATGGGCAGGCCGTGCATGTCGAAACCCGGCTGGTCCCTGACGCAGAAGCCATTCATCCTAAGGTACCGGATGTAGGCGTCCTTCAGGGTCTTGTTCCAGGCTGTCCCGACATGGATGGGGTTGGTGACGTACGGCGGCCCGTCGAGGAAGTAGAACTTCTTCCCGGTCTTCCTATCCCTCAGCTTCTGTGGGATGCAGCCTTCTCCCCATTGCCTGAAGGCCTCCTCCTCGACCGCCCTGCTGCCATAGTCCTTGGGGATCTCGCCCACGGGTGACATCCTGCATATCCTCGAGCAAAGGGCAATTAGCCCGACCTTGAATATTAACCATTCTCCCCCCACCACATGATTTAAATTCCTCCCTTTGGATAGGTGTCTTCCTTAAAGGAGATGCCCCAATGCAGTTTTCCCTTAGGGAAAGGCTCGGCAATGTCAAGATCACAAGGGTCGACATCTTCGTCTACTCGGTCCTTGCGGCCATCGTCATCATGGCGGTGGCCCTGCGCCTCCTACCCATTCAGTGGGGCATCTACCTCGACGAGTTCGACCCCTACATGCAGTTCAAGGAAATGGAGTACATCGTGCAGAACGGCTTCGCGGCCTGGTTCACCTGGTTCGACCCAACCAGGTGGGCTCCCTGGGGCGTGAACGTCCCCTCCCAGATGCCCTTGGGCGTACCGTTCACCGGCGCAGCCATCTACATGTTCCTGCAGTTCATCGGCCTCAACATCTCGACGCTGGATGTGGCCGCCTTCTGGCCGGTCTTCTCGGGAGCCCTCATGGTCGTCCTCGTCTTCCTCATCGGGAAATCCCTGGTAAACCGCGGCGTCGGCCTCCTGACCTCCTTCGTATTCGCCATAGACCCCACCTCCATCCAGAGGACCGCGCTGGGTTTCTTCGATACGGAGTCTGTGGGCCTCCTCTGCATGTTCATTGCCGTCCTCTTCTTCATCCTATCCTTCAAGAAGAACACGGTCCCCTACGCCATCATATCGGGGCTGGGCCTCGGGGGGATGGCCCTTTCATGGGGTGCCTACCTATACCCGCTGAACCTCTTCGCCCTCTATGTTATAGTCCTCGCCCTGATCGGCAAGTGGAACAAGAGGGTGGCCGTCTCCATGACCATCGTCACCTCCATCACCATGTTTACCTTGGCCGTCTCGCCCAACAACGGCCTGGGCGCCGCCATATCGCCCTACACGATTGGGCCGATAATGGCGGTGCTCATCTCCATAGTGATGGGCCTCACCGAGTTCATCCCCGACAGCTCAAAGAGGCGCCTCG
>CAYZHK010000070.1:0-7571 GCA_964477685.1 uncultured Nitrososphaerota archaeon
TCAATGGACAGGGTGTTCTGCCCACAATATTCGGGCTCTCCTCCCAGCCACAATAATTTTATACAATATCAGCTTAGCGGAAAATGGTGATTCCCATGTCCTATTCAGGAAAGCGGCTCTACCGCTCCCGAAAGCAGAGAATCCTGGGCGGCGTCTGCGGAGGAATCGGCGAATACTTCGGGATTGACCCTGTGCTGATCCGCCTGGCCTGGGTCCTATTCTGCCTGGCCTGGGGGGCAGGTATCTTCTTCTACATTATTGCCTGAATCATCATTCCGCTGGCCCCGAACTATGTTGACGTCCAAGCTGTGCCCCCTGGGGAAGCCCCGTCTCCGGCATCTGCAACAGGGGGCCCAACCGGCAACCCCGGAGGCTTCACGATAGCGCTGGCAGTCATCGGAGTGGCCCTGATGCTCTACGGCATCTCTGTCCTTTTTTCATCCTACTTCAGCTTCCTCTCTGCCTATATGCTCCCGGTCTCCCTGATCCTTCTGGGCTGCGTGATAGTGGCTGGGGTATTGATCTTCATGCGACGATAGGGAGTCGGATATTTTGATACGCCCGGTCCTGGCCCTCTCCTTCTCAGCCTGCATTGTGGTGCTGGGATTCGGGATTATAATGCCCTTTCTGCCTCTCTACGCCCAGGAGCTGGGGGCGACAACAGGCCTTGAGATCGGCTTCCTCGCCTCTGCCTTCCTCATCACGCGCACTTTTCTTGCCACGCCGATGGGCTCCCTCTCCGACCGGGTCGGTAGAAAGGCCACCATATTGGTGGGCCTGATCATCTACAGCCTCCTCTCCGTTCTCTTCGGCATGGCTTCCGACTACTACCAGCTGCTGATCTTCAGGGGCCTCCAGGGGGTCGCCTCAGCAATGGTGTGGACGCCGGCAACCGCCCTCGTTGCCGATCTCTCGCCCCCCGGCAAGAGGGGGTCCGCCATGGGGTTCTACAACTCCATATCCATGGCAGGGTGGATGATTGGCCCCGCTTTCGGGTCTGGAATACTCTGGACTGTGCGCAACCTATGGGGGGTGCCTGTGGCAGAGAGCTACCGCATTCCGTTCTTCCTGGCATCTGCGCTTTCGCTAGTTTCGTGCCTGCTGGTGTATTTCCTGGTGAAGGTGCCTGCTAAGCCCATCGCCGAGAAGAAGCCATTCATGAAGCTGTCCTTGGGCGGGATCGACAAGAAGTTCAGGAGGACACTCTACGTGGTCTTCTTCATAGTTATCGTATATGGCTTCGCAACGTCGTTCATCGAGCCCCTCCTGGTATGGTTTGTCGAGTTCGAGTACAACCTTCCCCAGGAAGCGGTTGTGGATGCCATGGGATTGATTTTCTCGGGTTCGGGCTTCATATCGATCGTCATCATGCTCTATGCAGGCAGGCTTGCGGACCAATTCAGCAAGAAGAAGCTGATAGGATTTTCCAACACAGCTGCACAGGCGTTGACCATGGTGATGCCATTCTCAGGGAACATATGGGGCATCGGCTCCGTCATGCTGGCCCGCTCGGCTGCCTACGCCTTCTCAAGCCCTGCATATACGGCGCTCCAGCAGGACCTCCTCCCTCGGAGGATCAGGGGTGCTTTGACCGGGGTTTTCGACACCTTCTTCGGCATCGGCTCAGTCCTTGGTCCTATCGTGAGCTTTTCACTCTACGACAGCGTCTCCCACAGCTCGCCCTTCATAGTGAGCGGCATCCTGGGCCTTATCGTCGTTGCAGTCTTGGTGCTGGTGAGGGAACCCACGCCGGAGGAGGCTGAGGAGCTTGACACCTCCGTTGCCGTCGAAGACCGGTAAAGGTAATTTTAAATGCGATGGAAAGAATACGGCATTGAAGGTAGAAGGAATGAATGCTGCTGAGGCAATAAGGGCCCGCCACTCGGTGCGATCCTACAGCCAGGCCAAGGTACCGGAGGCCGCTCTTAGGAGGGTTCTGGAGGCTGGAAGGCTGGCCCTCTCAGCCAGGAACCGCCAGCCTTGGTGCTTCATAGTGGTGAGGGAGCAGTCTGTCCGCGAGGCCATAGCCAGCACGGGTCATTTCGCCAGTTTCCTGGCCGAGTCGCCATTGGTCCTGGTGGGATGCGGCAATACCAAAACCTCGCCCAAATGGCACGTTGTCGATGTCACCATCGCCATGGAAAATATGGTTATTGCTGCCACAGCCGAAGGCCTTGGCTCATGCTGGATAGGGAGCTTCGATGGGCCGAAGGTCAAGGAACTCCTCAAGATACCCGAAGACTATAATGTCGTGGCGCTTTTGGCCCTAGGCTATCCGAAGGAAAAACTCCGCCCGCATGCCACTCGCGAAAGGAAGAGGCTCGGGGAGATAGCGATGCGGGGAGAGTTTGGTATCCCGTTCGGCTGAGGGCGGCTTCTAGCCATCGCCCTTGTCGCTCTCTGCCCTTTTGAGTGCCCTGGCCCTGTTCTCCTTCGCCCTCCAGAAGTCGGGGCTGATGTTCAGGGCCATGTCAAAGAAGGGGACGGCGTCCCTGTAGCGCCCCAGCCCCATGAGCGCCATGCCCTTTCCCTCCCAGGCGAAGGCAACCTTAGGGTCGGTGAGGATGGCCCTGTCGAAGCAGTTCAGGGCCTCCTCATGCCTCTTCATGTTCACTAGGGCTATCCCCTTGCCAGCCCAGGCTATGGCGCTCTGCGGGTTGATGGCCAAGGCCTGATCGAACTTCTCAAAGGCCTCATCATTTCTCCCCCTCTGGAGGCATACTCTGCCCATTGCCAGGAGACCGTCTTCGGTATCTTCCATTGTGTTCACGCCAAATATCGCCATCCAATGATATAACCTTTTTAAAATCGGCGATCAATTGGTAGTTGAAGTGATCCGGGTGGGAAACCATAGACCAGCCTCAGGCGGCCTCTCCATCTTCATAGAGGGGAGCTTCGACTATGCGCACTTCCTTCCATGCAGCGAGAAGTGCTTCCCCCTCCACGGCCACACCTCAGCGGTTGAGCTGGAGCTGAAGGGGAAAGCGGACAAATCCGGCATGGTGATGGATTTTACGGACGCGAGGACCCTGCTCAACGAGGTCCTCTCAGAGGTGGACCACAAGCTTGTGGCCAGCAGAGCGCACTGCACCAGGGAGGGCGATGCCCTTCTGGTGAAGTACAAGGAGTTCCTCTTCAGGCTCCCTCCAGAGCATGTCTTCCTATTGGACGGGGAGGGGACCGTGGAGAATGTTGCGTGGAGGCTGGCAGAGTCGATAATGAGCAAGCTCCCCAAGAATATCTCTTGGATGAGGCTGACAATCACCGAAGGGCTGAGAAAGGGGTCATCGGTCGTGATGGAGAGGCATTCCTGATGGACAGCATGTCCCAGAATGTGAAGGCATGGTTGTGATATCATGGAAAGGCGCATTGAGGTTCAGGATCAGCCGGGAGGTCAGGCCGTTGAGGCAGGAATATCAAACCTGCGCATCATGTACAAGAGCGGCACAATCTCCCTCCCCGTTGTCCTGACAGTCACAGTCCCGACGGTCAAGCGGGGGGTTCATATGAGCCGCCTTGTGGGGGCTGTCCCCCGGAACAGCCATGGGGGCCTGCTGGAGGATGCCCTCCGCAACATGTGCCGCGAAGTCGATGCTACCCAGGAAGGCTGCCGGATCAGGGCAGAGTTCCAATACCCCGTGGAGGACCAGTTCATGGACATCGCCCTGACCCTCAACGCCTCGGGCCCCATAGACTACACCTTCAGGAAATTCGGCACAACCGCATGCCCCTGCAGCCGTGAGGAATGCGGCATAGGGCATATGCAGCGCTCATCCTTATCCATCAACCTCAGATCCGACTCTCCCCTCGACTTCGTGCAGGTTGCAGCCCAGTTGGACTCATGCTTCTCATCGACCCTCTCAGAGCACCTCAAAAGGCACCAGGAGGTAACAAAGATCGTCCAGGCCCAGTCAAGGCCCAGGTTCGTGGAAGATCTTGTGAGGGAATGCCTGAGCCTCTTCCCCCAGTCAACCCATATCGAGGCACGGAGCCTGGAATCCATCCACAGCCATGATGCTGTGGCCTATTACTCCAGGTGATACGGTGGGCAGGCCCATGTTGGAACTGATTCAGGTATTTATCGCCGGCAGCGCCCTGGGGCTTTCTCTCGCAATGCCTCCGGGACCCATCAATGCGCTAATGGCTGCGGAGTCCGCCCAGGGTAGGGCCCTCAGGGGCTTTATTGTGGGGCTAGGGGCAATGACCGCCGACACCATCTTCCTGGTGGTCTCCTATACCCTTGGCAGCCTCGTCTCCATAGAAGGCCCCCTAAGGGGCTCCCTCTACCTCATCAGCGCTGCCATACTGGCATACCTGGCCTATCTGACCTACGGCTCCAGGGGAAGGGGCGTTGGCGGGGTGTCATCCAGCAGAAAAATGCACCTGCCCTATGTGATGGGTCTGACCATAGGACTGACGAACCCGCTCCAGATAGCCTGGTGGCTGAGCGTTGGGCTTTCCCTCATCGTGAGTATCGGACCGGTGATAATCGCCGGATTCTTCGCTGGGATTGTCCTCTGGATTATTACCTTCCCGCTGGTCATAGGATGGGCCTCCGGCAAAGTCCCCCATGTCTATGCGGTTGTGATCTATGTTTCAGTTGCCCTGCTGCTGGTCTTCGCCCTATGGTTCGGCTACAGTGGTCTGGTAATCCTTACGGGGCTATAGCCTCTGATCCATCACCAAAACCGATCATGCTCAATAACCATGAAGTCCGCTTCAATTTTTCCAATTGCCATAGCCATGAATCGCCATATCGGCGGTGGCCACAACTATTCCCCCCTGTCCCCTTCGGGATCTCCCTAGGACCCAATCTCCAAGGGCGGGTTGATTGGTATGACAAGCCATTAAAAAAACCAAAGAGGATCTTGAAAAACAAAGACTTTTCTGCAGGATTGCTGATTACCAACTTGGGGAGTGTATGTCTCAGCGGGGCGGCTTTTTCGCTGGAGTGTTTTCAGAGGCTGGGAGGGAGTCCGCTGTCCAATAGCGCTCCAGAGGATCAAAAGGAGCCCCCCCAGACGCTCCTCTTCGCATTGTCCAGTTCTTCCACAACTATATTGAAATATTCCTCCCGCGTTAGGACTTTGACCGTGTCAATCAGCAGGTTGAAAAGGATCTTCCTTTGATTGCGCTCTCGATGGCTGTACATTAAAAGCAAGAGTGTCAGCAGCAGCAGGATTATTTCGACAGACAGGAGCGCGAGAGAAAAAACATCAACCAAGCTTCTCACCAACGGATCAAAGGTTTGTCGTTGTGGACACTTCCTATAGCGTAGCCAGAATTAATTAATTAGTTGGGTTCGCACAAGGACCATTTTACCCCCCAAACCCCCTCAGGGGCCCCGCCTTGCAATATCGAGTCCTGCACTGTTTGGAGGTCAAAATATAATTATCCCTCAGGACCATCCTTATCATAGAGGATTGTTGCCGCCATGATACTCTACTTTGACGGGCTCTGCGAACCCATCAACCCTGGAGGGGTTGCGACCTATGGCTTTGTTGCCTATGACCGGCGGAAGCAGATGGCGGTGGGCTATGGCCTGGTGGGCGCAGGGATGCTGGGGGACAATGTTTCTAACAACATTGCCGAGTATACGGGGATAGTCAAGGGGATGGAGTCCCTTCTGGCAGCAGGGCTCTGCGGGAAGCTCGAGGTCAGGGGCGACAGCCAGTTGGCTATAAGGCAGCTGCAGGGGCTCTATTCGGTACGGGCTCCGAGGCTCATGCCCCTCCATAGCCGGGTAGTGGAGCTCGCGAAGGGCTTCAGGTCGGTGACCTACAAATGGGTGCCGAGAGACCTCAACGATGCCGCAGACGCCCTCTCGAGGAAGGCCTTGGAGGAGTTTCTCGCGAAGAACCTTGATGGCTACATGGAGTACTATCGCAGTCGGGGGCAGAAAAGGGTTTGAAAAAATTTCCTCTCCTCGAAAAAGGTCATCAAGAAAAGCTTAAAGCAACCTCGCTGCCTATGATTCCCCTATCATGGTGAACGCAATGCGATTCATGACCTTCGAGTCTGCGGGGAACACTTTTCCCGGCATCGTGAAGAACGCAACCGTAATCAAACTCGGCTCGCTCCTCTCCCTCAGGAGCTTGGGCCTCTCGGATTCCCGAGACCTCCTCCCCTTCATCGAGAAGGCCGACCAGAATATCCTCCGGCTGATGGGCGAAGAGCTGCAATCCATCTCGGCCAAAAGCCTCAGCGACATGGCCAAGGGGGGAGATGCGTTTCCCCTTGAGGCGGTAAGGGCGAAGGCACCGCTGCCGCGCCCACCGGCCGTCTTCTGCCTCGGCTTCAACTATAGATCCCATGCCCCCGAGCTCAAAAGGCCCATTCCTGAGGTCCCCATCATCTTCATGAAGCCTTCCAAGGCCGTTGCGGGTCCGGATGATAAAATAGTGCTCCCCAAAGTTGCGACAAGGGTGGATTTTGAAGTGGAGCTCACCATCGTGATGGGGAAGGGCGGGAGGTCCATCCCGCGCGGTAAGGCCTACGGGAGTGTCTTCGGCTACACCATCCTCAACGATATCACAGCCAGGGACATTCAGCAGAAGGACTTTTCGCTGGCGAGACCGTGGCTGAGGTCGAAGGGCTTTGACAGCTTTGCCCCCATGGGTCCCTTCATAGTTACCCCTGACGAGATCGGCGACCCCATGAACTTGGAGCTGGCGCTCAGGGTGAATGGGGAGGTGAGGCAGCACTCCAACACTAAGGAGATGATCTTCGACATCCCAGCCATCGTGGAATACGTCTCGGCTTTCACAACCCTAGAGCCTGGATCTGTCATCGCAACCGGTACTCCCGAGAAGATTGGCCAGCTGCACGACAGGGACATGGTCGAGGCCTATATCGAGAAGATCGGCACCCTCCGGAACCAGGCAGTCCAGGAGCCGTAAGCTGAGGATAGCCATAAAGGGCTAAGGGCACATGAAAATCCTTTTATTCTTGGTTTTTATCCTCTGAAACCGAGGGATTGCAATGGATTACGATGCCGTGATCGTTGGCGCAGGACCCGCGGGCCTTCTGGCCGCAAGGAAAATCGCAGCCAAGGGCTTCTCGGTCCTGATCCTGGAGAAGGAGAAGGATCTTGGAACTAAGGCCTGCGCAGAGGCGGTTTCGGTCTCGGCATTCGAGACTGCCGAAATCCCAAAGATCCCATCCGTCATCTCCAACAATGTCGATGGCGCTATCGTCTTCCCGCCCGACGAGACGAGGTGCATAAGGATCTCGGGCGGCTCCTACAAGGGATACATCCTCAACAAGCCCCTCTTCCTCTACGCCCTCGCCAGCAGGGCAGCAGCTGCCGGAGCCGAGCTGGAGATGAGGAGCGAAGTCAAGGAGATACTGATGGATGGGGGGAAGCCGCATGCGTTGGTCTATGAACGGAGGGGCGAGACTAAGAGGGCGGGTTTCAAGGCTCTCGTTGGGTCTGACGGCGTTGGCTCCTTGGTGGCAAGGGCCTGTGGCTTCAACATGGCGGGCTACGCGATCATTCCGACCATTCAGTACGTGATGGTCAACTGCAGTGTGCCGGAACAGGGGCTGATAAGGCTCTACCTGGGTAATGA
>CAYZHK010000071.1:0-7528 GCA_964477685.1 uncultured Nitrososphaerota archaeon
CCCCCCGAGGGGGGAAGGGGCAGCAGAGCCCCCCTTCCCGGCATCGAGCGATTAAATAGCCCGAGCAGGATAATCATTAAGCAGGTCTGAACCATGAGGATCTTCATCACCGGCGCCAATGGCCTTGTCGGCACCGAGCTCGTCAGGCTCTGCCTGAAAGGTGGGCACGAGGTTTTCTCCGGCTACACTGCCGGGGAGCTGCCTGCGGGTGTGCCCATCCGCATCGACCTCACGGACGCCGCGTCCCTTTCCCTGGCGTTCGAGCGGTCCCGCCCGGAGGCGGTCTTCCACCTGGCAGCCAAGACGGACGTCGACAGGTGCGAGGTCGAGAAGAAGCTGGCGAGCAGCATCAACGAGGGGGGCACCCAGGTCGTGGCTGCCCTGGCGAAGAAGGCCGGCGCCAGGCTGGTTCTCAACTCCACGGACTATGTCTTCCCCGGCGACAGGGGGCCCTACAGGGAGGAAGACACCCCGCTCCCGGTCAACCACTACGGCTACACCAAGCTGATGGCAGAGGAGGCCGTTGCGGAGTCGGGCGTGGAGTACATGATCGCCCGCTCAAGCGCCGTCTACGGCACGCACCCCGCCTTTGGGGAGACCAACTTCGCCCTCTGGGCATACGAAACCCTGAAGGAGAAGGAGAAGGTGGTACTCTGCACCGACCAGTTCGTCTCGCCCACCCTCAACACTTCCCTGGCGGCCATGCTGCTGGAGGCATGCGAGAGGGGGCTCACCGGCATATACCACCTCTCCGGCGCCACCCGCGTTTCCAGGCACGGCTTCGGCCTCCGCCTCGCCGAGGTCTTCTGCCTAGACCGGGGGCTGGTCAGGCCGGGGCTGATGGAGGACTTCCACGGCAGGTGGGTGGCGAAGCGCCCGCCCGACTCCTCCCTCGGCACCTCCAAGGCGGCTGCCGCGCTCAGGGCGAAACCGCTCTCCTTGGACCAGGCGCTGGCAGAGTTCAAGAAGGAGATGGGCTGGCGTGAGAAATGCCTGAGGATCCAGGATCCGTTGGGGTAGCGCCATAAAACCTGCCCCCGCCCTTACCCCCAATATAATTTTCAAGCCAATGCCACGTGGTCCCCTGCAGTGAGGGCACTCGTCTCGGCGGGGGAAGGGCGCTGCGCCTCCGCCCCCCAGCCGCCGCCGGGGCCTGAGCGGCCTAGGGAAGCCTGTTCCCGGGGCTTCCGCCTTCATCCGGCCCAACCCCACTCCGATGGCACAGGGCCCGCCATTGGGCGCAGCCAAGGAAAGAGGGGCCAGCAGGCTGAGAGAGGGGGTGAGACATAATCCTTTTTAGTGCCAGAATTCACTTAGATCCGTAAATCGGCTCAAAGGGTCGTCCCATTTTGCCGCCAATCATCGAAACTGTCAACCTCACCAAGATCTTCGGCAATAGGCTCATCGCCGTAAACAACATGAATCTGCAGGTTGAGGAGGGGGCGACCTACGGCCTCCTGGGCCCCAACGGGGCCGGGAAGACCACCCTGATTAGGCTGCTGCTGGGGCTGATAAAGCCCACCGCCGGCGAAGTCAGGGTCTTCGGGAAGGGGATGACGATCAATTCGGCCGATCTCCGCCAGAGGATCGGGTACCTCCCCACCAACCCCAAGTTCCCGCCGAGGATGACCCCGATCACCTACCTGGACTTCATTGGCAGGCTCTTCAACATGGGCAGGGACGAGTGGATGAACAGGCTCTCCAAGCTCCTGAGGGCTGTCGATCTCCTGCCCAGCGCCTCAAGGGAGATCAAGGGCTTCTCCACCGGGATGGTGACCCGCTTGGGCCTGGCGGCATCCCTGATGAATGACCCCGACCTCCTCATCCTGGACGAGCCGACCTCCGGCCTGGATCCGGCCGGGAGGAAATCGACCCTGGACCTGCTCGAGGAGATTGGGAAGAAGAAGACAATCCTCATCTCGTCGCACATCCTGAGCGACATCGACAGGATATGCAACTACGTTGGGATAATAAACGAGGGGAAGGTCATCTCCTCCGGCTCGATCAAGGACATGAAGAAGCTCATCAAGAATAACGTCGTCCGCCTGGAGATCGAGGGCGACCTGGAACCCCTCTGCACAAGGCTGAGGTCAATCGAGGGAATAACCAGCGTGGATGAGAAGGAGGATTTCATCCTGGACATCGCCCTCGATGACAAAGCCCCCTCGACCCAGATCGTCAGGGAGATAGTGGATCTCGTCTCGGACTCGGGCCTGGACCTGATATCGATAAACTCCTCGACCTCCAGGATCGAGGACGCCTTCCTGAAACTGACCAAGGAGGAAGAATCAACTGGGTTCCTCAGAGCAGTCAAATCCTAGAAACCCGCTGGGCCCATTCTGGGCCATGATGCAGGCCGATCTGATGGGCCTGCTGAAGAGCAAGATAACCTACGGCTGGCTGATAGCTGCGGTCTTCCTCGAGATAATCGCCAGGCCCCCCTTTGGCACGACCTCGTTGGTCCTTGCCCAGGGGCTCTCATACCTCTTCTACATCTGGAGCATGCTCATCATAGGCATAGCCGCAAGCGCCGTCGCCTCCGAGTCCGGGGAATTCGCCGACTCTCTGATGAGCAAGCCCATAAGGCGCTACGACTACATCCTGGCAAAGTTCTCCTCACGCACCTGCTACGTGATGATAGTGTACCTGCTGATCATAGCCGTCCTGGTGCCCCTCTCCCTGAGGGCTGCGTTGAACGACTACGAGGTCTACGGGCTGATAGCCTCAATCTCCCTTGTGGCCCTCACCCTGGTCATGCTGACAAGCCTCGGAGTCACCCTGAGCACCCTCTTCCCCAACGTGGTCGTTCC
This sequence comes from uncultured Nitrososphaerota archaeon, assembly GCA_964477685.1. Classification (GTDB taxonomy): domain Archaea; phylum Thermoproteota; class Methanomethylicia; order Methanomethylicales; family Methanomethylicaceae; genus JACTUC01. Next base: position 2,811 of record CAYZHK010000071.1, read on the forward strand.
CATAGTGATCCTCCTGATCCTTTGGTATGCCATGACCTTCTTCTTCCCATTGTTGGACCCCTCCCTGAACCTTCTCTCCCCGAGCTATCTGGTCAGCCAGTTGCCTTCCATTGCCCAGGGGGTATACACCGGGGAGGAGTGGAAGACGGTGGCCAGCTTCGCTGCCATCACCATTGCCTCGGCAGCCTTGGCAACCGTCTACTTCTCCGAAAAGGACCTTTAGGCCCGAGCCACTGCCCATCACCACAGAAGGACGCCATCCATCAGCATATGGGTGGCCCAGGCCAGCGCCGCAACGAGCAGGACGAAACGCATCCTTTTATCGGTCATTTTGGGATAAACCGCCACAGCGCATAGGGCAACGGGTATCAGCCAGCTGTGGAGGTAGGAGGGGGGGCGCGGACCGAACATCCCAGCGACGAGGTCCCCCAGCGAGAGCGGGAAGATCATCCCCAGCATGCTGGGTTGCCAGTAGAGAAGGTGGTCCAGGTCCGGCAGGATAAAGAGGAACGGGAACACCAGCCACAGCCACCGCGGCTCCAACGAGTCCCTGTACTTGGCGTAGAGCAGCGCGGTCGCGATCATCCCCGAGATGAAGTGCGTGGCGGCAATCGGCATACAGGATAACACTGCCCCATGCGGTATTTACCGGTATGCTCTTTGCCCCCCTCTGTAAATACACAGGTCTGCACGAAGATTCTTCGAAAAATTGAATTTCAAACGCATAAAAGTTCCCGTGAGGACTTGTAGCATCGGTGGTACTCCGCATGAACAAGAGAATCGCAGGCGCACTCATCGCAGCAGTTCTCGTCCTCTCCATAGGGGTAGGCGCAAGCTTTGCGGCATCCCTCGGCAATTCCCTCAGCCACAGGCAGGACGCTTCTGCGCCTGTCATGGAGGGCAGCCCCCACCAGTTCAAGCAGCTCAAGCTGATGTACTCAACGACGGATCCTTATGGCGCCAGCGAGGCCGTCAGCTGGACCCATGTTGCGGGGAACGAGGTCTCGGGCTTCAAGCTGTGCCTCAACGAGACAGTGCCATGGTACTACATAGACATCATGGCCCTGAAGCCCTATACCCCGGTCCCGGATGGGATGTACCCGTTCTTTGTGGAGCCGTCCCAGTACCCGGCAGATTTCAAGGGTGGGCTGGTTGACGGGTCCGGCGATGCCCAAATGCAGCTCCTCTATGACATCTTCGCGGCTGCCAGCGCGCCAATATTCTACCTGAATGTCTCTGCAGGGGCCTATCACCTGATCGACGGTTTCCAGTACCAGCTTACAGGTGAATACCATACGCTCCGCGTTGACGGCACCTATCCCCTAGGCGCATACGACTACCCTGGGGAAGTGGGCGGCCAAGAGATTGCCATGCAGATAACCTTCCGGGCCTGCGAGTGAGCTGAGTGTCTCCAAGACTAATTTTTTTCTTTTTTTTCCCAAACTGAAATAAACAGAATGGATCATGATCTAAACCAAGGGATGCCACCGTTGCAGAGCAAAGAAGCGAGGAAGAGGGAAGTGAAATTCTGCCCCCAGTGCGGCTCGACCGACATCTACTACGCCTCGGGCCTCCCCCAGATCTGGTCCATCTGGGAATGCCGGCGCTGCGGCTACCGCGGCCCAGTGGTCGTCGAGGACGGGGAGCTGGGGAAGAAGCTGAGCGAGGACTGGGAGAGGGAGCACCCCCAGGGCGAATAGGCCCCAGGCCAGCCAGCAGGTTTTTCAGGGCTCCAATGGTATCTAATATTGGGGTCTGCTTGATGTATGATACAATCATAGTGGGTGTGGACGGCTCCAAGTACGCCGAGAGGGCGCTGGAGGTGGGCATAAGCCAGGCAAAGTTCTATGGCTCGAAGCTCCTAATCGCCACCGTCTATGCGAATGACCGCTTCACGACCTTCGGCTTCGATGCGCCAAACCCGCCGCCGCCAGACCTCCAGAAAAAGCTGGAGGAGATGCTGAAGGGCTACGAGACCATGGCCAGGGGACTGGGTGTGAAGGAGGTCGAGACCAAGATAATCTCCACCTTCTGGAAGGCTGCGGTCGGCCTCGTGACCGAGGCTGAGACCAGGGGCTGCCCCATGATCGTCATCGGGTCGAGGGGCCTGAGCGGCATAGAGAGGGTAGTCCTGGGGAGCTTTGCCGAATTCGTCGTGCACAACTCCCACTGCGACGTCCACATTGTCCGCCACTGACCGGAGCAGCCGGGAGCCGCCGGCATGGAGGGTTCCATGGAGGCCATGCCAGGCCTGGGCCAGCCTAGCCCTTCCACCCCTTCAGGATCTTGCGCACAGACTTTACCATCTTCTCGGTGAAGTTGGCATTGAAGAAGTTGTCATAGTAGAACTGCCCCAGGTTGGCGGCCCTGTCCTCGCTGGCGATCAGGTGGAACCCCTCATGGAAATTCCTGAACATCTCCTCGAATTCCCCGGCGTCCAGCCTCCTGTACCGGTTCTCGAAGACCACGAACTCCCTCTGGAACCTGTGGGCGAGCGCCCTCTCCCTCTGCTCCTTTGTCGGGTACCCGAGGCAGAGGAGGCAGATGGGGAAGACATGCCTGGGCAGGTCGAACAGCTTCTGGTGGACCTCGTACTTCTCCATTATGTCGCCGATGTAGCAGGAGCCTATGCCGAGGGACTCTGCCGCGATGACGGCCGTCTGCGCGGCAATGACCGCGTCGCAGCAGGCCAGGAAGAGGTGGCCCTCATCGGGCTTCCTGAGAACCGTGTGCTCCCTTTTGCACCGTTTGCCGACGCCGCAGAGGTTGAAATAATCATACCACCGCTGGTAGTCTGCGACGAAGAGGAGCACCCAGGGTGCCCTGGCTATGAATGGCTGGTTATCGCAGCTCACGGCAAGGGTATCCTTGGCCTTCTGGTCCGTGACCTCAACGATCGAATAGAGCATCAATCCCCCGGCGGTGGGGGCCCGCAGTGCCGCCCCGATGATCTCATCCTTCGTCTCCTTGGGGATCGCCCTAGGCTCGTAGACCCGGACCGACCGCCGGTTTCTAATGGTGTCCAAAACGGTGTTCATACATATCTCCCTTGATTTGATGGGTTTGGCGCCCCGAAAAAATGGGCAATTGCTGATAATTCCTAGCCATACCGATTAATACGCTTTTGGCAACCCTCAATATAGCCCTGGCTAACCTTGCATTGCCTGCCATCAGAAGGCATATTGTCACAGCATGTAGACATCCCCCACATTGGCTTCGAAGGGCTATGCCGTCATCCGTGAACCTCGCAATGGGCCTCCCAGCTCAGCTGGGCGCTGGCCGGCGCATTGGGCTATGTGGCCGCAGTCTCAATTCATAAGATAGGCCATACCCTGGAGGAGCTCAAAAAGCAGCCATCAGGGCGTGAGGATGGCTAAATCCGACCCCCAGTGGGAATCGCATAAAAAAAGTTAATATCCCCATGGCGCAACCATAATACATTGACACTGTCCATGGAGTGAAAGGCGTGTGAGCTACGACTGGCCCAAGATCGGGATCCTCCTGTCGGTCTTCCTCTTCATCGACGGGGCCGCGGCTTGGCTCGTCGGGATTGAGATCTCGGACCCGGCCCGGCACCTGACCCTCTCACCCTACGCCCCGTACGGCCTCTTTGGCGGCCCGCTCCTCCTCATCGCCGCCTGCGCCGTGGCCTTCGCCGCCTACCACCTCCTCGCCCGCCGGGAGCCCGAGCTCCCAAGGCTGGCCATGCCGGTCCCGCCGACCCAGCCGGAGAGGGCGCCGGAGAAGCCCGCCATGGACGGGCAGAGGGAGGAGAGGATCCCCGAGCCCAAAGAAGGCAAAAAGTAGCGGGACTGGTGCTTCACAACCTCTCCGCACACCAGGACGGGGCAATGCCACGAAAGCCCCCCGGCGGCGGCCGGCCCAAGGAGCCCTTCTTAACCTTAAATAGATTTTCAGGGTCAATAGTACTTGGGCTCTGGCAATGAAGGCACTCGTCCTCAGCGGCGGCAAGGGAACGCGCCTCCGCCCGCTGACGTTCACCCTGGCCAAGCAGCTCATACCGGTGGCCAACAAGCCCATCCTCGGCTACGTCCTGGACCACGTCAGCCAGGCCGGCATAAAGGATGTTGGGGTCGTTATAGCCCAGGAGACCGGGGCCAGCGTCCGCGAGTACGTCGGCGACGGCTCCAGGTGGGGCTTCCAGGTGGAGTACATCCCCCAGGCACCCCTCGGCCTGGCCCATGCCGTCAGGACCGCCTGGCCCTTCCTCGGCGACGAAAGTTTCGTCATGTGCCTCGGGGACAACCTCCTGGGCGGCGGCATCAGGGGCTATGTAAGGCGCTTCCAGGGGGAGAGACTGGACTGCCTCATCCTGCTGAAGGTCGTTGCGGACCCCTCCCACTTCGGCGTCGCCGTCCTGGACCGGGAGGGGAACGTCAGGCAGCTCCTGGAGAAGCCCAAGGACCCCCCCAGCCGCCTCGCCGTCGTAGGCACCTACCTCTTCTCCAAGAGGGTCCATGAGGCCATAGCCCGCATCAGGCCCTCCGCCAGGGGCGAGCTGGAGATGACCCGGAAGGTCCGGGCCGCCCTGGGCCCCGACGCCGACTTCTACACCGAGGAAAGCCCCTGCGACGTCATCATGCAGCACCAGGATGGCAGCTTCACCTACGCCATCACCACCACCCAGGATGAGCTCTGCCCGTCCCACGTCAACACGACTCGCTTCGCCGTGCCCGACTTCAAGACTATCGAAATTC
>CAYZHK010000072.1:0-6969 GCA_964477685.1 uncultured Nitrososphaerota archaeon
TTATAACAGTGTAGTATTTAAACAAGATAAAGTTCATTTTATCCATATTTTTGGATGTATAAGGATATTTTAATTATTTGTTGGGAGGATCTAAAGAAAAAAAATGGGTTTAAATACCCATTGGGGGGAAGTTAGGCACCTGCCCCGGCGCAGTAGACATATGTAAAGAAAATGTTTTTTAATGTAATTGCCCACTTTACTGACCCTGTCGGATAGAAATGCTGAAGGTAGTGGATACCACGGTGCGGGACGGGCAGCAGTCGCTCTTCGCCACTAGGGTAAAGACCGACGATTTCCTTCCCGTGCTGGAGAAGATGGACGAGATAGGCTTCTACGGCCTAGAGGCCTGGGGAGGCGCAACCTTCGACTCATGCATCAGGTATCTCAACGAGGACCCCTGGGAGAGGCTGAGGAAGATCAAGAGGGCTCTGAAGAAGACAAAGGTCGTCATGCTCCTGAGGGGGAAGAACCTCGTCGGCTACAGGCACTATTCCGATGAGGTCATCGAGGAGTTCGTGAAGAAGGCCTATGAGAACGGGGTCGATGTCTTCCGGATCTTCGATGCCCTCAACGACATCAGGAACCTGAAGTTGGCAGTCAAGGCGGCCAAGGACGTGGGCGCTGAGGTGCACGGCGACGTCGTTTACACTGTGAGCCCCATCCACACCGTGGACCACTTCATTGCCATTTCCAAGGAGATTGCAGAGCTGGGGGTTGATACCATCAGGGTGAAGGACATGGCAGGTCTCCTCTCCCCGAGGAATGCCTATGACATCGTCCGGGGCATAAGGAAAGAGACCAAGCTCCCAGTGGGGCTCCACTGCCACTACAGCTGCGGCCTTGCGTCCCTCGCCTACATGAAGGGGATAGACGCGGGGGCAGAATTCATAGACACGGCCCTCTTCCCCTTCGCCTTTGGCTCGTCCCAGCCGGCCATAGAGTCCATCTACGAGGCGCTGAAGGGGACCGGCCTGCTGACACACCTGAACATCGAGCTGATCAACGACGTGGCCGACTACTTCGAGGGGGTGAGGGAGAAGTACCACGGCTATGCCTCCGAGGCCACGGACCGGATAGACCCGAGAGCCCTCAGGCACCAAATCCCCGGAGGAATGCTCTCGAACCTGGTGGTCCAGCTGAAGGAGTACAATGCCCTCTCCAAGATGCCAGAGGTCCTCAGGGAGGTGCCGCTGGTGAGGATGGACCTCGGCTATCCCCCATTGGTTACACCCATGAGCCAGATAGTGGGCACCCAGGCGGTCATGAATGTCATCACGGGAACCCGCTATGGTACCCTCATCAAAGAGCTGGAGTCCTACGTTAGGGGCAACTACGGCAAGCCGCCGGGCGAGATCCGGAAGGAGCTGCAGGAGAAGGTGCCCAAGGCGGACCCCCCAAAGCTGCCCACCTTTGCCGACATACCTGCCGATGCCAAGTTGCTTTTCCATAAGGAGGAGGACGCCATAACGTACCTGCTCTTCCCGCAGCTGGCAACGGCATTCTTCAGCGGGGAGAACAGGCTCCCTGCGGAGAATGGGGCCCTGAAGGGTAGGAAGGGCATCAAGTGGTTCAGGATCAAGGTTGGCGACGAGGAAATTGAGGTTGAGATAGAGGGCGAGGAATAGGGCAGTCGTGGATCCGGTGCCTTGGGGGAGGTTAAATACTGGAAAGAGTAGAATCATGGAGAGAACACTGCGACAGTAATGATGGGCGGGATGGGAGTGGACATCGAACTGCTGAGGAGGATGAGCGAGGCACCTGGCGTCTCCGGCTTTGAGCACGGCGTCCCTGAGATCATCGAGAAGGAGCTGGAGGGGCATGGGGTAGAGACAAGGTGGGACAGGTTCGGCAACCTCTATGCTACAAAGGGCAGTGGCGAAAAGACACTGATGATAGCTGCCCATACCGACGAGATAGGGCTCATAGTTAAGCATGTTGACGAGAGGGGATTCATCAGGTTCGCGAAGCTGGGCTGGGTTCCCGACCACATTCTCCTCGGCCAGAGGGTCTTCATTCACGGGGAGAGGAAGACGCTCAGGGGAGTCATAGGCTGCAAGGCGATACACCTGATGAAGGACGAGGATAAGAAGCAGGTGGTTACCTACGACAAGATGTTCATCGACACGGGGGCCAGCAGAGCAGCCCTGCAGCGAAGCGGCGTGTGCACAGGGACGCCCATGACCCTTGACCGGGGACTGGCCGAGCTCGAGGGCGGCTTGATTGTCGGGAAGGCCTTTGACGACAGGGCCGGCTGCTACATGCTGGTGGAAGCCCTCAAGGCGGCAAAGCCCTCCTGCAGGGTGGTTGGGGTATTCACTGTCCAGGAGGAGGTCGGGCGGAGTGGAGCGACCATTGGGGCGTCCAGCACCAAGCCAACGGTGGGGATCGCCATCGACACGACCGTAGCCGGCGACCACCCGGAGATCAGCGAGAGCGAGGCGCCTGTCAAGATAGGGGGAGGGGTCGCGGTGCTTGTGGCCGACGGGAGGCGCGACTGCCTCTGCGACGGCCTGATAGCCAACCCCGCGGTCAGGAGATGGATTGTCGAGACGGCGGAGAAGTCAAAGATACCATACCAGCTGGAAATTCTCGAGGGCGGCACCACCGATGCCGCATCGATGCAGGTAGTCTTGGAGGGCGTCCCCTCCGGAGCCCTCTCCATACCTTCGAGATACGCCCACAGCTTCAGCGAGATCGTCTCGAAGAAAGATTTAGATAACGGCATCAAGTTACTTGTAAAGCTAATGGAAAGCAAACTCCCTGCCTAGAGTGGAAGACGAGACATGTCCAAGCCTCGAAGCCTGTTCCTGGAAAAAGTGGTAGAGTTCAACGAGAAAGGGAAACTCCCCGACTATGTCATGAAGGGCTTCTATGAGAAGTTACCCATGTTGGATAGGGCAATTTCCTCGGTGGAGATGGCCTCGGGCATAGACTATCCTCCCATAAGCTTTGAGCCATCCCTCAGCATTATAAAATACCCTTCGGCGACTTTCTCGAGGGCCATAATCTACGCCTCCACCAGGATCAAGAAGCTCAACGGCAGCTATGCCCTCTGCGTCGAGATGTCGCTGCCGTTCCTGCTCTGCGCCAAGGAGGACATGCTTCGAGCCTGCGTCGCCCATGAGTTCCTCCACTATGTCTTCAACACAATCGCCATAGCAGGGAAGGCCTTTGCCACGCTCTCCGGAGAGAGGCTGGACACCCCCGAGGTGCACATAGCCTACGACGACACCCACATCGTGGAGCCTGAGGAGTGGCTGGCGGACCAGCAGCTCATCGACCTGATAAACAGGTACATCAACCCGGTCATAGCGGACAGGGAGCTCGAGTCGGACGTCAAGAACAAATGGATCGATGCCGGGCTGCCTGTGACGCACATGACCGTGGAGGACAGCAGGTTCAGCATACCCATTTTGGAGATCTCGAAGATTCCGCTGGACGAGAGGGTAATCCAGAAAGGGCAGACCAAGAGATTCTTCCTCCATATTGGTCCTTGAGACCGGATCCTCCAGCCGCTTCTGTTGGGGGTGGAAATGAAGGTCTTCAGAAGGGAAGAGATAATAGCGAAGCATGGCTGATGGGGGTGCCGTCCCCCGAATACCCTTTTAACCACATGTCGAGATATTCAGGAGCGCAGCATGGTGTTCGCAATGGATCATAAAGTGAAGGACATGGGCATGGCGGGCAGCGGGGAGAGTCTCATGAAGTGGGCAGAGGACCACATGCCGGTCCTCATGAGGATCAGGGGCAGGTTCACAAAGGAGCGGCCACTGGCAGGGCTGCAGCTGGCTGCCTGCCTCCATGTAACCAAGGAGACCGGAGTGCTGGTCAGGACACTGATGGCAGGGGGGGCAGAGGTTGCTCTGGCGGCATCCAACCCCCTATCCACCCAGGACGAGGTTGCTGCAGCGCTGGTGAGGGACGGGGCATCGGTCTTCGCCTGGCGCGGCCAGACGAAGGAGGAGTACTATGATTGCCTGACGAGGGTCCTGGGGGTCAAGCCCAAGCTGACCATGGACGACGGCGCAGACCTTGTCACTGAGCTCCACTCAGGGGCAGTAAAGGTCTCTGGAGTGCTGGGGGGGACCGAGGAAACCACCACGGGAGTCGTCAGGCTAAGGGCGATGGCCAGGGCCGGTGTCCTGAGGTATCCCATCATCGCGGTCAACAATGCCGAGACCAAGTGGGATTTCGACAATGTCTACGGTACGGGCCAGAGCACCCTCGACGGCATTGTGAGGGCGACCAATGTACTGCTGGCGGGGAAGAGGTTCGTCGTTGCGGGCTACGGGCATTGCGGGAAGGGGCTTGCCACAAGGGCGAAGGGGATGGGTGCCCATGTCATTGTGACAGAGGTGAACCCGATGATGGCCCTCAAGGCCATCATGGACGGCTTCGAGGTGATGCCCATGGCCGAAGCCGCCAGGTTGGGGGACATATTTGTCACAGCGACCGGAAACAAATCGGTCGTAAGGAAGAAGGATATGGAGATCATGAAGGAAGGGGCAATTCTTGCCAATACGGGGCACTTCAATGTCGAGATCGACATAAGGGCTCTGGAGTCCTTGGCGAGGGGGAAGGTTAGGATCCGCCAGAATGTGGAGGAGTATACCCTCAGGGACGGGAGGAAGATATACCTCCTTGCCGAGGGGAGGCTTGTCAACCTGGCAGCCGCCGAGGGGCACCCGAGCGAGGTCATGGACATGAGCTTCGCCAACCAGGCGCTGTCGGCAGAGCACCTGGCAAAGAACCACGCAAAGATGGAGGCGAAGGTCTACGATGTGCCTCCTGAAATCGACCGGTCCATCGCCAAGCTCAAGCTGGAGACCCTGGGGGTCGCCATAGACAGGATGACTGCCGAGCAGGAGAGGTACGTGAGGGGCTGGGCAGAGGGGACCGAATAGCCCTCAGAGCATGATCTTGGGGACCCACTCCTCCCTGAGCAGGCCATACAGCAGCTCGTCGTACCATTCCCCGTTCCGGAGGATCTGCCTGCGGAGCCTGCCCTCAAGCCTGAAGCCTGCCCAGTCCAGCAGCCTGTAGGACCTCAGGTTCGGGTGCATGACGCTTGAGGTGGCCTTAGACAGGTTGAGGGTCTGGAAGGCCATGCGGAGCATGAGCTGGAGGGCCTCCTTGGCAAGGCCTTTCCCCCAGTAGGGGCGTGCGAGCCAGTAGCCGATATAGCATCTCCGGTTTCCTATATTCAGGTCGAGGCTGATCACGCCGGCCAGTGCCCTGCCCGGCTTTGGCACAATGGCCCGCACTATGCACTTCTGCTGCCACTTCTTGCTCATCGCCGTCCTGACGAACCTGCTGGAGTCCGAGGGGCGGTATGGAGAGGGGAGGAGCGTGTACCTCAGCACCTCGGGGTCCCTGGCGTACGCATATATCGATGCCGCGTCGGAGGGCCTGAGCGGCCTAAGCAGTACGCGGCTTCCCTCGAGGACCATCCTTGCAGGGTTGAGCTTCCTTGGTGCCATGGTCGCGCCTCGCTGCCTAGGAATATCCCTGACCTATTACAAAAGGCTTTTATCATGTCGCCATGGATATGTTATGGGATTATGGAGAGTGGCAGCCATACAGGAACCGGTCGTTTACCTTGACGGGCAGTTTGTCCCGCAGTCAAAGGCGGCACTGAGCGTCTTTGACCACGGGCTGCTCTACGGCGACGGAGTCTTCGAGGGGATAAGGTCCTACGGGGGGTGCGTCTTCAAGCTGGATGGGCACATTGAAAGGCTCTATGCCTCTGCGCACAGTCTGATGCTCGAGATCCCCCTCAGCCGCAGGGAGATGAAGGCAGCCGTCATCGAGACCCTGAAGAGGAACTCGCTGAAGGATGCCTATATCAGGCTGGTGGTGACGCGCGGCGTCGGCGACATGGGGCTAGATCCAAGGAAGTGCCCGAAACCGACAGTCTTCATAATCGCAGGCGGCATCACCCTCTGCTCGAAGGCCGCCTTGGAGAAGGGCCTCCGGGTGATGATCACCTGGGTGAGGAGGGATCCGGTGGACGGGACATCCCACGAGATCAAGTCCCTCAACTACCTGAACAGTATACTTGCTAAGCTCGAGGCCAACACATACGGGGTAGACGAGGCGATTTTCCTGACCCCGCAGGGCTTCATCTGCGAGGGGACCGCAGAGAACATCTTCGTTGTGAAGGGGAAAGAGGTCTCGACGCCCCCGGCCAGCACCGGGGCTCTGCCGGGAATAACCAAGGCCGCGGTCATGGAGGCTGCCAGGAAGATGGGATATGGCGCTGTGGAGAGGCTGATAACACCGCACGAGGTCTTCAATGCCGATGAGGTCTTCTTCACCGGCACTGCCGCCGAGATAATGCCTGTGACCGAAGCTAACGGCAGGAAGATAGGCGACGGGAAGCCAGGCAGCGTGACGGCCAAGGTTGAGGCGTTCTTCCAGAAGTACGTGATGGACCCTGCCAACGGGGAGAAATACGCCTAGACCTTTTTTCAGGCCCTCCACCAGACAAACATGAAGTAGAGGACCTTTTTTTGCGCTGCGTCTATGGTGGCCAGTATGAACTTCTTCCGTACGGTATGGGACAGCCTCCCGGCCCGAACCATCTCCACCGGGTCGATGCTCTGGTTGCTGGGCATTACATGGACTATGAAGGGGGCGTGGTCTATGCCGGGCCCATACTGGTAGACAGCAAAGTCGGCGCCGAACTTCATGGCCGGCCTGACCACATACCCCTTTCCGCGGAGGTCTCTATAGACGGCATAGAGCTGGTCAAAGAGCCTGATGTTCCTACGTGCCATGGCGAGGAGGGACTTTGCCGTGATGCTGCGGCCCGCCCGGGCTATTCTGATCCGGTCAGCCTCCAGAAGATACAGAGCCTCAAGGAACGAAAGCTCCAGGTAGGCTGCCACCTCGTCCTCCTCCTTGGGTTTCGCAACGTTCACGGTCTTGCCGAAGAAGCCGGACCTGTAGAGGGCCGCACTGCCCTCC
>CAYZHK010000073.1:0-6889 GCA_964477685.1 uncultured Nitrososphaerota archaeon
TACCTGGAGGAGCTGAGGGGAGTGTCCCTGGGCAAGGGGATGGGGGCGGCCGAGGCCGGAGCAGTGAGGCGATGGGCCAAGTCGAGGGGCCTCCCGGAGGTCTCTGCGGGGGAGAGGAACAGGAGGCAGGCCAGGGTGCTGGCAGAGGGGTTCGACAGGTTTCTGGAAGGGAAAGGTTAAAATCGCCCAGCGCTGCTTGGTGAGGCGGTGGATTGGCTTGGAGTTCTGCCCGAAGTGCAAGTGCCTCCTCCTCGAGGACCGGAAGAGGAAGATCTACATCTGCAAGAAATGCGGCTTCGAGAAGGCCATTGCTGGCGAGGGGGGGCAGCGCTTTGTGGAGAGCCTCGAGAAGCCAAAGGAGACCGTGATAGTGAAGGAGGGCGGCCCCGGCAGCGGCGAGACGCTGCCCGTCACCAAGGCGGAGTGCAAGAAGTGTGGTAATGTTACGGCATACTATTGGATGATGCAGACCAGGAGCGCGGACGAGCCCTCCACAAGGTTCTACAGGTGCACAAAGTGCAACCACACCTGGCGCGAGTACGAGTAGGGCGGAGAATCGATTTTAAGTACCGCCACTAATTATAGTGATAACCCCGGAGGCAATCCAATGTTCAAAGCGGTTCTTGCGGACAGCCGGATTTGGAAGAATGTCATCGAGTCAATATCAACCCTCGTCGAGGAGGGCGTCTTCATAGTTGACCCCTCAGGGGTCAAGTTCAGGGCCATGGACCCGTCTAGGGTGGCCATGGTGGACATGGAACTCCCCAAGGCGGCCTTCGAGTCCTTCGAGTGCAAGGCGGAGACGCCGGTGGGGGTCAACCTGGAGGACATGAAGAACATTATGAAGCGGGCGGGGGTCAATGAGAAGCTGGAGCTGGAGAAGGGGGACGAAGAGGCGAGGCTGAAGCTCCGCTTCAGGGGGAAATCCTCGAGGACCTTCTCCCTTCCTCTCCTGGACCTCAGCAAGGACGAGCTGGCGGCCCCCAAGATACCCTTCAATGTCACCGTCAAGACGCCGGCGGGGACGCTCCTCGACGCCATAAGGGACGCGGAGGTCGTGAGCGACTTCGTCAGGGTCAACGCTGAGGAGGGGGTGCTCAAGGTAAGCGCCAGCGGTGATAGGGGGGAGGTGGAGGTGCCCATCACCAAGGAGAGCGGCGAGGTCCTCTCCATGGAGCTAAAGGAGGCAGCCCATGCCCTCTACAGCCTCACATACCTGAGCAAGATGATGGTCGCCTCGTCCATGGCGGAGATGGCCACGGTCATGTTCTCCACGGACATGCCCATGAGGCTCGACTTCAACCTGGCAAGCGGCGGGAAGATCGTCTACTACCTGGCGCCAAGGATGGAAGCGGAGTAGACAGAAGCCTCTGGATCCCAAGATCTGCCCTTGATGAGCCACAATGTCTGCGACAGAGGACCAGGCGAGATACCCTTTTCTCAAGGAGGCGTCCTCCTTTGTCGAGCGCTTCAGCCTCGGGCTGAAGGAGCTGGCAGATTACCCAGGCGTGGTCAGCAGGGCCATGGAGTGGGCAAGCTGCGGGCTTGAGGGGCAGATTTTCATAACGGACCCAAAGGATCCTGAGACGGACATACTGGCGTACCCGCTGGCGCTGGCCTTCATATACGGCCTTAAGAAGGAGTGGGCAGTCAACAGGTTCGCCACCTCGGAGCAGAAGAGGTACGACGGCCTCCTCAGGCTTGAGCCCGATGAAAAGCTGGCCAGGATGGCGAAGGAGGGGTTTGGTTGGGAACTGGAGCGGCTCCACCTGTCGGTGGAAGAGAAGCGGTTCGACTTCGCCATGGGCGTCAGGGAATACCTGGACGTAGCGCCGCATTTCCACTCCTCGGAGTGGAAGCTGGTCAACCGCTATGTCCAAGGCGGCAGGGTTTACATAAAGAAGTCGGAGGCGGCGAGGCTTCTCTCCGGGGCCGTGAAGAACAAGATAGTCAAGCGGGCTTCGGAGGAGGAGATCAAAAAGTTTGAGGTCCCCCCGGTCTTCGACCGCCAGATGGAGGGCCTCAGGGCAATGGCGGCCAAGAGGGGGCAGGTGTACGAGGAGGGCCAGGTCATGGTGGACCTTGCAGAGGCGAGGCCGCCCTGTATAGTGGCCATCATCAACGACCTCAGCGCGGGGAAGAGCCTCTCCCACATGGCGAGGTTTGCCCTGACGGCCTTCATGATAAATATCGGCAAGTCCGTCGATGACGTCCTCCTCCTTTTCAGCAATGTGGCGGACTTCGACGCCGGAAAGGCCAGGTACCAGGTTGAGCACATTGCGGGCCAGATAGGCTCCAAGACGAAGTACAGCACCCCGAAGTGCGATGTCCTGAGGTCCTTTGGGCTCTGCGTCAACCCCGATCGCCTCTGCGAGGAGGTCTGGCACCCACTGATCTACTACAGGGCCAGGCTGGGCGAGCTGAAGAGGGGAAAGCCGAATGCATGAGCTTGTGGTCGAGGAGTTCAGGAAATACTACAGCTCACTGGGGACGCCCCTCCTCGCCGTCAGGGAGTTCAGGCAGCGCGAGCTGGCATTCCTGCAGTTCGGCGAGCAGATGATGATACGGCACATGGCTTTCCGGGACGAGGGGGAGATGAAGGAGTACCTCACCTTCAAGACGCCTGCCCATGTCTACTACTCCTCCGCCTACTACACGAGGCCGGGTGACCAGAACATGAACAGGAAGGGCTGGACTGGGGCTGACCTGGTCTTCGACATCGACGCCGACCACATACCAACCCCCTGCAAGAGTGACCATGACACGTGGCTCTGTCTGGACTGTAGGTCGAAGGGGCGCGGATTCCCGCCCGAGAGCTGCCCGAGGTGCGGGAAGAAGAGGCTTGAGGCGAAGACGTGGGTATGCGAAAAATGCCTCGCAACCGCAAAGGGCGAGATATTGAAGCTCATGGATGAATACCTGGTCCCGGATTTCGGCCTAGACCTCAAGGACATTGAGATCTGCTTCTCCGGCCACAGGGGGTACCACCTCCACATCACCTCGAAGGCAGTGAAGGAACTCTCGAACGACGGGAGGAGGGAGATAGCCGATTACGTAAGGGGGATAGGCATAGACTTCGGGCTCCAGGGCTTCAGGGCGCTGGGAAAGAGCGACCCGCTCATCGGCCCCAGCATCCGGGACAGGGGCTGGAGGGGGAGGGTTGCCAAAGCCCTCTACGCCTACCTGAACAGCTGCAGCCTCGAGGAGCTGGCGCAGCTCCTCAACTCCAAGCAGGCAGCCAACCATATCTTCAAGAACAAGGAAAAGATGATGAGGGGGATCGCCGAGAGCCCGTCCTGGTGGGGAGGGATCTCCAAGGAGGCCATCGAGAAGTTCAACAGGATCGCCGCGGTTGCCATCAGGGATGTTGTCTGCAACATCGACGAGCGTGTCACAATCGACACCAAGAGGCTGATAAGGTACCCCAACAGCCTCCACGGGAAGTCCGGGCTGGTCGCCCGTGCCATCTCCTATGCAGACCTGGAGTCCTTTGACCCCCTCAGCGACGCCATAGCCTTCAGGGGAGACCCGATAAAAGTATATGTGAAGGATGCCCCCCGAATACGTCTAGGGGAAGAGGAGATCGGACCTCTCAGGGATGCAGAGGTGGTGGTGCCAAAGGCCATGGGCATATACCTCCTCTGCAGGGGCGCCGCCGAGCCTAGGTTGTGATGGAGTGTACAGGAAGATAATGGAGTTCTGGATCAACGAGAGGCAGCTCCAGGACCTCCAGAAGCCCCCTCCCGGCTTCAAGGAGGATGTGGACAGGTACCTCGAGGGCCTCGTCAGGATGGAGAACGGCACCGTCAGCAGCCTTAGGGCGGCCGAGGCGGAGAGGGTGAAGACCCTGCTGGACGACATCTCTGTCCTGAGGAGGGGCAAGATCTGCAGGCTCATGTCGGCGGGGAAGCTGCCCAAGGACGCCCTCCTGGGAGAGGAGGAGGGCCTGGCAGAGCCCCCTAAGGAGGCGGAGAAGCCCAAGGGGGATGGTGCGAAAAAGATATTAGTTAGGCTGCTCCGTGATGTTCCATCGTTCGTGGGGGCAGATTTAAAAACCTACGGCCCCCTTAAGAGCGAAGACGTTGTGCTGCTCCCTGTGCAAAATGCAGAGGCGCTGGTGAAGAGGGGCATAGCGTCCGAGATCCAAAGGAAGGCGTAGAAGATGAAGGCTCCAAAGGAGATAAACTGCTACTGTCCGAGGTGCAAGGTTTACACCGTTCATAGCGTAGCCATCTACAAGAAGGGGAAGGAGAGGGCCCTGGCCCAGGGCACCCGCAGGTACGAGCGGAAGAAGAAGGGCTATGGCAGCTCGAGGAAGCCAGTCCAGAAGAGGACTGCCAAGACGACCAAGAAGATGAGCCTCAGGCTCAAGTGCAAGAAGTGCGGCTACATGAACCAGAGGCGCGGCCAGAGGCTGAAGAAGCTGGAGCTCGTGTGAGGCGCTTGACATGAAGAAGAAAGAGATGCTTACGCCAACGCCGCGGAGTAAGTTCTTCAGGGTCCAGTGCCCCGAGTGCGGGAACGAACAGACGGTCTTCTCCCATGTCGCATCCGTGGTGAAGTGCAGCATATGCGGCAAGGAGCTGGCATACCCTACGGGCGGCCGATCCAGGATCAGCTCCGAGGGCGTAAAGGAAATCACCTAATTTTTTCCGGGCGGGTAGGGGGATACCTGCCCCCCAATATACTTATAACTCCTGCAGTCTTATCCATCATCAAAAGTTAGGCTTGAGGCGGTCAAAGACCATGGTTTTCAGGCGCAAGGATTACCCGGAGTCGGGCGAGTTCGTAATTGCCACGGCCGTGAAGCTGCAGGATCATGGGGTCTACGTAAACCTGGACGAGTACGGGAAAGGTGGGTACATCCCCATCGGCGAGGTGGCATCCACCTGGGTGAAGAACATAAGGGACTTCGTCAAGGAGGGGCAGAAGCTCGTCCTGAAGGTCATAAGGGTCGACGACAGGAAGGGGCACGTTGACCTTTCCATAAGGAAGGTGACGGAGAGGGAGAAGAAGGACAAGCTCATCCAGTACAAGAAGTCGAAGAAGGCGAAGAAGCTCCTGGAGAGCGCGGCCAAGAGCCTGAACAGGGGCTATGACGAGGCGGTCGCCTCGGTGGGCATACCCCTGGAGGACCGGTTCGGGGATCTCTACTCCGCCCTTGAGGAGGCTGCGGTCAAGGGGCCGGCCACCTTCACTGCCGCAGGCATCCCGGAGAACTGGGCTCAGGCGCTCTATGATATCTCCAAGGACCACGTGGAGCCTCCTGTGGTCCAGGTGACAGGTGTTGTCCAGATCTCGTCTTCAAAGCCCAAGGGCGTCGAGGACATCAAGAAGGCCATAGGCGAGGGGAGGAAGGCCTCCGCCGCCCAGGGAATCAAGGTCGATATAACCTACGTGGGGGCGCCCCGCTACCGGATCGAGGTCACGGCCAAGGACTACAAGGCGGCAGAGGATGCCATGAAGCAGGCCGTCGACGCCATTTCGGCAAAGATCACGGCCAGCGGCGGAACCGCCACCTTCGCAAGGTGAAGCCTTTGAAGGGAATGATCAGGAAGTGCAGGGACTGCGGCGGCTACACCCTGAGCGAAGGGCGCTGCCCAAGGTGCAACGGGGAGCTGAGGAACCCGCACCCAGCAAAATTCTCGCCAGACGACAAGTACAGCAGGTTCAGGCTTGCTCTGAAGCTGGGGGAAGAGAAGAAGGCTGAGAGCCGGGGCTGAGCCAGAGAGGCCCTGGGGCCAGGCTAATAGTTCAGCTGGTAGACCATTACCCAGTAGTGCGAGGAGTAGTAGACCAGCTGCGTGTGGTTCAGAGGTGCTATGCTGATGCCCAGCTGGGAGTAGCCGGCGGCCCATGGCCCGAAGAGCATCTGGTAGAGGTATGTCGTGTTCGCACTGGGCCCTGCGGGGAGAGGCCATCCGACGGTCCCAGAGCCGGTGGAGAGGGAAACGGACTTTATGTAGTTGGATACGTCATAGGCACCAGCGGTATTGTTGGCGGCTATCTTCATCATTGCCGTGGATTTTTCAAAGTCGCCTAGGGAGGACCACGGGGGCAGGCCCACCGAGTAGTTGCCCACCGTTATGCCGATCCATGGCTCGTAGACGACGACGTGGGTGACGTTGAGCTTCTTGAAGGTCTCGAGGGCATAGGTCTCGTTGTTCAGGAATGCCTGGGCTATGAGGATGATCTGGGTCTCGTTGGATGTGTTGTTGTCGCTGATGGAACTCTTGTTCCCCATCACGTTTATCCAATAGCCATAGTCCCACCACTCGGCGACAACCGCACTGTCCGGGAGGTTGTCCCTCATCCATGCCAGGGCCTCCCTCCAGTCGGGGATGTCCTCGACAATGTTGCTCGACGAGGCCACTATCATGGCGGGCCTGTCGGCATAGCGGACGTTGTAGTAGGCAAGGGGCACCATGGCCACCAGGATGAGGGCTATGGCTAAGATGCCATACCATTTGTTCAGGGTGGTGGCCCTGGTCTTCCTGTCCATTGGCTGTCTTATGATCGCCATGGCGTAGGTGAAGATGGAAGTAAGGGCCAGGCCTCCCAGCAGGGCCATGGCCGGGGCCACGATTATGAGGAGCCTGATGTAGGAGCTGGCACCGTAGATCGCCGCCAGGGCAAAGAGCACCATGAAAACGTCCTTGGACCTCAGTCTCTTCACCGCCAGGTAGGCCCCTATGGGGGCCAGTATTACAAGGAGGTGGAAATTCGAGAAGAAGCTGTACCAGATGGCGGGGAACTGCTCGCCCACTGTCCCGACCACCGGGTTAATGCCCCTGAGGAACGGGTTGAGGAAGAGGAGAAACTTGAACCCTACTTCGCCGAAGGCCCCGACCACCAGCAGGACCAGCAGCAGGCCCACGATCCCCACCAT
>CAYZHK010000074.1:0-6815 GCA_964477685.1 uncultured Nitrososphaerota archaeon
GAAACAGGGCGGCTGTCGAGGAGCTGGGGAGGAAATATCCCGTTTCGCAGGCCCTCCTGGAGAGGGCGCTCAGTGAGGTCAGGGAGCAGTCGGAAGGGGACTGGGAGATGCCCACCGACAGGACCGTAACCGTCGAGGGTTGGGAGGGCTATGTCATCCTAACGTGCTCTCTCGGGCTAAACATAAACAAGACCCTCTCCCGGCTGCTGGGATTCCTTCTCACCGCAAGGACCGGGAGCGGAGTCGGTACCTCGCAGGACGCCTACAGGATATTCCTCAGGACTGCGGTTGATCCGAGGACGGTTGCAGAGACGTTGATGGCCATCGACCCCTCGGGTGCCGCAAAGCTGGTGGCCAGCGCGCTGGAAAGGACCGGCCTCTTCAAGAGGAGACTCCTGCATGTGGCCAAGAGGTTCGGCGTGATTGAGAAGGATGCGGACCTTGGGGAGGTCGGCATGTCCCAGCTCATGGAAGGGATGAGGGGGTCCGTCATATGGACGGAGGCCATGAATGAGGTCCTGTATAAGGACTTGGACGTTGAAGGGACAGTTACGGCGATCAATGCCATAAGGAGCGGGAGGTACTCTGTTAGGGTACAGGACCAGTCCCTACCGCTCTCGCCCATCTCGAGGATCGGCGTTAGGGAGCTGGGCTGGAAAACGGACCTTGTGCCGGCGGACAGACTGAGGAGGCTCCTGCTGGAGTCGGGCAAGGCGAGGCTCCTCAACGAGGCCCGGGTAGCAGTCTGCACGAACTGCTTCAGGTATGTCGAAACCATAAAGGCGAAGAGGTTCATTGAGCCTCTCAGGTGCCCCGAATGCGGCTCCACCAAGATTGGGATCCTCGCGGACGACCCTCAGGAGGTTGCCCAGATGGCGGCGGAGAAGGCCGAGATGGACAGGGTATCCGAGAGGTTCAAGGCAATGCTCAAATCGGCAGTGGAGAGCGGCGAGCTGACTAGCCGGTACGGGCTGCCCGCGGTCCTTGCCCAGGTTTCCAGGGGACTTCCCAAGCCCATGATGATAACCCTTGCAACCACCGAAGTGAAGGATTTGGACTTTTTTGTAGACCGGATCCTGGCAGAGGAGAGGGCTGCCCTGAAGGGGCGCTTCCGGGCGAGGCAGGGAGGCGGTGGGCGCAGGGACATTGGGTAGGGGCAGGCAATTGGCAGCCTGGCTCCGTTCGCGGGCTCGATGCGCCAATGGGTGGCGCAGCAACTGTTAAACAGTTATATTATAACATGTTTCTTTGCTTGACATAAGATGTGTTTTACAGTTGGACTAATAAATGCCAACTATTCGATATCCGTAAGTGTAACACAATTCTTTTCGTTAAGCTTTCAAAACGGCATTATAGGTGGACCCTTCAGTTGATATTTTATTCGAAGGCAGCATCTATTAAGCCAAGAAATAGCAATGGCGGATGGCACTGTCTGGTGCCCTGGAGCCTATGCCGTCCGGGTCATTCTGACGGCGGCGGTTCAATCTCTGCAGATGAGCCTGCGATTATTCCCAGGAGGGCCTTTCGGTCGATTTCTGCCCTGGTCCTCCAGCCGATGAACAGCGTGCCCTCCTCGTCCTCGGCCAGGTAGCCCCTTCGGATGAATCTTCCCAGATCCTGGTCCACCTTCCAGTCGGGGAATTTCTCGTTCAGGAGGTCCTCCACTTCTCGGCGGGTTGCTCGCCCCTGCTTTGAGGTTATAAAGGAAAGGGCAGCAGCCAGGACAGCCAGGGTGTCTATCCGCCAGCCCGAGAGCGATGCCTCGCTGCTCTGGATCGGCGACTTTGACAGTATGTAGAAGCGCGCCCGCTCCAGCTCCTCTTCCTTCGCCTGAGGGTGCTCCAGCCCGTCCTCGAAGACTATCTTGATCTCGAGGCCCAGGTCGTCCAGCCTCCGCTCCAGCAGCTTCACAATCTTGTAGTAGTCCTTCCCCACAAACTTCTTCAGCTCCCAGCCCTTGGCTCCTGGGAGCCTGTGGTGCTGGTAGAGCAGGAGCTGTGAGACCTTCTTCAGCTTCTTGGAGATCGCCGCATCCTCACTCATGGCTTAAACCCCGCAATTCCTTCCATTTCTGGTAGCTCATGGAGATCGGAACCGACTTCCCCCCTTTCCTTCCCCCGCCTGCCCCAGAGGACTCGATAGTCATCGTTTCCTCCACCGGGTTGATGAAAAGGCTGGCTGATCCGTTGGAGAGCAGAAAGCTGAGGGCATAGGCCCGCATGACCGAGTCCTCGTAGCTCCCCCTCACGACGAATTTCCAGTAGTCGATGGGGCCGCCCTTGGTTTCCTCCGCGAGCTCCTGCTGCAGCATGGCGACCTCTTCGTTGAAGAGCCTTTCTGAAAGGAACTTTAGGCGTATGAGGTCCGAGACGCTCAGGGTCTTCTCCTGCAGCTCCCGCGCAGCCTCAAGCTCGCTGATCCTCTGGGAAAGGGGGAGGAGGACATTCCAGTAATCCATGGCCTCCGAGAGCCTCTGGGCGGTCAGCTGCTCGCAGGAGACCAAGGGGCGCCACGACGAGAGGAGGGCAGAGCCCAGGGCCTCTTTGCTCATCAGCTTGATCTTGACCTCCACCAGGAAGGGGTCAATGAAGAGGCCCGACGCCCGCCTCTTCACCCAGTCGCTCTGGAGCTTTACCATCAGCGAGAGCTCCTTAAGCGCCTCGGCATCCATCAGTAGATCGTCCAGGGCCTTCCACTTGGGGAGGATCCTCTTCAGGATCAGCAGCTTCTGGGGAATGTCGACCAGAAAGGGGTCGTCGCTCTTCGTCCGGATGCTCTGGCAAAGGTTGATGACCCTCGCCAGCTCCTCATAGTACTCTTCCCTATGGCCTTGCTGCGACAGCCTTGGCCACCTCCGATTTTCCATGGACATTCTGGACAAAGATTATGTTGGCGAACTCGCCCACGGCAGTGAGCTGGCTGGGTGTGATGACCAGGAACTGGACATCGGCATTCTCGTTCATGAAGGAGAAGAGCATCTTCATCATGGACTCCCTGTTGTGGGGATCCATGTGGACATCGAACTCGTCGACAGCCCTCACCGGCGACTTGAGGTGGTGCTGGAGGGCAAGGAGAAACGCCATCGTCGCCACGGCCCTCTCCCCGCCGCTCTGGGCATAGGCATCCAGCAGGACTGGCGAGACGCCCTTGAAGCCCACCGTAACCTCAATGCCCGCATGGTCCGGATCATCCATGCTGGTGAGCCGGACATCGCCGACGCCGGCAACCCTGCCGAGCACCTCGGCATAGGTGGGGTTGATCTCCTCCACTAGCCTCTCCATGATGTTCCGCCATACCTTCTTCCGCTCGTCCAGCTCCTCCAGCGTCCTCTTCCTGTTCTCCCCCACCACCTCCGCCTTCTGCTTCAGCTCGCCGTAGGTCTTGGTGAAGGATTGGAACATGGAAGGGGCGTCCTCGGGGATCTCACCCAGGGAGAGGAGGTGGGCATTGGTGAACTTCACCTCGTCGGATATCTCCTGTATGGACCTTGCCGTCTCGATCCTCTCGCCCCCCTTTTCGGACGACTTCGTGGATTCCTCGAGGGCTGACTGGGCCTCCTTGAGGCCCGACTGGAACTCCCTCAGCTCCCGCTCCAGCTCCCCGATCCGGTAGCGGTTCACGGCCTCGCCGACCCTGATGTCCGCGTAGCGCTGAACTGTGCCGTCCAGATCCTCGCTGAGCCTCCCCAGCGCCTTGAGGCCCTCGTCATCTCCCTTGCCCGCCCCAAGGAGCAGCCTGAACTTCTCCTTCGCAGCAAGGTACGACCCCCAGGTCTCCCTTCCCTCGCCCTCGTTCTTGAGGACGTCCTTCTCCAGCTTCGCCAGCTGGGATCGCTTCAGCCGCATCCTCTCGTCGATTGAAGCCACGGAGCGCTCGCACTTGATGATCTGCGCCCAGATCATCTCGCGCTCCAGGAGGCCCCTTTTGCCCATGAGGACCTGCTTCTCGTTGTACTTGTCGTTCAGCTCCTTCCAGTAGGCCAGTGTCTGCTCTGCGCTGGCCAAGAGCTGGGAAGTCGCCTCCTCCTCGCCCAGAACCCTGTTGAGCTTCTCCTCGGCCTCGAATATGGCCCGCCTGTACTGGGAGAAGCCGACGGCCTCCTCCACCATCTTCAGCTTCTCCTCGGGCGAAGTTATGGCGAACTCCTCGATCATGTTCTGGTGCATTATGATTAGCATGTTGTCGGGGTTCATGCCCACGCTCTTGAAGAGCCGGTTGACATCGAACTTGCCCACTTCCCTCCCGTTTATCTCGAACCAGTAGGTGCCGTCCTTCTTCAGGTACCGCGAGACCGAGATCAGGTCGCTGTTGACCAGAGGGACGGGCCTCTTGCCCCCCTCCGCCCTGTTGTTGAGGACAAGGGTCACCCTAGCAGTTTCCTTTCCCCTCCGGATCAGGTCCGCGAGCTTCCGGGACCGCTCGGTGTAGCTCTGCCCCGTGGCGACGGAGATTGCCAGGAGGATCGATGATTTCCCTGCTCCGTTGGGGCCCGAGATGAGGTTGAGGCCGTGGCGGAGCTGGACCCTAGCGTACTCATAGGACATGAAGTTCTCCAGGACGACCTCGAGCATCGTTAGGTTCGACGTATTGGGTTCTCCCCGGGCTTCCTCAGATATTTTTAAGGCATTTATTAACCTGCCTCTGCCCTTTCGAAGGGTCCGAGGCGAGTCCAATATTTTGGGGGTCCCTAATATTGACTTCGGGCAGCGAGCCGAAAAAGCTTATTTAGCGTTTCCATGCTCTTCTTCAATGTCTGGCGATGGCAATGGACGTCATAGAGGTCAAAGAGCTGGTCCACAACGGGGTCATTATACCCGTCCTCAAGACCATGGGGTTCAAGATCACTTTCCGTGGTAGAAAGATGGCGCTGACCCCCCAGCAGGAGGAGATGGCGGTGGCCTGGGTCAGGAAGCTCGGTACCGACTACACCAAGGACAGGGTCTTCATCGCCAATTTCTTCAGGGATTTCGGGGAGGCCCTGGAGATCAAGGAGAAGGTTGCGCCGGAGGATTTTGATTTTTCCCCCATAGTGCAGTGGGTGGAGGCGGAGAGGGCAAAGAGGGAAACCATGTCCAAGGAGGAGAAGAAGGCTCTGGCCGCCCAGAGGAAGGCGGCGAGGGAGGAGAACAAGCAGAGGTACGGGTTTGCCCAGGTCAACGGGATGCCCATGGAGATCAGCAACTACATGGTTGAGCCCGCCTGCATATTCGTGGGCCGCGGGGACCACCCCCTGAGGGGCAGCTGGAAGGCTGGCGTCAGGGCGGATGAGGTGACTCTGAACCTCTCCAAGGGCGCCCCTGTGCCCGGTCCGCCGGGCGGGGGCAGGTGGAAACAGATCGTCTTTGACCCCTCGTCGCTCTGGATCGCAAGCTGGAGGGACAAGCTGAGGGGGAAGATGAAGTACGTCTGGCTCTCGGACACCGCCTACATCAAGCAGGTCAGGGACATTGCGAAATTCGAGAAGGCATGGGAGCTGGAGGAGAAGTACAAGGACGTCATGGAGCACATACGCAGGGGCCTTGGCTCCAAGGATCCCCTGGAGAGGAAGACCGCCACGGTCTGCTACCTCATAGACGCCCTCAAGATGAGGGTTGGTGACGAGAAGGACGAAGACGAGGCGGACACCGTTGGGGCCACGACCCTTAGGGCAGAGCACGTCAGGTTCAACGGCGACGGCAGCGTCACCTTCGACTTCCTTGGGAAGGACTGCGTCAGGTGGGTCCACACCATAAAGCCCGAGGGCGCTGTGGTCAGGAACCTGAGAGAATTCGCCGAGGGAGGGGGCGAGACCCTCTTCAGCGGCGTTAGGTCCCAGAAGGTGAACGCCTACCTGGCCGAGGTGATGCCGGACCTGACGGCAAAGGTCTTCAGGACCTACCATGCATCGACGATCACCAAGAATGCCCTGGCCAGGTGCCCCGTTAGGAAAGAGGATCCCACCTACGCCAAGAAACACTGTGCGGTGATGGCAAACCTCGAGGCGGCAAAGGTCTGCAACCACAAGCGGAAGCTTCCCAAGACCTGGGAAGAGGGCCTCAGGAAGAAGGAGGAGCGGCTCAGGGAACTGAGGGCTAAGGGGGCGAAGCCAGAGAAGATAAAGGAGCTTTCGCTGAGGGTCGAGGCGATGAAGCAGACCCGCGACTATAACCTGAACACATCGCTGAAGAACTATATCGACCCCCGGGTCTACGCCGACTGGGGGAGGCGCATCGACTATGACTGGAAGCAGTACTATTCCAAGTCCCTCCAGAGAAGGTTCGCCTGGGTGGACAGGGAGGGCTAGCCTGCTTTCGGTCAGATTTTTATAGGGGGGCAGGTTTCACCAGTCTTGGTGTCTCGATTGGTCCTGGCCGGAAAAGTCTTCAGGCTCAAGGAGGAAATGGGCCTCACAGCCATCTCTGCGAAGCTGAAGGGCTACCGCAGCGAGGAGGAATTTTCCTACGGCAAAGAAAACGTGCCGCTTGTGAAGGAGATAGGCAAGCTGGCCCTCACCTCGGATTCTCTCTATGGAGTCTTCTCACAGGATGTTGCCTTCACAGTTCCGCACCGCGATGGCGAGAGGGTTGTGGTAAAGACCATGGATGCGCCCTTCCTCTTTGCAAAGGAGGGGGAGAGGATCTATCTCATCGTGCTGGAGAAGAAGAGGGTTGCCAACAACATGGCCAACCAACTCAGCAAAATCCTCTTCATGGGCGCGGGGAGCATCGTGGAGGCGAAGATAGAGCCGGCCACCCTCAAGAAGTACCATGAGGCCAACCCCGAGGACACCAAGGTGATCTTCTTCGACGGGGTAGACATCCCCAACATCAGCAAGC
>CAYZHK010000075.1:0-6516 GCA_964477685.1 uncultured Nitrososphaerota archaeon
CGGTGGACAGCACGGGCGCCGGAGACGCCTTCGCGACGGGCCTCCTCTTCTCCCTGGGGAAGGGCGAGGGGTACAGGGAGGCCCTGGACTTCGCCAGCGCGGTCGCAGCGCTGAAGGTGGTGAAACTCGGCTCCCATGAGATGCCGACGCTGGCGGAGGCGGAGGAGTTCGCCTTGGGAAAGGAGCCTTGAGTGCAGTTTGTTTAATATTGCACGTGTGGCCGCGCAGTTCCTTTCCATAAATATAATAATTTGCTATTCTTTTAGCAATTTGTTTAGAAATATTCCAGTAAATTTTATATATGGTTAGCAATCACTTAAGGAAAAATATTGCTTGGTGATGCATGTTGAAGAACTTCAAGGACGCAGTGTGGAAGGAAAAGGTCAGCGAAGTCGTCAGCCGCATAAAGTCAGAGCAGATGAAGTTTGTAAGGCTGCAGTTCACAGACATCAACGGGATCATGAAGAGCCTGGCGGTGAACGCCAAGAACATCGAGGCGATATTTGAGAACGGCCAGTCATTCGATGGTTCGTCGATCACCAGCTACCGCTCAATCGAAGAGTCCGACATGGTGTTGTTCCCTGACCCCACCACCTTTGCCGTGCTCCCGTGGAGGCCAAAGGAGAAGGCGTCATGCAGGCTCCTCTGCGACATCTATACGCCCGACAACAGGAGGTTTGCGGGAGACCCCCGCTACATCCTTGAGCGGGCTCTGGGGAAGCTCAGGGAGAACAACATGGCATACATGTGCGCCCCGGAACTCGAGTTCTTCATAGTCAAGGTGGACGGAGAAGGGAACCTGCCTAAGCCTATCGACCTGGCCGGCTATTTCGACTACCACCCCGGCGACCTCACGGAGGAGCTGAGGAGGGAGATGGCCGATTATGCGGAGGGATTCGGAATAGAGATCGAGATCTCCCACCACGAGGTGGCCCTCGGGCAGAATGAGATTGACTTCAAGTACGACGAGGGGCTGGTCACGGCGGACAGGGCGATAACCATGAAGATGGTCACCAAGGTTGCCGCCGCCAGGAACGGCTATGTGACCACCTACATGCCGAAGCCCTTCTTCGGGGTGAACGGGTCCGGGATGCACACCCACCAGAGCCTCTGGGACACCTCCTTCAATAACAACCTCATGTACTCGCCGGACGAGAGCACCGGGTACCTCTCCGACATTGCCCGGTACGCCATAGGAGGGCAGCTGAGGCACGGCAGGGAGATGAGCGCGGTCCTCGCATCGTGGCCCAACTCCTACAAGCGGCTGGTCCCGGGCTATGAGGCTCCGGTCTATATCGCATGGGCCTTCAAGAACAGGTCCCCCCTCATTAGGGTTCCAAACTTCGGCGGCAGGAAGGGCGCCGCAAGGTTCGAGATAAGGTGCCCGGACCCTGCAGGTAACCCCTACCTCCAGTTTGCGGTCCTCGTTCAGGCAGCGCTGGACGGGGTAAGGAACAAGGTCGACCCGGGAAAGCCCACCGAGATGAACGTCTACAAGATGAGCTACGAGGAGAGGAGGGCAAAGAACATAGTCTCGCTCCCGGAGTCCCTCAAGGAGGCGCTGGACGAGATGGAGGCGAGCCAGTTCATGAGGGACGCCTTCGGCGAGGTGGCCTTCGAGAATTTCCTGGCGGTCAAGAGGAAGGAGTGGGACCAGTACAGGACTCAGGTGACGAACTGGGAAGTGGAGCGCTACCTTAAGAGGCTGTAGCACCCAAACCTCCCCTTTTTTGCATAGATATATATGGAAATTTCAGCAGATGAGCCGATAGGGATACCTCCATGAAGAAGAGGCTAATGGAAATTTTGGCCTGCCCGATCTGCAAGCACCACCCACTTGAGCTCAGGGCATTCAGAGGGGGCGAAGAGATCGAGGAGGGGCTGCTCACGTGCCCGGGGTGCGGCCGGTGGTACCCCATCATCGAGGCCATCCCCCACATGCTGCCGGACGAGCTGAGGGAGGAGCAGGAGGACAGGGAGTTCCTCTCCAGGTGGAAGGGCGAAATTCCCGATTCAGTGCTCCGATCAGGTAAGCCCCACAACCTTGGGCAATAAAAGAAAGGTTCTAAAAAATAAACTGGCTACTGGTTTTTGGCCTCTGTTGGTCTTACTTCCTGTGCGGGCATTTTGCGCAGTGGATCTCGCCGTTTGGAAGCATTGTGCCCTCGGCATTGAACGGTGGGCGGTGGCATATGTAGTAGGTGCTACCAGAAGGGGTAGTATACTTCTCGAACAGAGAACATGATGGCATCGGAACGTTACACCTCCGTCTTAATCGACAGGACCAAAATTCTACACGCGTATATAAACATTCTTGCCTCCCACTCAAGTGGGAAACGCTGTTCCGCCATCTGTTGGGCTTTTATACCGAGGATGGGGAAGATGGCATAGGGGTTACCGGCATGCTGAGGGTTGGCATAGTCCAGATGGCCAGCGGGAGCGACAAGGGGGAGAACCTCCGCAGGGCGGAGGCGATGATGGGCGAGGCGCTGGAGGGCGGGGCGGAGCTCGTTGTCTTGCCGGAGCTCTTCTCGTTTCTTCCCCCTAAAATAGACCTAGAGGCGTACCGCAGGAACTCGGAGCCTCTGGAGGGGCCTACGGTGGGCCGGCTGAGGGGGATAGCAGAGAAGGAGGGGGTGGCGATTGTCGCGGGGAGCATCGTGGAGGCGAGCGGGAACGGGCTCTACAACACTTCTTGCCTCATACTCCCCAACGGCGGGCTGCACCCCTACCGCAAGGTCCACCTCTTCAGGTACGGCGGCATAAATGAGGCGCTGGTCTTCTCCGAGGGGAAGGGAGGCGAGGTCTTTCCGTGGGACGGGCTGCGGCTCGGGATGACCATCTGCTATGACCTGAGGTTTCCGGAGATCTACAGGATGGAGGCGCTGGGGGGGGCCAATGCCATATGCAATGTGGCAGCCTTCCTCGAGAAGACTGGGAGGTCCCACTGGATCACCCTCCTAAGGGCCCGGGCGATAGAGAACCAGGTCTTCGTGCTCGCGGCCGACCAGGCCAGAAGGGATTGGGATGGCCCCAGGTACTATGGCAACAGCTGCATCATTGACCCATGGGGCCGAATCATCACCAGGGCAGGGTACGGCGAAGGGGTGATTGTGGGGGACGTGAGGCTGGAGAGGGTGGAGGAGATCAGGGAGAGGCTACCATCGCTGACGGCAAGGCGGCCCGAGGCCTATGGCTTGGCCGCTGAAAAAAAAGAAGGAGATTGAACAGCCGTTTCACTTGATAGCGCTTCTGAAGGTCGTGCCGCAGCCAGGGCACTTGTACAGGCAGATGGTAATGGCCTTCCTCCCCTTGGGCGCCATCTTCCAGGTCTTTGTCGGCTTAGCCACTTCCATTTTGCATTTTATGCATTTGGCCAACTTTCTTCCTCCAAGCCTTGGTGAATACCGAATTTCCTGACCTTAAAAGAGTTATGGCGTTGATGCATGGAGCTATGGAGGCGGAATGGGAAAAATTCAGATGTTGGTGAGGATAAGGAGGGTCGCCAGGGACGTGATTGTGATCAGTATGTTGTCGTCTATGGGACCGAACTCGAAGTGCTCGGCGACGGAGGCCACCAATCCGGCTACGACGCCAGCATATCCGGCATAGGCCCAGCCTATGGGCAGGCAGACCGCAAGCATGGCGATGTTCCCGATCCAGCTCTTGGTCCTCCTCCTGAATACGGCATTCCTGACAACCCCTGTCGCGGCGTCGCCGAAGGACATGAATGCGGCTGGGATTACGCCGTATATCGGGTTGCCGAAGAGGATCCATGTCAGGCCGATGGCCAGACCCCAGGCGATAACGAAGTTGAACTCGTACATGTTCTCCTGGACCTGGAACCAGTAGAGGATCTTGTTCATCCGGTGGGGGATGTATATGACGATGGCGAGGAGGGCGACAAGCACAAGCGGGATGGTAACGGCGGTGAAGTAGATCGGAAAGAGGAGGGTCACCACGCCGGCGGCAAAGATGTGGATGATCTTCCGGTTGTAGTAGACACCCACGTTCTTCGGCAGGTTGTGGCTCATGAAGATGTTGTAGGTATATTTTGTCCCCAAGACGATTAGGAGGATGTAGAGGAACATGAGCACACCAATGCCCCCCTCCAGGAGGGGGTTAGCATGGTAAAATGCCTCCCAATGTATGCCGAATGACATCCTCGAACGTCCTAAAGGGGTTTTAAACCAGTCTGGTGAAACTGGTTAATATTGGTTTGTGTTGGGCAGCTGGGGGAGATTGCGGGGGTTTTGTGGAGGGGTATCGGGCGGTTTGGCCGCCAGAAAGGGGGAACCCCAAAGGGTTATTAAGATTTGCATCATGATTTGACACAGCCCGGTGGTGTAGCGGCCAAGCATGGCGGGCTTTGGCCCCGCCGACAGGAGTTCGAATCTCCTCCGGGCTACCACCGATCATGGTTTTTCCTTTTTCGCCTGCTTGGGAGTCTGAGCCTGCGAGGGGGCGGTAGGGGCCCCTGCCTTGCCTGAGAAGAATCGCCACCTGATCAGCAGGACCGCCAGGATCGCCATGATGAGGGCAATGGCGGCTATGATCGAGACGGTTTGGGTGGTTAGGGGTGGCGGGACATAGCTGGCGCTGAAAATCTGGTTGGTGTAGGGGGTCAGGGTGGAGAAGGCGGCATTGGCCACAGGCCCGTAGTACCTCTCGACGACCTGCCCACCGGCCATCTGCGGGCTTGTGCTCCAGGTGGGCATGATGACGGTGATGTTGACATGGCCGCAGGGCATGTTGAGGAAGTCCGGCAGAACGTTGCCGGATATCACGCTCCTTCCGCCCTCGGTCCCGATGATGCTGGTCGGGAGGGAATAGACGAGGGTTATCTGGACCTTCTCGTTCTGGTCAATGGTCCCCCTCAGGGTGACGCGCACCAGGTTCCCGGAGACAGAAGACCCCAGTAGGCCAATGGTATCCATGGCGGCGATTCCGGTCGCGCCGGCGGGGACGTCCAGGAGAACCGTGGAGAAGGATGTCGTGGCCGTGTTGACGAGGGTCACGGTCTCGCTGAATTCAACGCTGTCTGGATACACGCGGATTGTGCGCTGCAGATCCTCGGCGACCACCGTTGAGAAGTTGCCTGAGAAGGTGACAATTCCGTAGATGGTGGCGTTGCTGGGCTCGATGAGGGCGGTCCCGTAGACCATGGGCCTTGCGCCCTCGGTGGAGTTGGACAATGTGGCTAGGGAATAGGAGATCAAGCTCGACCTCAAGGGGAGGTAGATGGTGGTCGAGGCGTTCACGGCCTGATCGGTTAGCGGGAAGAAGTTGATGAGCGTGGTGAAGTTGCCGAGGTTGTAGGTCATCCCCTGGACGATGGTGACCAGCCTGAAGGTGGTGAAGCCCGAGGTGCCGATGGTCATGGTGAGTTCGCCGTTGAAGGTGTTGTTGGTCAGGTGCTGGACCTGTGCTACGGCCAGGGACTGGTTCTGGGGCCCATAGGCCCTCACATCAAAGATGACGCCTGGCGATGTCACCAGGAATGTGATGTTGTAGGTATCGGAGGGCTCGGCTAGGGCGACGTCATCGATATAGACCTGGTATGCCGGGCCGATGTACAGGGTCCTGCTGATCGAGACATTCTGAAGTTGCGTAGGGTTGTCGGCACACGCCCAGGGTGTGGAAACCACAAGCGCGAACATCAGTACTACGGCAAGAATGGCTGTGCTCCTCATGTCCCCCAGCTCCATCGATATGGAATTACTTATTTTGCACTCTTCAATATTAATATAGGGGTTATCTTCGTTGCCACGCAGCCATCCCTACATACCCAACGCATCCGTCTCTTCCCTGGACATGCTGAAGGAGGTCGGCCTCGAGAGGCTCGACGACCTCTTCGCAGACCTGGGAAAGAAATCAGGCGGAACCGTGGGGGGCGAATTGAGGGCCCTCCCAATGGACGAGATTGAGCTGAGGGCGCACATGGAGGGGCTCCTCTCCAAGAACGTGCAATTCGGCAAGAGATGTTTCATTGGGGGAGGGCCGTGGCTCCATTATGTGCCAAGCGTTGTGTGGCAGCTGGTCTCCCGCGGTGAGTTCCTGACCTCCTACACGCCCTACCAGCCGGAGGTTAGCCAGGGGGTTCTGCAGGCGCTCTTCGAGTATCAGAGCATGGTCTGCGAGCTCTATGGGATGGAGGTGGCAAATGCCTCCATGTATGACCTGCCCTCTGCCATAGGCGAGGCGGCACTGCTCTGCTCTCGGGTAACCGGGAGGAGGGCCTTCGTAGTCCCCCAGGGCATACCACGGACCTGGCGTTCGGTGCTGGTGAACCTGACGGAGCCCCAGTTGGTCTCGCTGCGCAATGCCCCCCGCGTGAAGGAGGGAGGAGGGATCGACCTGGAGGGGCTAAAGGCCATCGCTGACCGGAATGTTGCTGGTATCTACGTTGAGAGCCCGACCTACTACGGCGCGCTGGATGGCAACGTGAAGGCGGCCGTTGAGATCGCCCACGATGCTGGCGCCCTGGCGGTGGTGGGCGCAGACCCGCTCTCGCTG
>CAYZHK010000076.1:0-6277 GCA_964477685.1 uncultured Nitrososphaerota archaeon
GCCCATGGCACCTCCCAGGATGCCAATGAGGGCTGCCTCGGTGGCGATGGTCCCCACTTCCGCGGCCACGTCCGCCGCAACGATGGAGGTCCTGGCGGAGACGGGTATGAGCCAGTAGGGGATGTAGCTGAGGGTCAGCTCCTCCCTCGTGGACTGCTCCTCCAGGTGCCTCCTCAGCAGCCCGCGGTCCATCTGCTCCTTTATCCTGGCGATCGCATCATCCTCCTTCGGAAGCCTGAGGGGCAGCATCGACTGCTTCTGGAGGCTCCTCCAGCCATCGGCGCCAAGGGATATGCCGGAGCCGCAGTAGGCGCAGGTTATGACCATCTCGCCGAATTTCGGGGCAATCGGCGCCCCGCATCTGGGGCAGTTGAGGGCGGCAATCCCGACAGGGGCGATAACCGCCTTAGGCTGTGCTGCCTGAGCGGCGGGCTGGGTTCCGGCCTCGCCGGAGACCCCGGCAGTGCCTATGGCAGCGCCGCAGTTGGAACAGAACTTTGCGTTATCTGGAAGCTGGGTCCCGCACCTGATGCAGAACATAGCGACACTTCCAATGGGAATACGGGTCCAGAGCCCGTATAAGGATTATCATTGGGCATTATAGGCTCCCGGAGTACTCACCTTCATGGGCCCGCAGATAGGCATCTGAGGCCACTGCTGAGGCGCCTGAGGGGGCACTCCCCGCACAGGGGCCTCCGCCTGCAGGTCTCCTTCGCAAGCTGGACGATCTGGGCATGGTAGTCCCTGTAGAGCCCCACATCGGAGGGGAGGTTCTTCATGAAGAAGTACTGGAGGCCGCCATAGTCGGGGGCCACTTCGGTCAGCCCGAGCCTCCCGAAGACCCGGCGGGTATAGGCATCCACTACGAAGACCGGCTTGCCGCAGGCGTAGAGGAGGATGCAGTCGGCAGTCTCCTTGCCTATCCCATCGACGCCAAGGAGCCTCCTTCGGAGGTCATTGGTCTCGCATGCCGACATCTTCTGGAGGTCTGAATCGAACTCGCGGGAGTACCATTCGGAGAAGGACCTGATGCGCCCTGCCTTGAGGTTCATGAAGCGGGCGGGCTTCAGCAACGGAGAAACCCTCCCCGGGGGGGCGTCCGCGAGGGCGGCTGGACCAAGGAGGTCGGCACCCCTCAGGGCGGATATAGCGAGGGACGCATTCTTCCATGAGACGTTCTGGGTGAGTATTGCCCCGATCATCATCTCGAAGGGGGTTTCCGCCGGCCACCAGTGCCTGTCCCCATACCGCCCCAGGAGAGCGGAGTAGATGACCATCAGCATCTCGCGAGTCTTCAACGCCAGCTCACTTGCCCATAGGCGCTCCGCAGGTGGGGCACCTATTCTCGGTGATCTCGTAGAGGTTGCCGCAGTAGGGGCAGCGGACCTTTACAGTCTCCTTCTCCTTGACGATCACCGTTTTCTGATCCAGGCCCCGGGCCTGCCCAAGCTTGGCCTCGTCCAGGTAGTACTTCCCCTCCGAGACTTCGACTATTATGCCGGCCCTGCCTCCGCGCCTGTCCATAAACTCGTCGAACCGGGCCGGGAGGCCAAGCTCCTTGGAGGTCATGGCCTTCTCGGGGCTTGTGGCCCCGTGCTGGCGGAAGGCCTCAATGACATGCCTTGCCCTTTCGCGTGCTATCGGTCGCCTTCGGAACAGATATATCACCAATTCCAATAAATGCCTACTAGTAGTAATATTCTTTTCAAGAGGTGCTGAAGACGTATTCTCCCATCATGGTTGGCGTGGACGGATCGAAGTATGCCGAGGCAGCGCTGAAAACCGCAATAGGGCTGGCGAAGTTTCATGGCGCCAAGCTGATCATCGCGTCCGTGTATTCCTACCCGCCGGAGCTGGGCAATGTAATGGAGCAGCCGGCCTCCCAGCTCAACGAGGCTTCGCTCAGGTTGAGGAGGCTGATGGAAGGCTACAGGGGCAGGGCGGAGAAGGAGGGCGTCGAGGCAGAGACCAAGGTCTTTTCGATCTTCTCGGCGCTGATGAGCGTGGGGGCAGAGCTGGTCATCGAGGCAGAGAAGATGGGTTGCGCCCTCATAGTGGTCGGCACAAGGGGTATGACCGGCATAAGAAGGACCCTCCTTGGGAGCGTGGCGAGCTATGTGGTCGCGAATGCTCACTGCGATGTCTATGTGGTCAGGAGCGAACCCTGAGAGGAGCACAGCCCAAGGGCTGCGGTAGACCTGCGGTGCTGCCTTACCTAGCCAGCTGGACGCTTTCGCCGGCAGACTTCAGCAGGTGGACACTCCCGTGCCACTGGCTGAACAGGTCGGGCCTCTGGGTGTGCACCGGGACGACCATCGCAGGCCTGACCCTGGCCAGCATCTCGCGTATTTGTGGCCCTGAGGCATGCCCCGAGACGTGGGTCGCCTCGTACTCCAGCCCGAAGTGGTTTATCCAGTTCATCACCTTCTCCCAGTCCAGCTCCATCTCGAGGTCGAAGGGCTCGCAGACCGACTTCACGTAGACCGATCCCGTTGGCGGTCTAAGGTCGATCAGCTCCTTCAGGTCATAGTTGCTGCAGAACCACAGGTGGCTCTTTGGGTCCCTTCGGAGGTCGGCATGGCAGACGGCCCGGTCCAGATATGGCTGCTCCCACTTCTCATAGTCGGCGTAGAGGAGCCTCTGGTCGCAGTCGGTCCCTATCATCCCCCAGTCCTTCCTCATGGCATACACATCGATGCTGGGGTCGTCCAGCGATGGCACCTCTTCGGCCCCGCACTCCTTCAGCCTGTCCAGGAGGTAGGCCTGCTTCGTGGAGATGGCCAGCCTCTTCCCCATCCTCTTGGCTGCGTTCAGGAAGGAGAGCATCCTGTCCGTGTCCCGCACCGGCCAGCTGCAGACCGTGAGCCCTCTTGCCTTTGATGAAAAGGCAGTGACCTCGTCCTCGATGTCCAACTCCCTCCGCGTCTCAGCCTCATCTATCCTCGTGCCCTCCGTTATGAGGATGTCAGGGCGGTCCTTTGACAGCTCCTCGAAGAACCGCCCAGTCGACGACCCCCTCCTTCCGTGGAAACGGTAATCCCCGGTGTAGGCTATGGTCCCATCGGCTGTATGAACAATGAAAGCCGTGGCCCCGGGGAGGGAGTGGTCCACAGGGTAGGCGATGATCTCGACGCCGTCTATCCTTACCTTGGAGCCGGCCCCCATGGCATTGAAAGTCCTCGGAACGACGATCTCGGGGCATGTCCGCGAGGTTTTCCGGCTGACCTCCCCCTTCTTGTTGGTATAGGTCTCGAAGCAGCGGACCAGCTCCGTCAGGTCTGTGAAGGAGGCCGACGCAGTGTCGTTCAGCGCCTGGAGGATGGCCCGCGTCTCCTTGGAGCAGTATATGGGAAGGTCGCAGCGTAGGTGGTTGATGTAGGAGGCGTGGTCGGCGTGGGCGTGGGAGAGGAAGAGCCCGTGGCAGCCGAGCGGCTCCGGCTTCCGCCCTAGGCGCGAGAGGTAATCGGGGCGATAGATGCCCTGGATGTCCGGCACCAGCCCGAACTCGAGGAAGTCACCAATGCCGTTGAGCTTTCGCGGCTGGAGGAACTCGGAGAAGTACTTCCCGGCCTGCCCGAAGCTCGCCCCGAAGTCGAGGAGGATGCGGGTCCCCCTGTCCTCAAGGAGGATCTTGTTTCCGCCGATCTCGTTTACTCCGCCA
This sequence comes from uncultured Nitrososphaerota archaeon, assembly GCA_964477685.1. Taxonomy (GTDB): domain Archaea; phylum Thermoproteota; class Methanomethylicia; order Methanomethylicales; family Methanomethylicaceae; genus JACTUC01. Next base: position 3,662 of record CAYZHK010000076.1, read on the forward strand.
TGGAAGGTGAGTCTAACCATGGTGTAGGTTATGACTGTGGGGGGATAAAGAAGTTATTAAAAAAGGGGTCCAAGGAAAGATTCACGATTCTGGAATGGCCCCAAGGCATTCCTTGGAGTGGGTCTTGACATCGACGTTTGTGAAGATGTTGGTTATGATGCCCTCCTTGTTGATTAGGAAGGTCACCCTCTTCGCCGCCAGGCCACCCATGCCGAGAACACCATACGCCTTTGCGACCTCCTTGCCCCTGTCGCTCAGCAGGTGGAAGGGCAGGTTGTGTTTCTGGGAGAAGCGGGCATGGGACTCCGCAGTGTCGAGGCTGACGCCGATCACCACTGCCCCCTTTCCCTCGAAGAGGCCATAGTCGTCCCTGAAGCGTTGAGCCTCGACGGTGCACCCGGATGTAAAGTCCTTCGGGTAGAAATAGAGCACCACCGCCTTCTTCCCCAAGTAATCCCTGATACTCCTTGGCTGACCCTTCTCGTCCACCAGTGTGAAATCAGGCGCCCTGTCCCCTATTTTCAGCTCGCCCATAGGGATAAACACTACCAAAAAAGGACTTGCGGAAGCTCAATTTAAGCATTGCACTGATGGAGCTCCACAACGTTTAGGCGCCCTATTTTGTGAGCGTATAAGTAATTTTTTTCAAAGGAACATTAGTATGAACCGAAAAAAATTGTTTATTATGCAGAAAAAACAATGGGGCGAAAAGTCGCCAGCCGTGAGTCTGTATTAATATCATTACAGTTATACACTTCAACTGATGGTTGCTGCCATGAGTAGGCTACCCCTTCTCCGGCCTCTGGGCCATCTTCCTAGGTTCAAGTGGAAAGGCGGCATATCGAAGGGCAGAACCTTTGTCGCGCTTCTGCTATTTGTCTTCCTTGCGGTAATTCTGTCGCTGGTTCCGGCTGTGGCCTGCAGCTCGTTGACCGTCACGGACAACGGAGGCCCTGTGCCAGCGGCGCTCTACGATCCTGCGGTGGTCAACGTAGATGGTGCCGACCATGCAGCGTCACAGATTCCGTTAGTGCTAAACTTCCCCAACAATAATCCTCCGGTGATAGCCTACCAGTACTATGACTGCATAGCTGGTGCCACGGCTGGGTCCCGGTACCTCTGGACGGGTACAGTCCTCACCTATGAGGGGATGGGTGCCCCAGAGGCGAAACCCATCTCCGCAGTGTTCACTCCCCCCTCAGCCGGGTGGTCACAACTGACAGCCTCCTATAAGCTCCAGTACCTGGTCACATTCGTAGCAGGAACTGGCGGGGCGTCCACACCCGGTGCGGGGTCCTGTTGGTATGACAATGCATCGAGCACCTCCATCTCGGCTTCGCCGGATTCCTCCCACACGTTCCTGCGCTGGAGCTTAACTGGGGGCGTCTTGGTGGCCAACCAATATGACCCAAACACAACGTTGATAGTTGCCGGAAGCGGGACCATCGAGCCGGTCTTTGCCATCGCTAGCGAACAGATAGACTTCCTTCTGGTGGGTGTAGGGGTGGATGCGGCGGGCACTGTCCTCACGCTGGATGGCAGCAGCCTGGAGGGGCCTTCGTTCAACTTCACTCTTAGCCTCGAGAGGAGTTCGGTCCACGCCTTTGCATGGTCGAGCCCGGTCAGTGGCAGCGCAGGCACGCGCTATGTCTGGAGCTCGTCCTCTGGCCTTTCAGCGGTGCAGAGCGGCTTCATTACCATCCCATCGGGCTCCGCCTCGCTCACGGCCTTCTACAGAGCACAGTGCTATGTGACCATCACGGCAGGGGCTGGAGGGGCCGTTAATGCCATCAGCGACTGGCATGATGCTTCAAGCTCCATTTTACTGGCGGCAACCCCCAGCGCTGGCTACAGATTTCTAGGTTGGGTTACGACCGGGGGAGTTTCAGTTGCGGATCCGGGCAGCCCCACAGCCGCACTGACCATTGATGGGCCGGGATCTGTGGAGGCGGTGTTTGAGGCCCTGCCTGTCAACATATCTTTCTCGCAGTCGGGCGTAGGGATGGACTTTTTGGGAACGACCATCAATGTGGATGGGTCGCCCCTCCTCCGCGCGGACCTGACGAAGGTCTTCAGCTGGGCCTTAGGCAGCAACCACAGCTTTGCCTGGCTGTCGCCCCTGGCGGTCTCGGTTGATAAGCAGTATGTCTGGACCTCCACGGCCGGTCTCTCAAGCGCCCAGAGCGGGTCCATCACCGTATCGGTGGCAGGATCCGTTGAAGGGAGCTACAAGGTCCAGTACTATGTCACCATCAGCGCCGGCTCCGGAGGCAACGTGAATTGGACGACTGGCTGGTACGACGCCGCTTCACCCGTCTCCATCAGAGCAAAACCCAACCCGCTCTACGGCTTCAAGGGTTGGGTGACAACGGGGGGTGTCTCCATCTCCGACCCCAACAGTCCATCGGCATCCATGACGGTGTCGGCCGCTGGGACCATCCAGGCCACCTTCGAACTGCTGCCCGTCACGGTATCCTTCAACCAATCGGGGGTTGGATCTGACTTCGTTGGAACGGCACTGAATGTCGATGGAACGCCGATCCTGCTCTCCCATCTTGCCATCAATTACAGCTGGGCTATTGGCAGCAACCACTCCTTCTCCTGGCTCTCGCCGCT
>CAYZHK010000077.1:0-6218 GCA_964477685.1 uncultured Nitrososphaerota archaeon
CCATTCATGATGCCCTTGTTGTGGGTGGCAGCCCTGTAGGGGTCGTGAAAGGCAAAACTGTAGGCCTTAACTATGCCGTCCACGACGCCTTCGCCCCCTATCGCCTCCTTCCTGTAGACTACGCTGGCCCGCGCCAGCCTCTCGGTCGCCAGGTTCGATATTATCCTGAGCAGCGGCCGCCCCCCTGCGAGCCTCGCCACTTCCTGGGCCATCCCCTCGACGATGGTGTTGACAGTGTTGGCGCCCATGGCATCCCTGCAGTCGACGAAGAACTCCACCACCAGCATCCCCTCCTCCCTCGGACCGACCGCCCTGGCCCCTATATCCACCACTCCTCCCCCAATCTTCGGCAGAATGTCTGCGAAGCCGTTTGCCTTCTCCATGAACTCCCCCTTGACTCCAAGTACCGCCCGCGCCGCTGCCTCTTGGTCGGCAATGCCAACCAGCAGGATCTGCCCCCTCATTACAGGCCTCGTGCTGCTGGCCTTGAAGCCGTCCGGCAGGGAGAGCTTTGCGGCGTGGCTTGCGGCCGCCACCACCGACGGCTCCTCCGTTGCCATGGGTATTAGGTAATCCTTGCCATTTATGCGGAAGTTGCTGGCTATCCCGAGGGGGATCTGCGTCATCCCTATGACATTCTCCGCCATCCTGTTTGCTGCCGCCAGGTCCAGTCCCTCCTTCAGCTGCTGGAGGTCGCCCTCGGTCAGCGCCCCCTGCATCTTCAGGTAGACGAGCCTCTCATCGACCGACATCCTGTAGAAACCCGGGATCTGGGACTTCATGGCTTAATCTCTCGGGAAGGGGACTATTATCTCTTGAGCCAGCGCCGTCAGGGTCCAGGTGAAAACCTATTTAAAGAGGTGATTGATGTAGTCCATCGGTGAATGCCATGGCCCAATACATCTGCGAGAAATGCGGCAAGAAGATAGACAGCAACGAGCTCATAGGACTGCCGGGGATCAGATGCCCCTCCTGCGGCCACAGGATACTCTTCAAAGCTAGGTCCCAGATAGTCCACGAGATCAAGTCCCACTGACCGCGCAGCCCTTTTTCCTTAGCCTACCTGCGCTGCCTCGACCTTATCATGGAGCAGATCTCGAAGACAAGCTTTGACGCAACTGCAGCTGTGCTGCCGTTGTCGTAGGGCGGGGAGACCTCCACCACGTCAAAGCCAACTACCCGGTCGTCCACCACTGCATCGACAATGTCAAGGAGGGCCGTCGTCCCTATCCCCTCCGGCTCCGGGTTCCCCACGCCGGGGGCATAGGCAGGGTCTAGGACGTCGATGTCGATGGAGATGTAGACCTTCTTCGCCCCCCTCAGAGCCTGCTTGGCCCAGGCAGCCGCAGACTGCGCCCCTGACCTGATTATGTCCAGAGAGGAGAGATAGCGGATGCCCTTCTTCTTAACGAAGTCCACCTCATCGGCATAGGTGGCCCTGGCGCCCACAATTATCACGTTGGCCGGCCCCACCTCCTCTGAGGACCGCCTCATCACGCAGGCATGGGAGAGCCTGTTAGAGAGGTATTCGTCCCGCAGGTCGAAGTGGGCATCGAAGGAGACGACCGTAGCGTCCTTGAAGGCCCTCACGGCCCCTAGGGTCACCGTGTGCTCCCCCCCCAGGATCACCGGCAGTTTCCTCGCCCCCTTGATGTCCTCCACGGTCTCCTCCACCCTGCGTATGGTCTCGGCCGAGTCGCCGTAGACCACCGAGAGATCCCCCATGTCGTGGAGCCTGACGCTCTCATAGTCGACCCCGGTCCTCCACGACCAGGTCTCCAGGTTTGCCGATACCTCCCTCATCGCCCTGGGCCCGAACCTCGACCCGGGCCTGAAACTGGAGGTACTGTCATAGGGGACTCCGAAGAGGACAAAGTCCGCCCGGGAGAACTCGCACTGGAACCCTCCGAAGGCCTTCGAGGAGCTGTCAAGGTAGAACGAGCCTTTGGCCATGGATCTTCGCCATGATAAGGTATATCTGTCGGGTTCTTTCTCTTGAACCTATCTGATAGGCGGTCTCCCCTATGGACAAATACGAGAAAGTAATGGACCTTGCCAAGCGCAGGGGCTTCTTCTGGCCGTCCAGCGAGATCTACGGCGGGGTCGCTGGCTTCCTGGATTTCGGGCCCCTGGGCACCCTCCTCAAGAGAAACATCGAGAGGAGGTGGAGGGAGGTCTTTATCCACCGGCACCATGGCCTGGTCTACGAGATAGAGACGCCCGTTGTTGTCCCCTCCAAGGTCTTCGAGGCATCGGGTCATGTGGACCACTTCACCGACGTTATTGTGGAATGCACCGCCTGCGGGAAGCGGTTCAGGGCCGACCACATAATCGCGGAGCAGGCCGGCGAGGTCCAGGGCACAGAGGGGATGACCACCAAACAGCTCGACGCGGTCATCGCGGAGAAGGGCGTGAGGTGCAGCGACTGCAAGGGCAAGCTGGGGGAGGTAACGACCTTCAACCTCCTCTTCAGGACCCACATAGGTCCCTACACAGAGAATGTGGCCTACCTCAGGCCAGAGGCAGCCCAGGGGATGTTCACCAATTTCAAGACCATCTATACCGCGATGCGGGAGCGGCTGCCCATGGGGCTTGCCCAGATAGGCAAGGTGAGCAGGAACGAGATCTCCCCCAGGCAGGGCCCCATACGGCTGAGGGAATTCACCATAATGGAGATTGAGTTCTTCTTCGATCCCGAGTCGCCGCAATGCCATCTCCTCCCGCAGGTTGCCGGAAAGCGCCTCCGCCTCCTTACCGAGGACCAGGTCTCCAAGGGGGGGAGTGAACCCGTGGATGTGACCGTTGAGGAGGCGGTGCGGGAGAGGCTGATCCTGTCCCAATGGCAGGCCTACTTTATGGCCCTATCCACAGACTTCATCTGCGAGCTGGGGGCCCCCAGCGAGTCCCAGATGTTCATAGGGAAGCTTGCCACCGAGAGGGCCCATTACTCGGCCCAAACCTTCGACCAGATGGTTAGGCTGGAGAGGTGGGGTTGGACAGAGGTCTCCGGCCACGCCTACCGGACAGACTATGACGTCTCCAGGCACCAGGAGGCAAGCGGCCAGGACCTCAGTGTCTTCAAGAAGTTTGATGTGCCAAAGAAGGAGGTTGTGCTCACGGCGCGCCCTGTGACCAATATCATCAGTGCGGAGTGCAGGGCGGGGACTGGGAAGGCGCTGGCCGCCATCAAGTCCGCAGACCCGCGGGCCCTCAAGGAATCCTTAGCCAAGGGGCCGGCAGAGGTGGGCGGCGTCTCCATAAAGCCTTCCTACGTCACCTTTGCGGACGAGGAACAGGTAATTTCCGGGAAGAGGTTTGTCCCGCATGTGGCGGAGCCCTCCTTCGGCGCAGACAGGCTGACATACTTCGCCATGGAGTGCGCCTACAGGGAGAAGGAGGGGAGAGTCGTCCTCGCGCTGCCAAGGTCGGTGGCACCGGTCCACCTCTCCATCTTCCCCCTGGTCAACAAGGACGGCCTCTGGGAGAAGTCCATGGAAATCCACGAGGGAGTGAGGGCAGCGGGCTTCATATCGGATTTCGACGACTCCGGCTCCATCGGCCGGCGGTATGCCAGGGCCGACGAGATAGGCTCTCCGCTGGCTGTCACCATCGACTATGACACCCTAAGGGACGGGACAGTCACCGTAAGGGATAGGGACACCTGGCAGCAGAAGAGGATAGACCACAGGGAACTGACTCGCCATCTGAGGGAGTACTATGCCCTGCGTTAGCCTTAAAAAACGGGACTGTCGATATCATAGGTCAGTGGTTTAATGTCATTCGCACCTAGACCGCCAGAAAAAAGGTTGCGGCTGAAGAGTGTCGATTCCATAGACAAGGGTACCAGCCGCATGAACTCTGCCACCTACAAATTCCTGCAGATGAGCGGAAGGCTCGAGATAGTGGTTGCAGGCAAGAAGAAGATGGAGCTGAAGACCGCCGCATTCCCTGACATACCCGAGAACGAGGTCTGGGCAAATACAGACGAGATGAAGATGCACGGCCTCTCTGACAACTCCATCGCCACCATCAGGAAGGTCCTCAAGTAGGGGGACTGCCTCCCGCTCCTCATCTCCAACAGTGGAGGCATCCCCTGCGTCTTTACTTTCCTCTGCTAATGGCTAGCGGCAGCTGAGCCCCGAGGCACACATCTCCTTCCTTCGGCCCTTCCCCCTCCAGCCCTGATCAGGGGCAGGCATTTTCCACCTGCAAAAATGGGGATGGACCAGCTTGCCCCATTCCAACAACCTTTATTACCGTGTGCTGTTTTTTACAACGCGTCCTTGGAGGCATAAGGTTGAGCTTACCTTCCGAAGAAGAGATGTCCCAGATAGAAAATGCTGTCTATCGAAAATCCCTCGACCTCCTCATAGACCACACCCGCAGGGTCCAGGACTGCGTCCGGGCACTGGCCAACGGATTTGATTCTTACCTGGCCCGCGACATCGCAGAACTGAAGGGCGACTGCGAGAAGATCTCGGTCCTCGAGAACGATGCAGACAAGGTCAAGAGGGAGATCTTGGATCAGATGACGAAGGCCGCGCCAGGTCTACTCTACAGGGAGGACCTCCTCCGGCTGGTCTTCAAGGTGGACGAGGTGGCTGAATCCGCCATCTCCATATCGAGGCTGCTTTTAAGGCTGGCCAATGTCGACTGGATCCCCCAGAAGGAAATTGGCGAGGGGATGAGGACAATGACGACAGAGACGCTCCTCACCTTCGAACTGCTGAGGGACGCCATTATGGCGCTGGTCATGAACCCGACGAGAGTTGTGGATCTCGTCGCGCGCGTTCATGGGGGGGAGTCCAAGGTCGACAACTTGTACCACGACCTGGACTTCAAGGCCCTGAGCGAGGTGAAGCAGATCGAGAGGCTGCTCATATTCAGGGACCTTTTGGCGCTCATAGAGGATACCACCGACACAATCAAGCTCGCCTCGGATGACCTGAGGGTCCTGGCCCTCCACAGGGTGGCCTGAGGGGAAAAGGTTCTCCCCCTTGGGAGACTACTTCTCTATTTCTCCCCGTATGGCCATTAGCCCCCTGACCCCCTGGAGGCTCACGCCCAGCGTGGCCAGGCCCAGCTCGAACCAGAAGACCACCAGCCTAGTGAGGAGGGTGGCCGAGGCGGCTATATCCGCCGGTATGCCAAAGCCGACGAAGACAGCGGTCATGGCGATCTCCATCACCCCCACAAGCCCCGGTATGCCGATGGGTATCAGGTTGACCATGGACAGGAAGATGGATATGATCAGGATAAATTCGTACTTCACGGGATAGCCCAGGGACAGGAACATGAGGTAGGGGATCAGGGCGATCATGAACCACCTGGCCAGCATTACCAATGTGGAGGCGACCATGTTCCTCCTCCGGACGAGGAGTATGGCCCGCTGGAAGTTGACCCGCCCCTCGGATATCTTTCCCCGGATGAAATCCCTCTCGATGCCCCGCCGGAAGAAGCGGATCACCCGCACGACCCTCTCGGACCATCTCTCGATCAATCCGTCAAACCTCTCGATGTTGAAGGCCGCGAAGAGGCCGAACGCCCCTAGAACTATGCTGCCGATAGCTATTGTGCCCAGTATTATGACTAGGGGGAGTGCAGCCAGGTCCAGGAGCGTGAGGACTAGGAAGGCCACGCCCAGCACGAGACCAAAGGTCACGCCCAGCAGCAGCCGGTGGAGGAAGACGCTGCAGGTAACCTCCCCGACGCTTATCCCAGCCCTCTTGTTTGTCATGGAGATGCGCATGATCTCCCCTGATATGGAGCCCGTGGGTATCATCATGTCGCCGAACATGCTGACGAGGATTATTTCGTAGGCGAGCGGAAAGCCGAGCCTCCCGCCCGTGAGGAGGAGCTTCCACGAATAGGCCAGGAGGCCGATGCAGAAGATATCGATGGCCACCGCTGCCAGCACTATCCGCAGGTCCAGCCTCGAGATGACAGCTATGACATTCCAGAAGCCTATAAAGTATATGTAGATGGCAAGGATGACCATGCCTATGATGAGCATGCTTCCCGTAACGCCAATGCGCATCTTTCTCAAAGGCGGACAACTCTTTCCGAAGAAGCTTTATCAGCCAGTTGGCTTTTTCTATCTCTACAAACGCCTCCCTTTATTAAATGTGGGGTGGGATCATGCAAGGCGACACAGTTGCCGAAGCAGCCCTCATTGGGAATAGGATAGTTGTCTGGTCAAAGGAGGGCAGTGCGGCCCT
>CAYZHK010000078.1:0-6200 GCA_964477685.1 uncultured Nitrososphaerota archaeon
CTGATTGTGCGACCCTGCCCCCCTCAGGGGCGGTGGAGGGGTGGGAATGACTCAGGCCGTTAAAAATTTGGCGCCGGGAGGGGGATTTGAACCCCCGAGTCCCTTGCGAGACACGGGCTTAGCAAGCCAGCCCCCTACCAGGCTAGGGTATCCCGGCGTTATATCAAAAGAAGGTGCGGGGGGTTAAATATCTTAGCCAAAGCGGTGCGGCAGACCCCAGAAGTGAGAGGGCCACGCCACAGCCCCTTGGGTGAGCCGGCATCCATCCCGTTATCCTGCAAACGGTGCAGTCCAAGCTTAGGGCCGCTCCCTTCCGGATCTAACCCGGTTCGCCTGGTATGCGGAGAAGCCATCCCTCCGGATGGCTGCCACCCGCTCCAACACCCCCACAGGGCGAGACTTCCACGCCGACAGCCTTCGGTTCCGTGGCAGGTTCCCTCCGCCTTCAAAGGTTGCTGGCTCTACCATGACGACCGTTTGCAGCGAAGAGGAGGCCGAACCCTCCAGCCCTACCTGCCGCACCAACTCTCATTCGGCAAGGTGATTTATATAATTACCATCAATGCCCAGGAGGGCCAGTACCTCGCATGTCCTGCACGTCTCCCTGCCTGTGGGGGAGCCGCACTTGGCGCAGGAGCCGATAGTCGATGCCTCAACGTCGGCCTTGAGCAGCTCCGAGAGGCGGTCCGTCCCCCTCACGACGGAGAACTTGGTTCCCGGATGCCTTGAGTCGATGCCGTTTAGGATGTCGCGGACTTCGTCCCTCAGGGAGTCCCTGACGAAGGGGCACTCCTTCTCGTAGAGTGGGTAGCCCTTGACGTAGACGTACAGGGCGATCTCCCTCTCCGGGATGTAGCGGAGAGGCTTGACGCGGGGGACGAAGCCCTTTCGGGCCGTGACAGGCTTGGCGCCAAGCCTTGCCAAGCGGGACACATCGCCCCTGAGGATGTTGATCAGGGCAGTCTGGGCCTCATCGTCGAGGTTGTGGCCTGTGGCCACCTTGGTGGCTCCGATGTCAATGGCGGCCTCGTTCAGAAGCCTCCTCCTGAGGATGCCGCAGAAGGTGCAGCCAAGGAGCCCGGTACCCTTCTCTTCGGCCATCCGGTGGATCTCCTCCAGGGAATGGCCATAGAATTCCTTGAAGGTCACCACCCTATGCTCCAGCCCCAGGTCGCCACAGACCTTGCGGGAGATGGCGAGGCCCTCCTCGCGGTACCCCTTCAGTCCCTCGTCAATGGTTAGGGCTACGAGGTCGGTTGGGTGGTTCCTCTCCATCAGGGCAAGGAGGTGCGCCAAGGCGACGCTGTCCTTGCCGCCCGAGAGGGCGATCATGATCCTGTCCTGGCGCGTGAAGAGTTTCTCCCTGTGGACGGTCTTGGTGGCCGTCCTCTCGACGCTCCTGACGAGGCACCTCCTGCAGAGGACCTCCCCGGAGTTGGGGCGCCGGTAGAAGCCGGGTTTCCCGCAGCCGCATCTGGCAGCCATTGGCGCCACCCCTAGCCGAATGTGAAGCCGGGGAAGAGCACGAAGCTGAGCAGTATGCTGAGGACGAGGATCCCTAGCGCCGCCCACCGGATGACGTTTCCCAACAGGGCGGCCCTCCTGTTGTTCCGCAGGATGAATTCGGCGAAGAGCCTGAAGAGTGCGTCTCCGTCCAGCGAGGGTACGGGGAAGAGGTTGATGAGGCCGATGTTGAAGGAAAGCAGGTACAGCCAGGAGAGGGCGCCGGAGAAGTAGAATGGACCCCATACCGGTGCCAGGGAGTTCCTTGGTGCCAGATAGTTGAAGGTGTTGATGCCGATGTAGGATAGGTTTGCCTGCGATGGTGATGTGCCCAGGGTGAAGTTGATGGACAGGCTCCTCCCGTCCCTGACCAGCGTCATGGGCACTGTGCTGTTGGGGGTCGTGGACCTGAGCACCTGGGACAGCGTCGATGTGCCATTGACCCGGGTGCCATTGATGCTCACTATGGCGTCCCAGGTGCTGAGGACGCCGTCCGCGGGGGAGCCCCCCACGACGTTGGAGATCAGGACGCCGGAAGGGGTCGTGTCGTAGGAGAGGGCGAGGACGCTGGCAGAGTTTGCCATGATTACAAGGACGAAGAGGGCCAAGATGATGTTGGTTGCGGAGCCTGCTGCGTACACCCTGGCCTGGCTGGCCCTGCGAGCCTTCTTCAGCGACTCCTCGTCGGGCTCGACGAAGGCACCGGGAATTATGGCAAGGAGGATAAGGCCCGTCTGCTTGACGTTGATCCCCTCGGACCTGGCCGAGACGCCGTGGGCCAGCTCGTGGGAGATCAGTATCACGGCGATGGATAGGCCGAAGAAGAACATGGTGTTGAAGTCCAGGGAGAGGGTCACGCCCGGGATGAGCGGTGTGACGGGAGAGCCGGATTCAGGGTTGAAGAGGAGGTTGTAGAGGTTCTGGACAAGGATGTAGCTTATGTAGAGGAGGGCGCCGACCGACATGGAGACGCCTATGGTGCCGAGGACCCTCCAGAGCGACCGGAGGCGGATCCCGAGGCGGTCTATGAAGTTGTTGAACCTAGTTGTCCTCCACATTATAAGGAAGGGGTGGATGGAAAAGCTCTTGGGGAAATAGCGCTTGGCCATATAGATCAATGACCAGAAAGCGGCCAGGAAGAGCAGTAAGAGAGCCCAAGCCTCCAAGTTGCCACCCCAAACGATATTTTGAATACAGCGTAAGTTCTATCGGTGCTATTCCGAAATGCACATGGTGGTTTTTATAACTGTCGGAGGGCGGGCTGAGGCGGACAGGATCAGCAACTCGCTCGTGGAGAGGGGGCTGGCAGCGTGCGTCAATGTCGTCGGGCCCATCGATTCGGTCTATAGGTGGAAGGGGGCGGTGGAGAGGGCAGAGGAATATCTCCTGTTGGCCAAGACAGTTGGGGAGCGCCTTGATGAGCTGAAGGAGCTTGTGACGGGTCTGCACAGCTACTCCCTGCCCGAGATAATCGCCCTCAGGGTTGAGGGCGGCTCGGCGCCTTACCTCCGTTGGCTTGAGGAGAGCGTCTCCGGAATGCGGTAGAAGGGCTCGGTGGCTGGAGATGGTGGCCGAAAAAGTTGCCCCTGTGGGCGAAGGGAGGGAGGTCTTCTATGGCCCGGCCAGGTGGGAGGCCCTCAGGAGGCTCCGCGGGGTATCCTTGGTCTACCTCAGGGGCCTCAGGGTGGGAGGCTTTGAGGCGATCGTCCATGGGAGCGTGGCCAGGGGCGACGTGAAGAAGGGGAGCGATGTGGATATCTTCGTCCCAGAGGTCTATCCCTCCTTTGCCATCGAGGAAGCGGTCGGCAGTATTGTCAGGGTCTCCAAGAGGGAGCTTACTCAGGCGACGCCAGCCCACACCCTGAAGGCAATACTCCATGTTGCGGAAAAAGTGAAGGTGACCTTTCCCCTCCTCCCGCTGAGGGGGAGGGAAAGGGAATTCTACAGGTTCGGCGGGGAGCTCGACCTGGAGGGGGTCGAGGCGGAGAGGCGCGTCCCGGGCGTGGACAAGAGGCTGATGGTGATAGTGCCCATGGCCTATGGCCACTATGAGTTCTCGGTCCTTGCGGGCGCGCCCGAGGCCTCTAGGCTCCTCGGGGTGGGGCTGGAGACCCTGCAGGAGAGGATCAGGGTCCTCACCAGGCGGGACAGGATCGGTAGGACTGGCATATACTACAAGGAAGAGCTGAGGGACGATGAGACTTTCGAGGGGAAGCTGAGGGAGAGGGCCTCGGCTGACCCCTCCCTTAGGAGGCTCCTGCAACAACGGGGAATGGAATTTAAATACTGAGCCGCTGTTGGGGAGCCATTTGAGAGCGGTCGTGGTCGCGATCCTGTTCCTCTTCGCTGTCAGCCTTGCGGTGGCTCCGGTTCTTTCGCAGGCCAATTCCACCGACGACCTGCAGGAGAAGTTCCAGGGGGCCATTGGTGGCTGGCTCTCTTTCTTCGAGTCCAACGTCAGCTGGATCTCAGCTTCGCTCCTCGACTTCATGAAGCATATTATAAAGGTGACATATTTCACGATCGGCGTGCTAGGCTTCGTCCTGTGGTCTTCGGGCATATCGAGGTTTTCGGGGAAGAGGCTGCTGCTGGGTGCAATCGCCCTGGCCCTGGTATCGGAAATCCTCCTCTGATGGTCTGTTGGGGAAGGTTATTATAGAAACGGGCGTTAGGCAGTCTCATGGCTGCCAAGATCCCTCGCGGCTGCGAAATCTGCCTGAGGGGGGCGAAGCTCGTCCTCTTCGTGACTGGCATCTGCGGAAAGTCCTGCTACTACTGCCCTCTGAGCGAGAGGAGGCGCGGGGTAGATGCCGTCTTTGCGGACGAGGTGGAGGTCGAGAGGGACCTTGACGTTTTGCTTGAGGCGAGGTCCATCGATGCCGAGGGTACCGGCGTCACCGGCGGCGACCCCATGCTGAGGCTGCCTCGGGTCATCAGGTATGTAAGGATGCTGAAGGGCTTCTTCGGCAAGGACCACCATGTGCACCTCTATACCAACGGGAGGCATGTTACGAGGGAGGCCCTGCTGCAGCTGAAGGAGGCAGGCATAGACGAGCTGAGGTTTCATCCCGAGCGGAAGGACTGGGGCAAGATTGCCCTGGCCAAGGAGGCGGGCTTTGTCGCCGGTGCCGAGATGCCGGCCATACCGGGCCAGGGCAGGGCCCTTCGGGAACTGGTCGGGTACCTGAAAGGCATCGGAGCGGACTTCCTAAACCTGAACCAGCTCGAATTCTGCCCCCAGAATGCCCATCAGTTGAAGCAACGGGGGTTCATCCTTGAGGGGGGGAGCCTGGCCGCCGTGGAGGGAAGCGAGGAGGAGGCGAGGCTGGTCCTGCGGTGGGCGTCCGAGAGCGGAATTGATTTGCCCATCCACTACTGCCCCAGCTCTGTGAAGGACGCAGTTCAGACAAAGATGAGGCTCCTGCGGAGGGGGAAGAACGTTGCCAGGCCCTACGAGTCGCTGGATGCCGAGGGGGTCCTCTCCAAGCTGGCCGCTGACCTGGGGAAAGGGGAAGGCCACTCAAAGGCTGTCGCCAAGCGGCTGGCCATGGGGATGGGAGTCCCCAGCTGGGCAGTGGGTGTGCACCCTTCCGGCAAATGCCTTGAGGCGCCCCCATTCATGGTGGAAGAAGTTCTGAGGGCAGCGCCCGGCGCCAGTATCTCGGTGGTGAAGGAGTACCCAACAGCCCTCAGGGAACGCTTCAGGGTCTATTCCTGCTAGATTGCGAAGCGGAGGAGGGCTGCGATGCCCCCCAGCCCCACCAGCTGCCGACCCTTCTCATGGGAGCTTCCGATGAAGTAGACTTTGCCCCGGTAGCCCTCCGTCTTCTTGCAGATGGCCTCAACCTGCCTCCTCCGGTCATGGTCCAGTTCCTTGAAGAGCTTCTCGGAGACGAGCAGGGTTTCCACGGCCCCCCGGTCCACGGCTCTGCTGACCTCCTCGGTACCATAGGCGATGAAGTTGGGCTTCGAGGCCAGGCGGGCCAGCAGCTCGTCGACCAGGCGGGTGTCCTGGACCAGGGCCGACCGCTCCATGACCTTTGCGAAGGTCCCCCGGTGCATCACCTCCCTCACCCCTGGCTCGCCTACGGTGGAGGAGGCCTCCTCAAAGATGTTTATGCCCTTGAACCTGGATTTCAGCTCCTTTGCAAGGTCTGCCTTTGTGAAGCCGGGACCGGCCACGATAACATCTAGCTTCTCCCTCTCCAGGACCCGGCCGACCTCTTCGGAAACCGCCGTCAGGTACTTGGATTTGATGGCGCCCCTGTTGGCCGTGTCAACGTATTTGCCGGGGAGGTGGGACTCAAGGGAGACGAGGCTCTGGACCTCATAGTCGTTGAGCATGAAAAGGGATGCCTCCTGGTCGTCGATGGTGACCACGAGCACCTTGGGCCTTACTTTGGAGAGGGCCTTGCTCAGCCTCTCGCCGTGGAAGGAAAGCCACTCCTCCTTGGTAATGGTGATCCGGTCGTGGGGACTGACCGAGAAGGAGTGGTATGAGCCCTGTATATTCATCTCCTCCGGCCCGCTGACGACCCTCCCCTTGATCCGCAGCCGCTCTGTGAAGGACTGGAAGCCCATGTCTTCCACATCTATGCAGAGGAAGACCCTCCTCCGCCCGCCCCTCTCCTCGCCCGAGCCCCTGGATACCTTCACTTCCCGCAGCGTGTTGCCGCAGACCCTATCGCCCCTGTCGA
>CAYZHK010000079.1:0-6197 GCA_964477685.1 uncultured Nitrososphaerota archaeon
CCCTTCCCCCTCTGGAGGATCACCCGGTCCGCCAGCCTCGCCGCCACCTCGCGGGTCCTGTCGCTGCTGTTCCCGTCCACCACTATGATCTCGTACTGGGAGCGGGGCAGGGTCTGGCGGGCGAGCGACTCCAGGGTCGCCCCTATGCCCTTCTCCTCGTTGTAGGTGGGGATTATTACCGATAGCTCGACCAAGGATGGCGGCCCCCTTGGCTGTAGCTAGGGGGCCAGCGTTTATCTCCGTTGCGCTTTGAAAGGCTTAAACGCGGAACCGACGGATATTCTACCGTCAGGATGGCATTCCCATGAAGATCTGCCTCCGCCTCCACACGCCGGGCATCTTCGACTCGGGCTGGGCGCCCAGGGTTTTGGAGGCCCTGAGGCTCCAGGGGGAGGTGAAGGCTGTTGTGACGGGCACGACCGGGACGACGGCCATGATAGACGCAGGGATGGAGGGGGAGGTGGAGGTGCTCCAGGGGAAGTGGAGCGACTGGCTCCTGGGGAGCAGGAGGGTCCCCGACGTGGCTGTAACCGCCTCCCACTCCCCCGACCCGGAGAGGCTGTCGGCCGAGTGTTTCCACATCTCCAGGAAATTCCCGGGGCTGATGCTGGTGGGCGTCGACACCAACTGCAGGGTCGTCGTCCCCTGGGTCAAGGGCACCGAGGGGTTCGCGGCGAAGCTGTCCAGGGACCTCGGCTTCTCCCTGGGGAAGCCCCACGACTTCGGGAGGACCTACTGGGAGGACGAGGACCGCCAGTACAGGCGGGTCCTGGCGGTTGCCCCGGGCGACTGGCTCCTCATCGACTGGACTGTGGTGGGCAGGGTGAGGTCGAAGGAGGTGGTGGTCATCGCCAGCGGGGGGGAGGTGACCGGCATAGTGGGCGTCGACCTGAAGAGGAACGGCCTTGAGAAGCTGGGGAAGGTCTCCCTTAAAGAGGCCAAGATCGACAGCCTCAGGACCCTGAGGGGGCCAGCCGGGAGGCGGAGGGGCCTGGAGGTACCGAAGGGGGACAGGATAGCGCTCATAGACCACTCCGGCTACGGCATTTACCAGCTGATCGGCACCGGGCTGGCCGGCGTGGTCACGGTGGGTGACGACACCACCGCCATAGTGGGGGACATCCTCTCCAGGTACGGGATCCCGGTGGTGGGGCTGACGGACGGCGACCCTGACGGCCTCGTCTCCGGCGAGCTTTACCCTCCGGGGTCAATGATCCTCAGGGTGATCTGGGACGACGACTTCGGGAGGGCCGTAGCTGCCGAGGTCTTTGGGGGGAAGCAGGTCATCCCGGGCGACTTCGAGGAAGTCAAATGGAGGATCGCCGAGCTCTCCCACTCGAAGCGGCAGCTGAGGTACATGGTCTACCCCTGAGCGGGAGACCTAGGCCACCGCCTCCAATAGGCTGGCGCTGGGACATGGGAAGAGTGGCGGGCTCGCTGGGATTTGAACCCAGGTCTTGTGGCTCCGAAGGCCACCGCCATGATCCATGCTAGGCCACGAGCCCTGTTTTTCACCCACCCCCTCATAGGACTTAAACGTTGTTCCCCTCTCCATCAAGAAAGGTTAATAACGCTCCATAGACCAACTATCGCATTGTGAGGTAAGACCTTGCCATACAGACCACGCAGGGAGGGGACATCGCGGGAGCTGAAGATGCCCCAGGAGGGGGAGCTCATAGGAGTGGTCATACAGCTCCTGGGCTACAACAGGGTCAAGGTCAAGTGCACGGACGGCAAGGCTCGGGTCTGCAGGATCCCGGGCAGGATGATAAAGAAGGTCTGGCTCCGGGAGAACGACATCGTCATAGTCGTCCCGTGGGACTTCCAGTCGGACCAGAAGGCGGATGTCGTCTGGCGCTACGACAGGGGCGAGGTCAAGACCCTCAAGGCGAAGGGCGCCCTCGGGATGCTCGTCTAGGATTTCCGAGACGGCTGTGTCCTTTTTCCATCGGTTTTACCATCAGGGTCACCATCAGAACGGCACATCAGAAAGCTATTTTTAGCACCCCGCATTATCATTAAACTGTGTTAGTTTTGGGCGATTTATTTGGAACCAGACTATGAGAAATCTGCCCGGATGAAGGAGATGAAGCAGGTAGACTGGAGAAGGATAAAGAGGGTCAAGGACTCCGACCTGCTGGAGACCGTAGAAGAGGTCTTCGATCAGAAGACCGTGATGGCGCTCTACCAGATAATAAACAAGGGCATAATCGACGCCATGCGTGGCGTCGTGAAGGCGGGGAAGGAATCGAGGATATACTGGGCGAAGGGGCCGGCAGGCGAAGACCTGGCGGTGAAGATATTTCTCACTTCCTCTTCGGAGTTCATCAAGAGCATGCCCCAGTACATCCAGGGGGACCCCAGGTTCAGGCTGGGGCACGACCACAGGAAGATCATCTACACCTGGGCCCAGAAGGAGTTCAGGAACCTGACCGAGACCAGGGGGGCGGGCGTCAGGGTGCCGAAGCCCATCTACGTGCACGAGAACATCATCGTGATGGAGTTCCTGGGGAACGGAGGGGTGCCGTCGCCCATACTGAAGGAGGTGCCCAAGGAGTGGCTGACGCTGGACCTCTACAGCGACCTGATGGGCTCGGTCAGCGCCCTCTACAGGGCATGCGGGCTGGTCCACGCCGACCTCAGCGAGTACAACATAATGCTCCACGGCTGGAAGCCCTACATCATCGATTTCGGCCAGGCGGTCCCCAAGGAGCACCCCATGGCCGAGGAGTTCCTCAGGAGGGACATAGGGAACGTGGTGAAGTTCTTCAGGAAGTCGGGCCTCGACGTGCCCGGAGTGGAGGATGTTTTGAAATGGCTGAAGAGAACCTGAACATGAGCCTGATATACTTCAAGATACCCATGGAGAGGGTCGGGGTGCTGGTGGGGAGCAGGGGCGGCACCAAGGCGGAGCTGGAGAAGGGGACCGGGACCGCCATAGCGGTGGACGGGCAGACCGGGGAGGTCACCATCGAGATCCCGGCGGGGTGCAGGGACCCCTCGGAGATACTCAGGGCCAGGGACATCGTCAACGCCATAGGGAGGGGCTTCAGCCCCGAGAAGGCGTCGAGGCTCTTCAGCGACGGCCAGATCCTGGAGGTGATAGACCTCAAGCAGGTGCTGGGGGACTCCCAGAACACCCTGACCAGGCTGAAGGGGAGGGTCATAGGCGAGAACGGGAAGACCAGGAGGCTCATAGAGCAGCTGGCCGGGGTCTCCCTCTCAGTCTACGGCCACACCATCGCCATCATAGGCGACTACGACGAGATGGCGGTGGCCAAGGAGGCGGTGGCGATGCTCCTCAGGGGCTGCCAGCACGGCTCGGTCTACAGGTACCTCAACAAGCAGCACCTGGAGCTGAAGAAGAGGAAGCTGACCCTCTGGGAGCCCCGCATCGAGATCAGGGAGGAGAAAGAGGAGAAGCCCAGGAAGAGGAAGGGGGCTGTCAGCTAGGTGTCCCGGGAGAAGTTCCAGAGCATTTCGGCGGCAGACTTCTTCTACAAGAACCGCGAGATAGCCGGCTTCGACAACCCCGTGAGGGCGACGTACACCATCATCAGGGAGCTGGTGGAGAACGCCTTGGACGCCTGCGAGCAGTACTCCATCAAGCCTGAGCTGAGGGTCAAGCTCATCGACGAGGGGAGCTCCATCTACAGGCTGAAGGTGGAGGACAACGGGATCGGGGTCCCCTACGAGCAAGTCCCCTACGCCTTCGCCCAGATCCTCTTCGGGTCCAAGTACACCCTGAGGCAGAGCAGGGGCATCTTCGGCCTGGGGGGGAAGATGGCGGTCCTCTACGGCCAGATCACCTCCCATAGCACCGTCAGGGTCACTTCCAGCACCGGAGGCTTCGAGAGGTACTTCTACGAGCTGAGCATCAACATCCAGGAGAACCGGCCGGTGGTGAAGAAGAAGGAGGTGACCCCCAACCCCGCCCGCTGGAGGGGGACCATCATCCAGTTCAACTTCGAGGGGGACTACATAAGGGCCAAGCCGAAGGTGGTGGAGTACTTCCGGCAGACCTCCATCCTGATGCCCTACGCCAACATCTTCTTCGTCGACCCGGACGGCGTCCTATACCGCTTCGACCGGGTGACCGACGAGATGCCGAAGCCGGCCGAGGAGGTGAAGCCCCACCCCTACGGGGTGGACCTGGAGGTGGTCCACAGGATGATCAACGCCAGCAGGTCCAACAACATGGTGGACTTCCTGGCCAACAACTTCCACAGGGTCGGCATCGCCACGGCCATGAACTTCCTCAGGAGCATAAAGATCGACCCGAAGGTGAGCCCGCGGGCCCTCCAGACCAAGGACCTGCTGACCTTAGTCAACAAAATGAAGGACTACGACCAGTTCCAGCCCCCGGACGCCCAGTGCCTCTCCCCGGTGGGGGAGGAGCTGCTGGAGAAGGGCATAATGCGGGAGTTCAGGCCCGAGGTGGTGACGACCTGCCAGCGGGGGGCCTCGGCCTACAGCGGCTACCCCTTCATCGTCGAGGCGGCCATAGCCTACGGGGGGGACATACCGGTCACCCCGACGGATGAGCTGCTGGTCTTCCGCTATGCCAATAAGATCCCGCTCCTCTACGACCTCCACAGCGACGTCACCATGAAGGTCATCAAGAACATATCCTGGCAGAGGTACAGGCTGGACCTGGCGACTATGCCGCTGGCCTTCTTCATCCACATCTGCGCCACCAAGGTCCCCTACAAGACCGTGGGGAAGGAGTACATCGCCGACAGGCCGGAGGTGGAGTATGAGATAGAGTGGGCCCTCAAGACCTGCGCCAGGGGGCTGAGGACCCACATCGCCAAGAAGGACAGGGCGTCCATCATGCAGCGGAGGCTGACCGTCTTCGAGAAGTACCTCCCCATGATCTCCCAGTTCTCGACGGAGCTGGCGGGGGCCGAGAAGCAGCCCAACGTAGAGAAGGTTCTGAAGAGGTTGCAGGCACATGCTAAAGAAATCGAGCGAGGAAGTGCAGTCCAAGCTAGCTGAGCTGGGCAGCGACATCTACGGGCAGATAGAGAGGGGGGAGTTCCCCCGCATGAAGCTGCCCAGCAGGACGACCGGTAACATCGTCTTCGACGAGGAGCTGAACCAGTTCGTCCTGGGGGACCAGAGGGCGGAGAGGTCGGCCAGCAACATCAAGCAGATCCGCTCCCTCACCCAGCTCCTCTGGGTGGCCTCCTTCGCCAAGCGGCTGGTGGCCGAGGGGAAGAGCTCCACCCTGAGGGACCTCTACTACCACTCCCTCAACTACGGCATCAAGTTCAGGGAGCAGCTGGAGTCGGACGATACCATCACCGACCTGGAGGCGCTGATGATGGAGCCCCGGGAGACCTTCAACATCTTCCCCAAGGAGAGGTCTGCCATCTTCGGCGACCTGTCCATAGAGTACACAACACCGGAGACCCACAAGGGGAGGAAGGCCAACCTGGCCTCCAACCCGGACGGGCTGATGGTGGGGCTCTCGGTGGCCCAGGCGGACTTCAGGGAGTGCGGGGCCAAGCAGGTCTTCGTCATCGAGAAGAACGCGGTCTTCCGGAGGTTCATCGAGGAGAGGGTCTATGAGAAGTTCAACGCCCTGCTCATCGACACCGCGGGGCAGGCCCCCAGGCTCGCACGGCTGTTCATCAGGCGCCTCAACCTGGAGCTGGGGCTGCCGGTCTACCTGCTGACCGATGCAGATCCCTGGGGGATGCACATCGCCATGGTCATCATCAGGGGGTCCGCCAACGCGGCCCACCTGAGGGAGCTGACCACCCCCAAGGCCAAGTGGGCCGGGCTCTGGGCGACGGACATGAAGAGGTTCAACCTCCCCTCCTTCGCCCTGACCAAGCTGGACGAGCAGAGGATCCGGCTCCTGGAGCAGGACATGCGCTACAGGGACTTCGAGTGGCAGGCCGAGCTCCAGGAGTTCAAGAAGACGAAGAGGAGGGCGGAGCTGGAGGCCTTCAGCGCCCACGGGCTGACGGCGATAGTGGACAAGTACCTGCCCAAGAAGCTGAAGATGATAGAGGACATGGGCAGCTGATTATTTCCTCTGGCGCCGGATCATCGGCAGGTTATTCCTAACAATGTCCCTCACCGTTGCTCTGAACCGCCTCTCTAGCGCATAGAGGACGCCGAAGTAGATGGCAAGTGAGAGAAGCGCAGGGGGTATTAGGCTGTAGAGGGTGAGGTAGAAGCTCTCG
>CAYZHK010000080.1:0-5838 GCA_964477685.1 uncultured Nitrososphaerota archaeon
CTCTGGAGCAGCCTAGTTGCCTGGCGCGGCGAATTGTATTGGATCACCAGGTCTATGCTCCCGATGTCGATGCCCAGCTCCAGGGAAGACGTGCAGACGACTCCCCTCAGCTCGCCCCTCTTGAGGCTGGACTCCACGTCCACCCTGGCGGACTTGGCCAGGCTGCCGTGGTGGATGCTCACCGGGGCGTTGATGTCCCAGATCCTGAACCTGCTGGCAAGCACCTCGGACTCGGACCGCGTGTTAGTGAAAATGAGCGTGGAGCGGTTCCTATCTATGAGGCCTCTCATGACCCTCAGCCGTGCCGCGACCTCAGGGAAGGTCGCCAGCCTCTCGGCCAGCTCCAGATCCGCCGGCTCTACGCAGGGCAGCAGCACTTCTATCTTCGTATTTTTGGCGACCGAGACCCTAACAATCTCACAGGGCCTGTTGCCGCCCACAAGGAACTTCGCCACCTCTTCGGGCGAGCCAATGGTGGCAGAGAGGCCGATGATCTGCGGCTCAGCCAATGTCACCTTCCTCAGCCTCTCAAGGGCTATGGTCAGCTGGCTGCCCCTCTTGTCGTTGGTGAGCTCGTGCACCTCGTCCACTATGACCCACCTCACTCTGGACAGGTGCCTCTTCATGTTCCTCCCGGGGAGTATTGCCTGGAGGGTCTCCGGCGTTGTGATGAGAATCTCGGGCGGGGCGAGGGACTGCTTGCCCCTCTCCCTGGCCTCCGTGTCCCCGTGCCTCACGGCAACCTTGATGTCGAGCCTCCCGCACCACCACTGCAGCCTCTCCATCAGATCCCTGTTGAGGGCCCGCAGAGGTGAGATGTAGAGGACCCTTATCCCGCCCCTCGCCCCCTCCTTGACCAGCCTGTCAAGGATGGGGAGGAATGCCGCCTCGGTCTTCCCTGTGCCTGTGGGGGCTATGATGAGGACATTCTTCCCTTGGGCCACCAGCGGTATCGCCCTCCTCTGGGGCTCGGTCATTTTTCCAAAGCCCTTCTCTCCGACTATCCTCTGGAGGGGCTTGGAGAACTGCGCCAGGAGCTCGTCCATAATTTTCCCATGCGTCATTGGTCCCGCCTCCTAATATCCTTGCTTTCCGGCATCCGAAAAGGCAAAATTTCCCAATGCCATAGTGGTATCTGGTGGCCTTTCCATTGAAGGGGACCAAGCTCATAGAGATCGGCAGACCTCTGCTGAAGGGGGCATTCCTGAGCCGGCCGAACCGCTTCGCGGCATTGCTCCAGACCGACGGAGGCCCAATCGCCTGCCACCTCCACGATCCGGGAAGGCTGACCGAGCTCCTGATTCCGGGGGTGGAGGTCATCTACCGGGCCGTGGCCTCCCAAGACCGGAAGACTGGTTGTGACATGGTGGCGGTCAAGAAGGAAGGGCTGTGGGTCGTTGTGGACTCAAGGGTCCCAAACCAGGTCTTCAGAGCGATGGTGGAGAAGCGCATACTGGATTACCGGATAGTCAAGGAGGAGTATGCCTTTGGCAACTCTAGGATAGACTTCCTGCTGGAGAAGGGTGGGGAAAAACTGCTTGCAGAGGTCAAGGGCTGCTCGCTCTGCGTCGGGGGAAGGGCACTCTTCCCCGATTCCCCCACGGCAAGGGGGAAAAGGCACATAGCTGAACTGGAGAAGTGGAGCGGCCTTGGCCTCAGGTCCCTGCTGTTTTTCGTCGTCCTTTGCTCCGACGCTCTCTCCGTTTCCCCCAACGAGCAGACAGATGCCGCCTTCTCCGAAGAGCTCAGGTCCGCCTCCGGGAAGGGGCTTAGGGTCGAGGCTGCCAAGGCGGTCTTCGACGAGGAATCCTCGTCCGTCTGGTTCGCCGGCTTCCTGCCGGTAAACCTCTGACTCCGCTTGGCAGCCTAATATAAGGGGAACGAGGATGGTGCATTATGGTCCAGATCGGAGTAATCACCACCTATGATCCCGTCCCCGGGGCCACTGTCCAGAAGACGAGGGCATTGGGGAGAGAGCTGGGGAGGAGAAAATGCACGGTGATAACGGGAGGGAACGGCGGCCTGATGACCGTGGTCTCTGAGGCAGTGACCCGGCACGGGGGGGCATTACGGTCGGCATAATTGCCCACGAGCTTGAGGAAGCGGGGGAGGATCACCGGCTCTACAACCCCTACAACACCATAAGGATAAGGACCGGGCAGACCTACACCGCCAGGAGCCCCACCGTGGTCAGGAGCAGCGACGCAGTAATAATGGTGGCGGGGGGCGTTGGGACCCTCACCGAGCTGGCCATGGCCTACAACCTGAAAAAGCCGTTAGTCGTGCTGACCGGCACCGGCCTGATGGCCGACAGGGTGGCAAGCCTCTTCCCGGACGGCTACCTGGACCACAGGAAGCTGACCAGGATCTTCTTCACGGACGACCCGGTGAGGGCCGTCGAGGCCGCCATCGAGATGGCCGGACTCAGCGGCCAATCTGGCATTAAAGCTCCCTGAGGTAGTCGTAGACCGATAGGGCTGCCACCGCCCCGTCGCCGGCTGCGATTATCGCCTGGCCGTACTTCCTGTCGGTGATGTCTCCGGCTGCGAAGATCCCCTTCCGGCTGGTCTTCTGCTCCCTGTCCACCCTTATCTGGCCGATCTCGTTGGTCTCGACCAGGTGCTTGACATAATCCAGCTTCATGACCCTGCCCACCTCGACGAAGACCATGTCAACATCGAGTCTCCTCCTACCGTTGGTCTTCATGTCCAGGAGGACGATCCCATCGACCTTCCTGCTCCCGGTTATCTCGACCACGCACGTCTCGGTCAGCAGCTCGACATACCTGCTCTTCCCGACCCGCTGTATGAGTATCTCGTCCGCCCTGAAGGATTGCCGCCTGTGGATGATGTAGACCTTCTTGGCATACTTGGTGAGCAGCTCCGCGCTCTGGAAGGCGGCATTGCCTCCGCCCACCACCGCGACGATCCTGTCTTTGGAGAAGGGCGCGTCGCATGTGGCGCAGACGCTTACCCCCCTCCCCAGAAGCTCTCCCTCGCCTGGCACATCGAGCATCTTGTAGGAACTGCCTCCCGTTGCTATGACCGCCCTGGCCCTCAGTTCCGCCCCCGTGGTCCTGATGAGGAATTCATCCCCCTCGGCCTCTATCCTCTCCACCTCCGCCATCACCATGGGGGTCCCGAACTCCTTGGCCTGCGCTTCGAAGATTCCGGCAAGCTCCATCCCGCTCTTGTTTCCATACCCCAGGTAGTTCTCGATGCTGCCGGTTAGCACTACCTGACCGCCGACATCTTTGCTTATGACGACAGTCTTCAGCATCTTCCGCATGCAGTAGATCGCCGCGGAGAGGCCGGCTGGGCCTGCCCCCACTATGACCACATCATACAACTCGGCCAAGGTTAACCCTCCAAACCCAATATATTTTGGAGGGTGCCATAAATATCTGCGCCCAGACGGCTCGAAAGGGCACCGCCGTCGCCAGGGGCCAGCGTTTGCAGGCTGGGCAATGGCAACGCTTAAATCCGCTTTGCCCAAACGGACAACTGTGGGATGTTTATATGGACATATGGACTATCGCCATCATCGCCGTTGTGGTCATTGCCGTCATAGCAATTCTGGCCTGGTTCGTCTCCATCTACAATCGTTTCTACTCCCTTAAGAATGCCGCTTCGGCCACGCTTGGCCAGATCAAGGTGGCCATGAAGAAGAGGCTTGACATGATAGAGCAGCTCCTGGGTTCGGTCAAGAGCTATGCCAAGTTCGAGAGGGAGACCCTGGAGAGCGTGACCAAGATGCGGGCCATGGTGATGGGCGCCAACGCCGAGGGCCTGAGGAGCATCGACACCGAGTCGAGGAAGCTCTTTGGGAACATCCTGGCAGTGGCAGAGGCATATCCGGACCTCAAGACGTCTGGCACGGTGACCAGCCTCATGGACTCCGTCAAGGGGCTGGAGGACGAGATCTCCCGCCAGAGGTATACCTACAACAACATCGCCCAGCAATTCAACACCATGACCGACATCGTCCCCTCAAACTTCGTTGCCAGGCTGATCGGCATGGCGAAGATGGAGTACCTGCAGTTCGAAGAGGCAATCGAGAAGCCTCCAAAAATCGAATTCTAGGGTAATGGCCGTGTCTGAGGCAAGGATGATATTTGCCCTGGTGGCCCTAACCCTCTTGCTAGGTGCCACTGGCATCTTTGTAACGACCCTCCTGCCACAGATCATGCGGGGGGACCTCTATGTCAGCGACTACACCGCAACCCTGTACCCCAACGGCACGCTGACCGAAGAGTACACCTACACCGTCACCGCTGCGGGGGAGTACCGGATGCTCTACAGGATCTGGGACGCGACCCTCTCCCTCCAGGAGCTGAACACCCCCCAGCTCGTTCTGGAGGGCCTGGAGGGCCCTCCGGGGTGCATCCCCTACCTGAAGGATTATAGCGGCACAGTTTGGATACCGCCCCCCTACGACAGCGCCCCCTACCGGAGTACCATCGCCTCGCTGGCGGAGCTCAATGAGGTGGGGATCTTCAACCCCAGCAGGTTCGACGCCGGGTCCTACACGCTGCGCTGCGAGTACCGGCTGCGGCCGCTGCTGGAGTACGACTCCAAATACTGCCACCTTAACCTCAAACTGGCTGACGCCCACGTCGCCTATGAGAGTGTGACCGTCGTCATAGAGGGGGCAGACCTCGTTGCGGCGGTCTATCCCCACCCGCCGTCCATGGAGGTGACCAGCGACGGCCAGAGGATCACCATCTCGGGGTCCTCCGGTCAGGATCAGCTGCTGGAGGTGGAGCTGCTCTACAGGCAGGAGGTGCTGACCCTCATGGACGGATTCCCGACCGAATATCCGGACGTGGCTGCCCTGACAGCCCAGGCGAACGACCAGTACGGGGCCCAGTACTACTCGGCCGTTTCCCTGAGCTCCCTTGCCGACGTCCTCCTCCTTGCCGCCCCATTCTTCTTCCTTCTGATCTGGGCCTACTACGGCAGGGAACGGCCTTTCACAGTCCCCTCCTACCTCAGCACTGTCCCCAACAGCAGCAGGAAGCCCTGGCTCGTGAATCTTGCTTTCAAGGGCGACCCCACCAGGATCGACAGCAACGCCTTCTATGCAACGCTGCTGGACCTGAAGAGGAGGGGTAACCTGGAGATCAGCCAGCAGGACGGCGGCATCAGGATAAGGATCATCTCGTCCGAGGGGGTGGACCCCTATGAAAGGGACTGCATTGACTTCCTCCAGAACTTCTCCGCAAACGGCATCGTGGACAGCGCCATGATCAACAGCAGGGTGGACGGCTACATGAAGGCAGGCCGCTACACCACCGTTACCAGCCTCCAGCGGGAGTGGGCCGACCTCACCAGGGGGGACGGGCCCGGCGGCTCCTCCAGGTTCCTCACCAGCGGGAGGTTCAGGCTCTGGCCCATTGCCGCGGCCGGCATCCTCCTCCTCATCGCCTCCCTGGCCCTCTCCGTCATCTTCCCCATAGTGTCGTCCATATCCCTGGCCGGAACCGTTGCCTCTCTCTTCATAGTCGTCCAGACCGTTGTCGCCGCCATCTTCCCGCCCGACCTCTTCGGGAAATGGAAGGGCGACTACTACCGCGAAAGGCTCCAGTGGGACTCCTTCAGGAAGTTCCTCTCGGACCTGGCCATGATCAAGAAATATGCACCCCAGGACATCTCCATGTGGGGGGAATGGCTGGTCTTCGGCACAGCCCTTGGCGTCGGCGATGAGGTCGTCAGGGCCATGCGGGACCTCAACGTGAGGATCCCCGAGATGGACATAGCCCCCTTCATGTTCCTGATGTTCCGGCCGGTCTATGTCGCCCGTGTGCCCAGTTCCGCGGCCGGAACATCAGGAACATGA
>CAYZHK010000081.1:0-5685 GCA_964477685.1 uncultured Nitrososphaerota archaeon
GGCGTACTTGAGGTTGGGCATGAGGGGGAAGATCAGCTTTCTGAGGTACTGGGGGGTCTCGGCATAGGCCAGGAGGTCCCTGATCAGGAAGCCGTCCTGCTGGCTCGCCGAAGGCGAGTCCCTGTAGATGACTATGCGCTCCACCCGGAAGATGGAGGCTGAGCGGGCCATCTGGCCGACTTTGAAGGTCTTCTCAATGAGGCTGGAGACATCCGATAGGATGGATATAGGGATGAATATGGAGAAAGCGGACTTTCTCTTTGCCATGGCTGATCATTCCCCACTCCCCGGCAGGTCCTTTGGTCATTACCTCTTCTGCTGGACCTGTTTCTTCTTCTCTTCCTTGGTGACTGGATTGAGCAGTGTCGTCTTTTGGCGGCCACCCATTGTCTACACCTCTTGACATGATACAAATGGGGTAGATTAAAAAGGATTTCCTCCCGGGCGGGCGCTATTGGCAACTGCCGTATTTCCTCAGGAAGAGCTCCGCCGCCTTCCTCCCCTTGGGGCTCTTGGACTTCAGCTGGCCCCGCACGAAGGTGAGGACTGCATCCTTCCTGCTGGTCCCATCGAAATAGTTGCCCAGGGATTCGATGGCGTAGGCCTTGAGGAGGGCCTTCCGCTCCTCCCTTATCCGGGCTTTGCCGAGCGAGAGAAGGGCGGCCGTGACCCTCTCCCTGTATTCCGGCCGCGCGCGAGCCACAAGGCCCAGGCCCAGCACTGCGTGGCTTGCCAGGGGGAGGTTTGGGGCGCGGGTCAGCCCGGCATAATCATCAAGGATGGTGCCCCACCGCCCCTCCCTGTCCACCCCCGCCAGGAGGGGCAGGATCTCCGCGGCGATGTATCTTGACGGGTCGTTGCTGCTCCTGAGGAGGGCCTCCAGGAAGTCCCACCTCGGGTAGAGGGAAGCGGGCGCCATCGAACCCATCCTCTTCAGCACCTTCAGGGAGTTGTACCTTCTCCGGGAGTTGTTCGACTGAGGGGCGACTTCGTCAAGGAGGGCATTCAGGAGGGCCTCGTCCTCGCAGGCTGCGCTGGCTATGGCCTCGACATCGATGTCGCTTTCTTCGAGGAGGGGCGAAGCCCTTGAGACCATAGGCACCGTTCCCTGCTTTGTCGCATGGAGTTTATAATAATTTCAACGGCCCCATGGGCGGGAGCCTGGGCGCTAAGGTTTATCTCCTTGACACCGATAGTATTCCACGGCCAATGATGAATTTGCCGAGTTCGCGGAGCTACGGCGATGTAGAAAAACAGTCAAAAGCAGAGGCCAAAAAGAGGGGATGATACCATGCCTGCGAAGGAAGATCTCAGAGGTGTCGTGAAGTACGCAAAGATCCACTGCCAGGACAGGTGCCCGGCCGAGAGGGACCCCGAGGCCTGCCTCGTGCTCATTGAGATGTGCGAGGAGGCCGGCGAGGAACCGCCGATCTGCTATGAGGACACCAAGGGCTTCTCCAAGGCCTACTTCGTGGCGAAGGTGAGGGAGGTGGAGAAGAGGCACGGGAAGCCGGTGAGGGAGGTCCTGGCGGAGTACGACTCCCGCGGGGTCAGGACCCTCGACGAGAATATCGAGCGCCTTGAGGCGGATTTTGCCCTGAGGGCGATCAGGGCCTTGGACAAGAGGGCTGCCAAAGCCTGAACCGCCGGGCCCCCGAGCAGAAGGGTCGAGGTAAAATTAAAGAGATAGGGGATTCCAACACTCAAAAGGGACCGCAGGGTCCCGCATCATGATTCGGGAGGCTCTTCGTTGGCCGAGTTCGACGACACAGTCAGGAAGATGGAGAAGAACTACTCCCCCCAGAGGGTGGAGGAGAAGTGGCAGAAAAAATGGCTCAGCGAGGAGCATTACCCGGTCTACAGGTTCAAGAACGATGGGAGGCCCACCTTCGTCATCGACACACCTCCCCCCTTCACGTCCGGGGAGCTGCACATGGGCCATGCCTACTGGAACATACTGAACGACGTGGTGGCCCGCTACAAGAGGATGAATGGCTTCGACGTTCTCCTTCCCCAGGGGTGGGACTGCCAGGGACTGCCCACGGAGCTGAAGGTCCAGTACAAATGGAAGGTTCCCCGGGACGACAGGAAGCTCTTCAGGGAGAAGTGCACGGAATGGACAGGCAACATGATCAAGAGCATGAAGACCTGCATGATTAAACTCGGCTACAGGCCCGACTGGGAGCAACTGGAATACAGGACCATGGACAGGGAATACTGGAGGGCGGTCCAGACCTCGCTATTGATGATGAACAGGGAGGGACTCGTCTACAGGAATGAGTTCCCGGTCCACTGGTGCCCCAAATGTGGGACTGCCCTGGCGCAGGCCGAGGTGGGCTACCTCCAGAAGGCCGGCAGGCTATACTATGTAAAATTTGCGGCCGATGGGGCGTTCGCCGAGGTGGCCACTACCCGCCCCGAGCTCCTCCCTGCCTGCGTTGCCCTGGCGGTCAGCCCCGGCGACGGAAGGTACGGCAACCTTGTCAACAGGGAGGTGGAGGTGCCCATCTTCGGCCAGAGGGTTAAGGTGCTGGCTGACGAGGCCGTCGATCCGGCCTTCGGCACTGGCATCGTCATGATCTGCACCTATGGGGACGAGCAGGACATCAAGTGGCAGCAGAAGTACGGCCTTCCCATAGTGAAGGCCATTGACGAGTACGGGAGGCTCACCAACTCCGGCAGGTTCAGCGGGATGAAGGCGGCTGCCGCCAGGGAGGAGATCGTCAAGGAGCTGGAGGTCCGGGGACGCCTCTCCAGGGCTGAGCCCATGACCCACAACATCCTTGCCCACACGGAGAGGGCAGACTGCATGGCCCCCATAGAGTTCATCGTGAAGGACCAGTGGTTCATAAGGTCAAAGGAATTCAGGGAGATGGTCCTGAAGGAGTCTGCCGGGATGAAGTGGATCCCGCCCTTCATGGGGCAGCGGCTGGTGGACTGGGTCAACAGCATAGAGTGGGACTGGCTGATATCCAGGCAGCGGATATTCGGCACGCCCATACCCTTCTGGTACTGCGGCGGCTGCGGCCAGATCATCCCCCCCCGGGAGGAAGACCTGCCGGTGGACACGGCGCTTGACAGGCCGCCGGCGGAGAAGTGCAGCAGGTGCGGGGGGTCCGACCTGAGGGGCACCACCGACGTCTGCGACTGCTGGGTGGACTCGAGCATAACAGCCCTCATCGTCACAGGCTTCTTCACAGACAGGAAGCGCTTCGAGAGGACCTATCCTGTGGACTACAGGCAGCAGGGGCACGACATAATCAGGACATGGTTCTACTACTCCACCCTCAGGTGCACGCTGCTGACCGGCAGGGCGCCCTTCAGGGGGGTCTTCCTCAACGGCCACATACTGGGGCCGGACGGCTCCAGGATGTCCAAGTCGAAGGGGAACGTGATCATGCCGGAGCAGGGCGTCAGCCAGTTCGGGGCCGATGCCATAAGGCAGGGCCTCCTCTCGCTGACCCTGGGCTCCGACTTCCCGTTCAAGTGGGAGCCGGCAAAGTACGGGAAGGGGTTCCTGCAGAAGGTGTGGTCCTCGGTCAGGTTCGCAGAGGGGTTCCTCAACGACCCCTCCTACACCCTTGAGGGGGCGCAGCTGGAGGAGGTGGACCGGTGGATACTGTCGGGCCTCAGGGAGACAGTGGCGGAGGTCACCGGGGCCATGGAGGGGTTCCAGTTCCATATCGCGGTGGACCTGCTCCAGCGCTTCTACTGGCACGATTTCTGCGACCAGTACATCGAGGCTGTGAAGCCGAGGCTCTACGAGCCCCGGAGCCCGGAGAGTCAGCGGGCGGCTAAGGCCACCCTTTACCACACCATCTGGGCCTTCTCCAGGCTCCTTGCGCCGCTCTGCCCCCACATAACCGAGGAGATCTTCGACAACATCTTCAGGCCGAGGGAGGGGGGCATCTCAATCCATGCGGCCCGGTACCCGCGGGTCGAGGAGACTCCGTCGCTGGATGGGACGGACGGCGCCATCCTTGTCAAGGCAATATCGGACCTTAGGACCAGGAAGGTGGAGGCGAAGATGGCCCTCTCGGCCGAGGTCCCCAGAGCCAAGGTGCAGGCCGACGAGAAGACCCTCGAGGTCTGCAGGAAGGGGGAGTGGCTGATAAGGTCCGTCCTCCACATCGGGGAGGTTGAATTTGCGGCCGGGAGCTACAGGACCGAGCTTGTGGGAGGATAGCCATGTGGAGAAAGCTGAGCGCATTTCCCCTTAGGGGGATAGAGGACAACCTCAGGGAGCACATGAACCTCGTCATGACGGCCGTGGAGCTCCTCGAGAGCCTCATTTCGGCCTGCGAGGACTATGACTGGGAGCTTGTCATGGGCATAGCCGAGAGGATCGCCCGGCTGGAGAGGGAGGACGACGACCTCAAGAGGAGGATGGAGAAGAGCCTCTACACCGGCGTCATCTTCGTGGGGCTCAAGGAGGACTTTTACAGGCTTGCAGAGGCCTTCGACCAGATCGCCGATAGGGCGAAGGAAGCCTCCAGGGCGCTGGCCTCGAGGCACCTGGAGAAGGAGGAATGCGCAGCCCTCTTCCAGGGGAAGAGGAACATCAGGGAGATGGTGGCGGGGACAGTCCAGATAGTCAAGCTGATCCAGCTGGCGGTGATCACCATGAACAAGAGCATGAAGGAGTCCCTGGGCCTCGCCCACGAGGTGGAGAAGCTGGAGGAGGAGCTGGACGATGTCAAGCTGGAGATACTCAGGAACCTGACGGCCAGCGAGAAGCTGCTGGGCCCCATCTCCTACCTGCAGCTGAGGGACTTTATATTCCTCCTCGACATGGTGGCCGACGAGGCAGAGGCGGCATCGAACGTCCTGACCGAGATGATTGTGAAGTCCGGAGCATAGGGGTCCCATGTCCCTCGTACTGATCCTCATCACCGCCGCCACGCTCTTCCTGGTCGGGGCAAACAACGCCAGCAACTCGGCCGGCACCGTGGCGGGCTCCAAGATACTGTCCTACAGGAATGGCATACTCATCTTCGTTGCCGGCTTCACGGCGGGGCTGCTCCTGGAGGGGGGAAAGCTGGTCGGCTCGATCCAGGGCAGAGCGCTCCAGGGCTCCCTTGATGCGCTCTCGACCGGCATTGTGATGGGCATCACCCTTGCCATGGTTGCCATCGCCACCTTCGCCCGCATTCCGCTTCCCATATCCCAGGCCGTCTTCGGGGCTTCGCTGGGGAGCGCCGTCTACCTCGGCATCCCCCTCAATGGCGGCTACATCACCCTCGTGCTGGGCTCCTGGCTTATGACGCCGTTCATCGCGGCCTTGGTCGGGCTGGCACTAGGCCTCTTCCTCCGGCGGCACTCGGTGGACAGCCTTGGGGGAGGGGCAATGGTCTTCGGGATACTGCTCCTGGCAGGAAGCTTCTTTACAGCCTACGTCTTCGGGGCCAATACCCTAGGCCTGATAGTGGGCATCGTGGCGGTGGATCTGGGAACCGCCGAGGGGTACATATTGGCGATCGCGGCAACGGCTGCTGGAGGCATACTCATCGGCAAGCGGGTCTCCAAGACGATTGGGGAGGGGCTCTCGAATCTGGGGCCCCCGACAGCCTTCGCCTCCCAGATAGGCGGGGCCCTAACGGTGCAGCTCTTCACGGAGCTGAGCGTCCCGGTCTCCATAAGCCAGGCCATCGTCGGAGGGGTCGCCGGCGGGGGGCTATCAAAGGG
>CAYZHK010000082.1:0-5482 GCA_964477685.1 uncultured Nitrososphaerota archaeon
GCTGGTCATCCACTACGGCACATTCACCAAGGTCGTCAGGGCCGGGGCAGGCTGGAGGGAAAGGACCTTCATTGATGTTGCGGGGCACTATGTGGGCCATGGCCTGGGGGAGATCTTTGAGGGCAACCTGGTGATGGTGGACCCCGTGGACAGGTCGCGGAACGCAGCCGCGGCCGTTTCAGCCCAGTCCTACTTCACGTTCATCGCCGCCTCCGGAAACTACCTGGAGAAGCCAAGTCTCAGGCCCTTCTTCCCTCCCAAAGCCAAAGCAAAGCCAGAGGGGGCCATGGATCTGCTGGTCAGGAAGGGTACACACCTCGTCGCCGTGGTTGCCTCCTGCCCCCGTGTGCCCAGCGACATCCTCTGGGGCGAGGCATACCGCTCCATGAGGAGGATTGCCTCTGTGCTGGAGGATGAGGGGTTCATGGTCAACGGTATGGCAGTCTGGTCTGACGAGGAGGAATTGATGGCCTTCCTCTTTGAGCTCCAAGAGCTGAAGATCTCCGCCGGGAGGGTGCACCTCGGACCCATGGTCACGCTCGCAGAGGAGGCGGGGAGGTTCTTGGAGAAATACCGAACCAGGAAGGACGTCCTTGCCGGGCCCTACATCAGGGGTGAGAGGTGGGCAGTTGAGCTGCGGAGGGAGCACGATTCTGCGACTGCGCTCCTTTCGGCCAGGTTGAAGGGTGTAAGGTTCAGCAGGGATGTCGAGGGCGAAATCCGCAAGGGGTACCAGATCCTCGCCGACGACCAGCTGGTGCCCATAATGGAGCGGAGGGAAGGGCTGGCAGCCTTGGTTCTCCAATTGCTCAGGAAGAGACCCCCATGGCTGAACCGCTAAGCCTGAGCGATGAGCGGCTCAGGACCCTGTTTTCCTACCCTGTCTTCAACGGCAAGCACTGCAGCAGGGTCATCGAGGATCTGCAGCGGCTCGGCGTGGGCCAGATCGAGTCGGTGGGAGACCAGGAGCTGGGCGGCGTTAGGATCCTTGGGAAGGGATGCGTCGGGTTGGTAGCGGTCGGCAGGAGGCTGGGCAGCCGGGTGGCTGTGAAGATCCTCCGCTCGGATGCCAACAGGGCTAACCTAAGGGGGGAGGCGGCCAACCTGTGGTGGGCAAATGCCGTGGGGGTAGGGCCTCTCCTTTTTGGCGAGGGCGATATGGTCCTGGTGATGGAGTATGTTGAGGGCATGTTCCTTGCCAAGTGGCTCCAGAAACCCCATACCGGAGAGGAGGGCGCAGATGTGCTGAGGTCCATTTTGGGCCAATGCAGGAGGCTAGACCTGGCGGGGCTGGACCACGGAGAGCTCTCCAATGCTAAGAAGCATGTGATTATAAGCGGAAGGGGGGTTCCCTTCATAATCGATTTCGAGACGGCAGGCAGGGAACGGGCCTGCAGAAACCTCACTTCCATGGTGAATTACCTCTTCTTCAAGGAGTCCATGTCCCTTCTGACCGGCCGGTTCGTCTGTGTGGAGAGGGGGAGGTTGAGGGATGCCCTAAGGGATTACAAGAGAGATCCCAGCGATGAGAGCTACAGGAAGATGATGGCGCTGATTGGGCTTGGCACCTGAATAGCCTTAATAGTGGGAGCTACCGAAGAGAGGTCGGGAGACCACAGAGTCTGTGGTCGATGGTGAACGAGAGTCTCTGACCCAGGGATGAGGAGAACTTACCCGTCTATTTATTGGAGTGCTTTGGGCCGAATCTATGCACAGCAAAGACGGGAGGTTTTTTTGAGAAATGAGTTCACTTTGAGGTGAGGGGCCGTAGTCCAGCTTGGGCAATGCTTCTGATGGAGACATTGCCCGCAGATATTTCTTTTTAATTTAAAATGGGTCGATAGATCTGCCCGAGCCTTTCCCCGGCCCAACGCCGTCCAGCTATTCTGGCGTCTTGGAAAGGGCCCTGGCGAGCTTGATGTAGTCGGTCATTCTCCACTTATCGTTTTCTTCGAACCGGATCCTGAGGATGCCGAAGAGGTTTCTCATGATGCTCTTGATCACATAGTCGTACCCAATGCCATACAGCTCGTGGATGGAGTCCTCGAATCTGACGATATTTGAAGAGATGTCCCGAGCAGTCACGCCATATTTCTTCTCCAGATACTGATAGACCAGCGCCCTGTTGAAGTTGCCATATTTGCCCAACTCCTCGTCGATGGCATTGTTCAGCAGCAAGTCAAAGTGATCAAACGCAGACATCATGTTAGCCTCCTTGTCGCCTCATATTAATCTGTGGGTGGTGGGTCAGGCGATCTCCAGCCCTCTCGTGGATATTGTGTAGGGATGGATCCTGTGGTCGTGAGGCGAATTCCTTGTTTTGATTGCCGTCATTTCCTTTCCTAGCTGGCCATTTTTTTCGGTATACCTCATCTTAATGATATTGTCCGAGAAGAGAGAGATCTCGGCCGGTGCGGTGAAGGGATGGGATGGCGTGGAAGAGCCCGATGTCGATGTGCATAACACGGTCAATTGGTTTTGCTTGATGAGAAGTTGCAGGTAGCGGAGAAGCCTTATGAAGTCGGTCGGGGAGACCGTTTCCTGGATGGCAGTGAGGCTGTCAATGACCATTACCTCTGGCCTGTACGTTGCTATGGTATCCCTGAAGAGATTCAGGTATTTCAGGGGGGACAGGGCCTCGGGGATATGCGAACTGAAA
The DNA here is from genome assembly GCA_964477685.1 of uncultured Nitrososphaerota archaeon. Lineage (GTDB taxonomy): Archaea > Thermoproteota > Methanomethylicia > Methanomethylicales > Methanomethylicaceae > JACTUC01. The sequence continues at coordinate 2,660 of CAYZHK010000082.1, forward strand.
TGCATATCGTAGCTCTGATCTTCCTCCGAGAGCCTCCTCGCAAGGGCTGTCAACTGGTACTTCGGCTCTTCGAAGCTCATGTAGAGCGACGGCTTGCGGTCGCGGGCATGCTTCAGGAGGAATTGGGTGCAGAGGGTCGTCTTTCCGAGGCCACCAGGGCCATCGATGAGCGTGATAGAACCCTTGAGGAGGCCGCCCTCCAATATGCTGTCAATGCCCTCGATCCCCGAGGCGATCTTGCTCAAGGGGTCGGGTATGCTGAACTCGTTCCTCACAGGGAGGGCGATCAGGCGGAGTCCCCCGTCCTCTGGGAGGATGGTATACTCGAATTTAGCATTATCTATTTGGACGCCCCTCATCTTGAGTATCTCAAGGGTCATGCTCTGTTTGCCCTCGAGCGAGTTGTTTTTCAGGAAGATTATCCCGTCGGAGACGAACTCCTCGAAGCTGAAATCAGTCTTGAACTCCCCATATGGGACTTCGCTTATCATGATCGATGTTATCCCCTTGTTCTTGATGGTCCGCCCCATCAAGGTATGCATGAAAGTTCTTGCCTTTTTCTGCTCCAGATAATGGAACATCGCGCTGAGCGAGTCGAGTACGAGCCTCTTCACGCCCTGCTGGTCCAGCTCTTTCAAGATGATGTCCACAGACACCGCTATCCCCTCCTCGTTCACCGTCGCGAAGTCCAGAAATTTGAAGAGGCCGCTGTTTTCCATTGATTCAAAGTCCATTCCCAGGCCCTTCATGTTGTCTATGTACTCGTCGTGGGTCTCCGAAAAACTTACCATCAATCCTTTTTCTCCATGACTTGCGCCCTCTTGGAGAAACTGGCTGGAGAGGATGGTCTTCCCTGTCCCTGGATTCCCAGCCAGCAGCGTAACGCTGTTCTTCTTGAAGCCGCCTCCAATTGCAGAATCTAGCAGATCCAACCCAGATTTAACACGATCGCTCATGACAATCTCCCCTCATGCAGAGATTTTGAATAAGTGCCGTTATAGCAGTGTAAAATTCAGGGATTATTTTAAATCAATTTATTACAAAATAATAAAAATTAACAATATTTGTTATAAGGAACTTGCCCAATATTTAGGATTTACCTGATATTGCCATGCGGAATGATCTCAACCAGACCTAGGCGAACAGTAAGAAGATCGTTAGGAGTTTCTCAGTCGACGAGAACGTACTGGAGAGATTGCAGGGCATAGCCGATCAGCGAAATACCTCGGTCAACGCCATGATAGGCGGACTCTTGATTGAGTTTGTGAATTTCAAGCATCTCGCAGAGGACACCGGCCAGATACTGATTGACCAACATGTCTTCAAGGAGATCATTAAAAAATCAAAGATCACCAAGGAAGAGGTTACTGCTTCCGGGGAATATGCCTTCAAGAAGTGGAATTTCTTGTTGAATCTCAATGGCGACAACCGCTCGTTTCTCATAATCCTGCGGACCCTCTTCAACTGGGCCCGCTACGGCAAGTATGTCGAGTACATAAGGGATGATCAGGTACAGATGAGGGTCCACCACGAATTTGGTGAGGCATGGAGTGATTTCCTCATCAACTACATCATCGGAGGCTACAACGGAATGTTCAACCCTAAAATATCTGAAGCGAACTTTTTGAGGGGCGAGGACGGCTTCACTTTTATTATGCCCAAATAGGCCCAGTCCTGACGCATCCGACGCAACTGTGGATCCGGGATCCGCTCAGGTGCCCAATCCTGCCGGTTCTTTATCTACCCCATGCGCGGTTGGACCTACTGCTATAATTAAGGCATAATACAAATTACTAATTCATAACTATACCAATTTAAATAATATCAAAGGGAATATCATCTTCAGGTTTTGGGGATTATCAATGGGAGAGGACATAGCTCACTCGGCGGAATCCGACTTCTCCATGGTGAATGTGGGGATAGTGAAAATATACTGTAAGGAATGTAAAAAAACGACGAGCCAGAATTTCCTTGGGCTAGAGTTCTACTCGAGGAAGATCGCCAGTCGTTGCCTTGAGTGCAGAGGGACGAATTTCCAAGAGGAGGTGATCGATCACTGGAGGAACCGGGCGAAGAAGGAGGTGAAGGTGCCTGTGAAGGAGATTGAGGAGGAGAAGATCAAGATCTTTGGGGCTAAAAAAACAGACCCCTTCGAGGATCTCGAAGATGCCCTCGAGGTTCACTTTTACTGATAATTCTGGCCACAGATGGGCCCTCGCCCAGCAAGCGGGGAGGGCCTCTGATAAGCCATGGCCCGGAACAGAACGGGATAATAAGGATGGCGTGGAGTGGTTATCGGGGGAAATGTAGGAATGACGACAGCCAAGGTAGTGGAACTGATAGGGAGTTCAAAGACCAGCTGGGAAGATGCCACGAACAATGCCATCAAAGATGCTGCAAAGACTCTAAGGGACATCAAGGCAGTGAACGTGAAGAGGCTCACGGCCAAGGTAAACAATGGCAAGATCGTTGAATACCGAGCCGTCGTTAAAATAGTCTTCGTTGTTCAGAGATAGCCATATCTTTTTTTGGAGCCATATCGGTTTGGTTGATTGGGAAGGAATACTGCCCGTGAGAGAGCAAAGGGTCATTGAGGCCATGGGCTCGGAGAAGGTTAGCGTAGACAAGACGGAGAAAACGAAACCGCTCATCGAGTCTGGGTTCGAATACCTCACGGCCGAGTATGGCGACGGGGGCAAGCTCTTCAGGAAAAAGAAGGCGTTATATTTAGGTCCCGTCGAAAATAGCAAAGGGCCGTAGTCTATGCCCATGGGGCCGTCGTCCAGCTTGGTTCAGGATGCAAGCCTGGGGCGCTTGTGATCT
>CAYZHK010000083.1:0-4911 GCA_964477685.1 uncultured Nitrososphaerota archaeon
GTTATATATAATACAGTTTATTATTTGTTATGAGTTGCAATAAGGTAATGCCAAACCAAAGAATTCAACGTTGGATATTTGGCGCTGGATTAGCGATTTATCGTCCTTTTCCTTCTCCTTTCCATACTCAGGAGATGAGCTCGTAGGCCCTTATCAGGGCCTGTGTGCCCTTTTCGCCCAACCCCTCTGCCTCCGCAATTCGGAATATCTGGTGGGCAAGCCCTGAAACCGGAAGGGGCGTTCTCAGCTCCTCAGCCAGCTGCAGTGCAAGGTGGATGTCCTTCTGCTGGAGCCTCAGCTTGAAGCCCGGCTCCATATCGCCCTTGAGTATCTTTGGCGCCAGGTTTGAGATGATATTGGAGGCGCCCAGCCCGCCGCTGACCACCCTGATCATTGTCTCGACGTCGACGCCCGACTTGGCGCAGAGCGTGATCCCCTCGCACATTGAGACGATGTTCAGGGCGCAGATCACCTGGTTGCAGAGCTTGACCGTTTCGCCAGCTCCGCTCGGCCCCACCAATATTATGGTCTTGCCCAAGGCATTGAAGATGGGCATACACTTCGCGAAGGCCTCCGCGTCCCCTCCAACCATTATGGACAGGGCCCCGTCCACGGCTCCCTTCTGACCGCCGCTGACGGGGGCATCCAGCATAGCGACTCCCTTCCCCTTGAAGCGCTGCGCCAGTTCCATGCTTGCCTTGGGGGAAATCGTGCTCATGTCCACGACGATCATCCCAGGGCGGATACCCTCCAGCACACCTCCCTTGCCCACAAGCACTTCCTGCACATCTGGCGTGTCGGGGAGCATGGTGATGACCACTTCTGACCCCTCAGCAACCTCCTTCGGGCAGGCTGCGCTCTCGGCGCCGAGCGCTGCAAGCTCATCCACCGCCCTTCGGCTCCGGTTGTGGGCCACTATACCAAAGCCCGCCTTAAGGAGGTTCTTCGCCATGGGCAAGCCCATTATGCCCAGTCCGATGAAACCGATCTTCATTTTTTCTGCCTTCATATGCTATGAATCGGGCACGAAAGGTTTAAGCTTTCCCGGGGCTGGCGCCAGCCAAAAATTGTTATTACCTGCCGTTGGGAATAGGTATCCAGTGGTTTTTAATGGGATCATGCAGGGAATGCGGGCGCTGGGTTCCTGATGCCTTTATTGTCTGCATTGGGACATGCGACAAGAAGAACAGGCCGACCCGGGATCTCGAGGGGGGCTGCGAGTTCAACTGCGCGAAGACTGAAGAAGAGTTCATGTGGTGCGAAGACTGCAGGACGGTGGTTCACAGGTCAGACCTCAAGAGACATGCAGGACACAGCCTCTTTGCAAAGGTGAGGACAGATCCGGATGCGTCGGACTACCTCCCGACAGGTGACTGACATGGACCTCAACATCATAGTCGGGGGGGCACAGGGGAGTGGCATAGAGACGGCAGGGCTGCTGGCCATCAGGGCCCTGGCCGTTTCCGGTCTCGAGGTCTTCGCCGACAGGGAGTACCACTCCAACATCAAGGGGAAGCACAGCTATTCCCATATCAGGGCATCCGAGAAGGCTGTGCACAGCATCAAGTACCCTGTGGACGCCCTTGGTGGGCTTGATGTCGAGACCATCGCCACTCATTATCAGGAGGTAAAGAAGGGCGGAGTCCTGGTCTACGAGGAGGCGCTGGCGCCAAAGCCCCTCACCAAGATCCCTTCCATGGACCCTGGCAGGATGGGAAGGCTCAGGGCAGAGTTGGATGCCCGCGGCATAAAGGACAGCCTGGGCGCGCTGGCGGAGTACTGTGCAGGGCAGGGCATTCGCGTCAGGGCCATCCCCTTCTCGAAAATTCTGACGGAGGGGCTCCGCTCCCAGAACCTGTACATAGAAAGAACGATGAATACGGCCATAACGTCGGCGCTGCTGGCCCTCGCGGGCCTCCCCAAGTCCGTTGTGGACAGGGGCCTGGAGGACACCTTCAGGGAGAAGCCCGAAGTTCTCGAGGTCAACAGGCTCGCGTCCGAAGCGGTCTACAGCCACTTGGGGCCGCAGAATGCAGCAGCACTCCCGGCGGCGAGGAGAGATACAAAGCAGAGGTTCCTTCTGGCGGGGAATGATGCTGTGGCGGTAGGGAAGCTGCTGGGGGGGCTGAGGCTCCAGACCTACTACCCCATCACGCCAGCCGCAGATGAGTCCTTTGCCATAGAGATGCACTCAGAGCTGAAGGATGCGGAGGGTAAGGTCATTGGATCGCCGGTGGTAATCCAGGCTGAGGACGAGATAGCCGCCATTGGAATGGCCATCGGTGGCGCTCTGGCGGGCGTGAGGAGCGCGACGTCCACCAGCGGGCCCGGCTTCTGCCTAATGGTGGAGGGCTTTGGCTGGGCAGGCAACTCCGAGGTCCCTGTGGTCATAACCAGTTACCAGAGGGGTGGCCCATCTACGGGTCTCCCAACGAGGAACAGCCAGTCGGATCTCCTCTTCGCCATATTCGCCGGGCATGGCGAGTTCGCAAGGCTGGTTCTGGCGTCGGGGGACCATGTGGAGGCCCTAGAGGATGCTGCCAAAACTCTCAACTACGCGGAGAAATACCAAGTCCCTGCCATACACCTTTTGGATAAGGGGCTGGCCAACTGCGTCACAGCCATCCCCATCGAGGAGACGGTGAGGATAGACAGGGGCAACCTCCAGGGAGATCGGCCGGCCGAGGGGGGCGACTACAGGAGGTTTGCCCTCAGCCAGTCGGGCATATCGCCAAGGGCATTCCTGGGCCAGCAGCTCTTGTGGTACACTGGGGACGAGCACAACGAGCATGGCAACATCAGCGAGGATCCCCTCGGGAGAAACCTGATGTATGCCAAACGGATGGAGAAGAACAGGAGGATACTGGAGGAGCTACCGGAGGAGGACAAGGCCATCCTCTACGGCCCCGAGAGGTACGACGACCTCATCGTCACCTGGGGGACCACAAAGGGGGCTGTTCTCGATGCGCTGGAGTCGCTGGGAGGGGGCGGCAGGCGAGTCGCGGCCCTCGCCCTAAGGCTCATGGAGCCCTTCCCGTCCGCCTTCGTCTCGGAGTGTCTCTGGAACGCAAACGAGATCATCGACGTGGAGGCCAACTATATGGGGATGCTTGCAGAGCTGATCAGGATGCGCTGCGGTATCTACATCAGGTACCGCGTCCTCAAATATACGGGGCGGCTCATCACCGAGGATGAGGTTGCCATGGCCTACTCCAAAGTTCGGGAAGGGGTCCAGAGAGTTGTCCTGACAGGAGGGGAGTGAAGTGCCAGCATTCGAATGGGCGTCGGGAGTATGGCCGGACTGGTGCCCCAGCTGTGGCGACTTTGGGATACTCACCGCCGTCAAGATGGCACTGGACGAGATGAAAATGGACCGGGGGAGTCTCGTGGTCGTCTCTGGGATAGGCTGCAGCGGCAAGATCCCGCACTTCCTCAAGGCCAGCGGTGTCCATACCCTCCACGGCAGGGCCATACCCTTCGCCACCGGCATCAAAGTGGCCAACCCTGACCTCAAGGTACTCGTCCATGGGGGGGATGGGGACCTACTTGGGATAGGGATGGGCCACCTCGTTGCGCTGGGAAGGCGCAACGCCGACATACTGGTGGTCATCCACAACAACGGCGTCTACGGCCTCACCAAGGGCCAGGCATCCCCGACGCTTAAGCGGGGGCTGAAGACCAAGTCCCTGGCCTTCCCCAACATCAACGACGCAGTCAACCCCATGCTCATAGGTCTCAGCGCCGGCTACACATTCCTTGCAAGGAGCTATGCCTACAATGCCGAGCACCTCAAGGGGGTGCTCATGGAGGGGCTGAGGCACAGGGGGGCGGGCCTCCTCGAGATCATCCAGCCCTGCCCCACATGGAACGGAATGGTCAACATGGAATGGGTGGAGAAGAACACCAGGTACCTCAAGGACTGGAATCCCGATGTCGGGTCAGAGGCTGAGCTGCTGGAAAAGACGAAGGGGGTCATCGAGCTGGAGAGCGCTCCTCTGAAGCCCTTGGGCATCATCTTCAGAAGCCGTCTGAAGGAGACGCTGGGGGAGCGGATAGCGGAGATCAATCCGGCATACAGCAGTAACCCACCGGCGAGGCAGCCGATCGAAGAGGAGGGGAATGCGCTGCCCATCAGCCTTGAGAAGACCTTCGCAAGGTACCTGGTCTGAGGGCACGACCTATCCTAGCCTGCGCCTCTGGACCTGCATGACATCGTACTCGCAGACCTCATTGCAGACATAGCACCTTATGCACTTTGACTTGTCCACAACCGCACGGTCCCTGATGGTGATGGCGGCGGCTGGGCAGGCGGTGGCGCAGGTGCCGCACCGGGTGCACTTGGCTGAGGCGGAGGGGGTTGGGCTCACCGATGGGGCTAGGGATGCCACGCGGCATGCCAGTCGGGACAGGATGTTGTAGGGCAGTCTGTACTTGATATTGGTCGGCAGCTCGCCCAAGACCTCGATCTCGTCAAGGCTGGAGGGGCCCAACCCCCGACCCATGGCTTCGGCTATGTGCGGCACCTTCTCGGGGTTGATGCCCACCATCCTGAAGGAGACCATGTCAAGGGCCAAGGCGTCCCTGCTGGCCAGTATCTTGCCGACCTTCCGGACCCTCCCCATCGTCGGCCCATTGCCGTCCATTCCAACAACCGCATCCATGATGTTCAGGTCAACAAACTGCCTGACTGCCGAGTAGACGTCCACCATAACCTTCCCAAACTTCTCGGGGGTGTTCCCGACGGAGTGGAGACGGGACTTCCCCGCTCCCGGTATGCAGCCGAAGGCGAGGTTCTTGATGGCTCCTGTCATCACCGCCTGGGCATGGGTCTTGAGCTTCGGGACGTTGATCAGTTTCATGCCGAAGATGTGGCGTGCAAGCCCGATGGACTTGAGGGGGCTCCCCTCGAGG
>CAYZHK010000084.1:0-4632 GCA_964477685.1 uncultured Nitrososphaerota archaeon
GCACGGAGATCAGGTTCACCCCGGGAAAAACCGCAGCGGGAAGATATGCATTCGACGTGAGGACGGCAGGAAGCATTACTCTGATCATGCAGACACTGCTCCCCATCCTGGCCTTCGCGGGTGGGGAGTCTGAGGTGGCGCTCTCGGGCGGGACGGACGTGCCCTGGAGCCCCCCCATCGACTACATGAAGCAGGTATTGCTGCCGAACCTCAGCTGCTTTGGAGCCCAAGCATGGGTGGAGCTGCAGAGGCGCGGCTACTACCCCAAAGGGGGTGGGCAGGCCATCCTCAGGGTCAGGGGCACGGATGGGTTCACTGGGGTGCGCCTGGTGGAGAGGGGGAAGGTGGAGAGGGTGAGGGGGATATCCCATTGCGCCAACCTTCCCGCCCATGTGGCAAAAAGGCAGGGTGAGGCTGCAAAGAAGGCCCTCTTTTCGGCCGGGTTCACCAATGTGCGGATCTCCGAGGAGTTGGCCATGGCTGCTGGTATCGGCAGCGGGGTCACCCTGTGGACGGATGCTGAGGAGAGTGTAAGGTTGGGTGGAGACGCGCTGGGAGCGCGGGAGAAGAGGGCCGAGGAGGTGGGCAGGGAAGCCGCAGGGAACCTCATAGCCGAGATCAAGAGCGGAATGGCAGCCGACAGCCATTTCGGGGACATGGCCCCGCTGTATATGGCCCTGGCCAAGGGGGCTTCTGAGCTTGGGGTCACCTCGCTGACAAGGCACGCCGAGACCATGGTCCTCCTCTGCAGGAAATTCATTGGGGTTGAATGGGATATCGAACGGCGGGAGGGAGGTTCTGCGGTCCTCCGGGTCGAAGGGACCGGAATTCCCCCTCAGGGCGCTACCCGGGGCTGACTGCGGGATGCCTCCAAGCCTTTCCTGATGGACTCCATCATTGCGCCGAGCCCTTCGCCGGTGGAGGCGGAAATCCTCAGGCCCGGTCCGAAGATCCTTTCGGCCCTTTCCAGCTGCCCCTGGCCTGCGATCTCGGCCTTGTTGAAGAAGGTCATGACCTGCTTGCCGGGGAAGGTCTCCATGATGCTCGACAGGAGACCCCTCTGGCTCTCCAGAGAATAGGCATTGCCCTCGGAGGCGTCAACGATAAAGGCTATGATGTTCGAGAGATGCCCAAGCGCCGTGACGGAAAGCATCTCTGTTTTGCCTCGTCTCTCCAGAGGCTTGTCAAGGATGCCGGGCGTGTCCACAATCTGGATAGTATAGTGGCCCATCTTGACATGGCCAACAATTATTTCCTTGGTCGTGAAGGGGTAGGACCTCACCTGGGGCTTGGCCGAGGAGACCTGACCAACAATGGTGGATTTGCCAACCCCCGGGTAACCGGCCAGGACGACGGTGGGCATCTCCGGGTCAGCGGTCGGCAGGTCCTTCATTTTCTCCCTCAGCTCAGCGACGGTTGCGAAATCATCCGCAGCCTCCCTGACGAGAGAGGCCACCCTGCCCATGAAGGCCCTCCTGGCAGCCGCTGCATCGGCGGGGTTCCTGGGCCTCTTCAGCCTTCCCAGGGACGATCTTGCGGCCTCATGGATTATGCGGGCCGTCCTGCTGAGCCTCCCCAGGGAAGCCTTGGCCATGGCGATCCCCACAAGGATCTCGAGGAGGTCATGGTAGAAAGGGTGGAGGTTGTCGATCGTGGGGACGGTCTTCACCAATCCCTCGATGTAGCCGGCTGTCACCTTCTCGGCGATCCTGACCCGTTCCGCCTCCTTGCGCTTCGCCTTGACGACCGCAGGGAGCTTTTGCGGGAGCTCCAGCTCCTCCTTCTCGATCTCCTTGAAGGCCTTGTTTATGATCTCCTCCGCCGTGAGGACAGTGGGCATCTTCTCGAATGGCTGCTGCATCCCCAACACCTTACCTTTCCTTTGGCGCCCTCCGCCAGATGATGGTGTCGCCCCTCCTTATTATTCTAACACGGTGGTAGGGGATCACCAATTCCTCTCCCCCCACCCTTACCAGCAGAGCCCTCGGGGCGACATCGGCAATCGATTCGCCCCTGATGACCTTGAAATCCCCCGGGGCTCCCCTGTGCAGGATCACCACCTCAAGGTCCCCAAGGCCGCCCCCGGTGGCCCATTTCTCTCGGTTGAGCACGTCCCTTATGGTTGCCATCGGCTCCCCATCTCTAGATGCAGCAGGATCGGGTAAAAGGCGTTTCTCCCCAAGTGGGGCTGCGCTTTGGCGTATGGTGGTATGGAGAAAACCTTTTGAGCCTATGTTTTAATCTAATTGGTAGACCGTTCTGAAAGTTGATAGATACATCTTTGGAGGTCAAGGCGTTGCCGCAAGCGCAGTTCGGATTCCCGACAATGGGGGCCACAACCGTCGGCATAGTCTGCAAGGATGGAGTGGTCCTCGCATCGGACAAGCGCATAGCCTACGGCTTTTCGATAATGAGCAAGTCCGGGAAGAAGGTATTTCCCATCGGCGACCGGATTGGGGTGGGCTTTGCAGGCCTCATATCCGATGCCCAGGCGGTCCTCCGGAGGATAACCTCCGAACTGAGGCTCTACGAACTGGAGTTCCACAAGACGATGGGCGTGCGGGCGGCGACTAAGCTACTCTCCAATATGCTCTATTCGCAGCGCTATTACCCAGTCTTCACGGAGACGATGGTGGGTGGCACCGATGATGGCGGCGGTCGCCTTTTCGTCCTCGACCAGCTTGGCTCCATAATTGAGGACCGGTACGCGGCCATAGGGAGCGGCGGGACCATTGCCATCGGGCTCCTTGAGCAGGATTACAACAAGGATGCAGGCGTGAAGGAGGGGAAGGAGCTTGCCATCCGGGCCGTCAGGGCGGGCATTGCCAGGGACATAGCTTCGGGCGACGGCGTGGACGTCCTCATATTGGGCAAGGACGGGATAAAAGAAGAGTTCTACCCTGCCAAGTGATCCAGGGGAGCAGTTTGACCGACCTCTCCTCGGTGCTGAGGCGCCAGGGCTACAAGCTCGTGGGCAGGCACTCCGGAGTCAAGACATGCCATTGGCTAAGAGCATCGCTCACCAAGGGAGAAGCCTGCTACAAGGAGAAGTTCTATGGCATCCGGAGCCACCGGTGCATGCAGATCAGCCCCGCATTGAGCTACTGCTCCAACAACTGCCTCTACTGCTGGAGGGTCCTCCCCAGCGAAGGGGGAGAGTGGTGGGAAGGCGTTGGGCTCCCCGACGAGGATGAGCCGGCGGAGATTGCCCAGGGGGCCATCAGGGCCCACCAGAAGTGCGTCAACGGCTTCAAGGGAAATCCCAGCGTCAGCCATTCCATGTGGAGGGAGGCCATGGACCCGCGCCATGTGGCCATCAGCCTCAGCGGCGAGCCGACCAGCTACTCGAGGCTCGATGGCCTGATCGAGGAGTTCGGCAGGCGCGGCATGACCACGTTCCTTGTGACAAATGGGACGAACCCAGAGGCCCTGGGAAGGATAAGGGAGCCGACGCAGCTCTATGTATCGCTGAGCGCGCCGTCTGAGGAGCTGTACGGGAGGATCTGCAGGCCGTCCAACCCCCGCAACTGGGAAAGGCTGATGGAATCCCTGGGCATGCTCAGGAACTTCAGCTGCCCCACGGTGGTCAGGATCACGGCCGTGAAGGGGCTGAACATGGGCGACGCGCCGCGCTACGCCAGGATAATCGAGAAGAGTTCGCCCACCTACGTTGAGGTTAAGGCCTACATGCATGTGGGCTATTCGACCCGGAGGCTCTCGTTCGAGAGCATGCCCGGGCACAGGGATGTGGTGGGGTTCGCCAGGGAGATAGCCGCTGAGAGCGGCTATGCCTTCGGCGACGAAGTCCCCATAAGCAGGGTTGCCCTCCTCCGGAGGGAAGGCAAGTCTAAATAAAGCGGTCGAATCACTCTAGAGAATGGTGTGTGGCAGCAGTGGGTCTCGAAGCAATCATCACCGATATCGACTCCACCTTGAGGGCGAAGGACGAGAAGAGGGAGAAGGTGATCACATACTCAAGGGAGGTCATAAGGAGGGCGGGCAGCTCAGTGCTGGCTGTCCACAAGAGAGACAGGAAGGCTCTGGCCGAGAACATTGAGGCTGCCAAGGCTGCGCTGGAAGCAGCCCTCACCCTCTGCAGGGTACAGCAGGAGTTCTATTATATCGGGCCCATGCCCCAGGCTTTCCAGGAATATGCCGAGGCGGCATGCGTCAGGGCGATGGTTTCAGGGAAGCCGCTGCCCACGCCTTCTTCGCTGGGCATACCGGTTGAGCCCTACACGACCGGCCTTGCAGACGCTGTGGGGGAGATGAGGAGGTATGCCCTCGACTCGCTGAGGAGGGACGACCTGGCGGAGGCGGAGAGGGCCCTGGGCCTCATGGAGGAAATCTACACGGCCCTGAAGGGGCTCGACTTTCCAAGGGCGGTGGTGCCGAATCTGAGGCGGAAGGTGGATGTCATAAGGAGGCTTCTGGAGGAGACGCGGGGCGACGTCACCCTGGCGCAGCAGGGCCATCTGATAAGGGAGAGCATGGAGAAGGCAGTGAAGGTGATGAAGCGATGAAACTGAACCTGAAGGAGATTCTGGAAAAGTCTGACGCCGACTTCGAGAAGGCGTGGCGCGAGACCGGCAGCATGGTGGGGGGGAAGGGTGCCCTTGCAAAGGGCAAGGG
>CAYZHK010000085.1:0-4507 GCA_964477685.1 uncultured Nitrososphaerota archaeon
CTGCTGCTGGGCAAGGGGATCGCCGCCTTTGTGCCAACCATGGTGGCCACCTACATGGGCGCGGCAATATTCATGGCTTTCGTGGACGCACTGACCATAGGCAATCTGGGGTACCTGCTGATGCCCAACTGGAACGTCGCCGTCATACTGCTGCTGGCTGCGCCCCTGGCCTGCATCATGAGCGTGGAGTTCAGCGTGATCATCTCCTCCAGGGTGAATGACGTCAGGGCGGCCCAGCAGCTGGGCTCCCTCGTCATCCTACCCCTCCTGGCCATCTTCCTGCTGGGGGAGCTCAACATACTGCCGATCAACGCCAACAACCTGCTGGTGGTCTCGGCCATCCTGCTTGCCATCGATGTGGGCATGTTGTTCCTGAGCCGCTCCACCTTCCAGAGGGAGGAGATCCTGACCAAGTGGAAATGAGGTGAAAGGGCGGCTGTCCGGCCGGGCTCCCAGCCTCCACTGCGCGCCATGGGGAGCCGCTTCCCCCTGGCACTCCCGGCAGAGTTCCCCTCCAGTCAGCCATCAAATCAGTAGTTTTCGACCCATTCCTCAAAGTAGCTCGTCGGGTGCTTGCAGACCGGGCAGATCTGGGGCACCTCGGTCCCCTCGAAGACATAGCCGCAGTTCCTGCATTTCCACCGTATGGGCTTCTCCCTCCTGAAGGTGGTCCCCTTCTGCAGGCTGTCGAGGAGCTTCAGGTACCGCCTCTCGTGGTAGGCCTCCACCTTGGAGACCATCGTGAAGGTGGCTGCCACGTCGGCGAAGCCCTCCTCCTTGGCGATCTCGCCGAAGCCGGGGTAGAGCGTCCCCCACTCGTATTTCTCCCCCTCCGCCGCCGCCTTCAGGTTCTCGGCTGTGGTCCCGATGACCCCCGCGGGGTAGGATGCCGTTATCTCGGCCATTCCCCCCTTCAGGTGCTTGAAGAAGAGCTCGGCATGCTCCTTCTCGTTTCCTGCCGTCTCCTCGAATATGGCGGCTATCTGCTCGTAGCCCTCCTTCCTCGCCACGCTCGCGAAGAAGGTGTACCTGTTCCTCGCCTGTGACTCCCCTGCGAAGGCGGCAAGGAGGTTCTTTTCCGTCCTACTTCCCTTGAACTCCATGGTCAAAACTCCCTTTTTGCTTCCCCTAATTATGAAAACGGGCTCCGTCCACTAATAAACGAAGCGCCAGCAATGGCCAAGCCAACTTCATTTTTCCCCGCGTATTATGCCCATGGCCCCGAGGATGAACGGCACCTTGAGCGCCCATGGGACAAACTCCGCGTCCCGGCTGCGGACAAACTCTACTTCACTTATGCCCCAACTCCTGATTACCCTTATCAGGTCGTCCACCTCGCCATAGAACTGCCTGAATAGGAACTCGTCCTGGAATGAGAATTTCCCCCCCTTCCTGAGAATCCTCAGAGCCTCGCGGACGAGCTCCCTTTTATCCCTGGCATCACCCACCTCGTGAAAGACAAAGTTGCTCACGACCGCATCGAAATAACCATCGCCAAAGGGCAAGGCTGTGGCACTGGCCTTCCGGAAGGAGACCCGATCGCTGACCCCCTCCATGGCCGCATTCCTCTCACAGACCTCCTTTGAGTATTCCCACCTCTTGCCCCAATAGTCGATTTCGATGACCTCTGCCCTGGGGCTCCTCTGGGCGAGCATGATGGCGAGGGCCCCGTTTCCGCACCCTATGTCGAGCGCCTTCCCCTCCCCCATCCACTGCAGATTATCCAACAGCAGGTTCCAGGCCTTCTCCTGCACCCCCCCTCCCCGGGGGGAAAACTGGTGGCGGACGTAGAGAAAATACACTGACAGGAGAAAGAGAAGGGCTGCAGGGATCAGGAGCACCCATGAGATCAGACCCAGGGCCAAAAAGACCAGGCCGAAAAGGCAGGGCAGATAGATAAGCCTCTGGGAAACCCAATTGCCGTATTCTGCTTTCCCACCCATCCTGCTGAGCCCCTTCTCCGCACACTGCCCACTTTCCTTTAGAGAACTGTCTCTTCAAAAATGTATGGTATCGGCATTATTGTTTTTCCATGGGACCTGGGCAGAGGGGGCCCCCGGAGGGGTGCGACCTCGCCTTTCATATATTATAAGGTTGAAATGTAATAATGTCATAGCCTTAGCAAACCACCCCGGGGTCATGGTCTGAATGTCCAAGGAAGATGGGGCCAGGAGGAAGCTCTTCGAGGAGCTTAGGGCGATCTACGCTGAGAGGGAGTCCCAATCGGGAGAGTTCGTTCCTGGGAGGGACAAGGTCCAGTACGCCGGCTCCGTCATGGGCTACGAGGAGGCCAGGGGCATGCTCGACACCATCCTCGACGGCTGGCTCGGCGCCGGGAATCGGGTCGCCCAGTTCGAGGGGAAGCTGGCGAAGTTCCTCTCGGCCAAGAAGGCGCTGATGGTCAACTCCGGCTCCTCCGCGAACCTCCTCGCAGTCACCTCACTGGCGTCCAAGTTCGTCGGTGAGAAGGACCGCCTCAGGGCCGGGGACGAGGTGATCACCCCGGCGGCAACATTCCCCACGACCCTGAGCCCCCTGCTCCAGGCAGGCCTGAAGCCGGTCCTGGTGGACGTGGACGTTTCCACCCTCAACGCCAGCCCGGAATCCATCCGGAAGGCACATTCCAAGAACACAAGGGCGATAATGCTCCCCCACACCCTCGGCAACCCCTGCGAGATGGACGCAATCATGGCGTTCGCCAGGGAAAATGGTCTCCGCGTCGTTGAGGACGCCTGCGACTCCCTCGGCTCCAGATATGCCGGTAAGTACGCAGGCACCTTCGGCGACTTTGGCACCTTCTCCTTCTACCCGGCCCACCACATCACCACCGGGGAGGGGGGGGCCCTGGTGACCAGCGATATAGGGCTCCACAGGATCGCCCTATCACTGAGAGACTGGGGGAGGGCCTGCGTCAACCCGGTCTGCGACCCGAAGACCTGCAACGACGCCGGGTGCCCCAAGTCCCTCCGCGGCAGCGGAAAAGCTGCCTGGGAGGGCATCCCAGATGACTATGACAAGCGCTACACCTTTTCCAGCATCGGCTACAACCTCAAGCCCATTGAGGTGCAGGGGGCCCTGGGGCTGGCCCAGCTGGAGAGGCTCCCTGGCTTCATCGAGGCAAGGAAGCGCAACTTCCGCTTCCTCTACGACGCAGTGCAGCCCTACGAGAGGCACCTCCACCTGCCCGAGGCTCTCCCCAGGGCCGACCCCTGCTGGTTTGCCCTTCCGCTGACCATAAGGAAGGGCGCCAGGTTCACCCGGAGGCAGCTGGTCGGCCACTTCACTCGGGCCAACATCGAGGTGAAGCTGATGTTCGCCGGGAACATCGCCCGGCAGCCCGCCTACGAAGGCTTGCCCATGAGAATGGCTGGGCCGCTCAGGAACAGCGACCTGGTGATGCGCAACACCTTCTTCCTGGGGGTCTACCCTGGCCTGACCCGGGAGAAGCTGGAGTACATGGCAAGGGTATTCAGGGAGTTCATGGATAGGGTATAGGAGGGGCATCATACGAGGATCCTGGTCACCGGCGGCCTCGGCTTCATCGGCTCCAACTTCATAAGGCTTATGCTGGACGAGACAGACCACTCTGTCACCAACATTGACAGCCTCTCCTACGGCTCCAACCAAGCCAACCTCGCCGGGGTGGAGGGCCCGCGCTACAGGTTCGTCAAGGGCGACATCTCCGACGCCCCCACGGTCTGGAAGCTCGTCTCGGAGGCGGACGCGGTGGTCAACTTCGCCGCTGAGACCCACGTCGACCGCTCCATCGCCGGGCCCTGGCCCTTCTTCCGGACCAACATCGGCGGCGTCCTGACGATCCTGGAGGAGATCCGGAAGTCCGGGAGGGATGTCAGGCTGGTCCAGGTGGGCACCGACGAGTCCTATGGGGACATCCGGAGGGGCTCCTTCAGGGAGGGGGACCCGCTGGCGCCATCCTCCCCCTACTCCGCCTCCAAGGCCTCCGCCGACCTCTTCGTCTCAGCCTACCGGAGGACCTACGGCATCGATGCCTGCATCACCCGCTGCACCAACAACTTCGGTCCCTACCAGTTCCCCGAGAAGCTCGTCCCCAAGACCATAATCCGCCTCCGGAGGGGGCTTAAGGTCCCGGTCTATGGCACCGGGAGGAACGTCAGGGACTGGCTCTACGTCACTGACCACTGCAGGGCGGTCCAGGCGGTGCTGGAGAGGGGGAAGGCGGGCTCGGTCTACAACGTCTCCGCCGGCAACGAGCTGAGCAACATGGCGGTGGTCCGGACCATACTCTCCGTAATGAGGAAGAAGGCCAGCAGCATCGAGCTGGTGGAGGACCGCCCGGGCCACGACATCCGCTACAGCCTCGACTCCTCCAGGATCCGGAGGCAGCTGGGCTGGAGGCCGAGGACAGACTTCGGCGAGGGCCTCGCCAGGACAGTCTCATGGTACCTGACCAACGAGGAATGGTGGGCGCCGCTGGCGGACGAGAGGACCCTCCACCCCACTCCCTGGAAGCTCAAGTGGTAACTGT
>CAYZHK010000086.1:0-4471 GCA_964477685.1 uncultured Nitrososphaerota archaeon
CGATCCCGACGGACCCATGATCGCCAACAGTTCCCCCTTGCGGACCTGAAGGTCCTCTCCATGAACCCCATATCCTCCCCCCACAGCGGGCCGCAGAATATAACCGAGGTCAGCCCACCCAGCAGGCCAACGGACGTCGTTGCCGCTGACATGCCAAGGCAGACCGCCTTGCCCCTGGCCCCCAATGCCTCCAGCCAGTCCTGGAGTGGGAAGCTGCTCCCCAGGTCAGCTGGGCTCGGCCTGAGCCAATCCGCCGGGTCCACGACCAGCAATGATGCCTCTGTCTCCAGGCACCTCAGCATGAGCACCGTGGCAATGATGCTCCGCTCCCTCCCTGTGGGCAGCTGCCCGAGGTCCACAACCGCGGGCAGCCTGAGCTGCCCCTCGCCCTGCTCCGACATGGCTCCGATTATCCCCGATTCCAGCTCCCAGAGGGCATTTTTGAGGCACTCAACCTTGTAGGCCTCCTTCGGCTGCACCTCCGCCTGAATCTGGAGGAGCCTGTCCCCTACCTCGCGCATGCTGGGCGATCGGCAGCCTTCGGCATAGGCCATCTCCAACCCCCTCACAAGGTATCCCCGCTCATCCCGGCTGAGTCCGCAATTTCTCCCCACAACATCCGCTATGGCCGCTGAATACCTGGGGATGGCCGGAGGGATGCTGAAGATATTCACCGAAGAGAAATCACCTACCCTGTAGAGCCTCAGCTGCGGCATGTATTCGGCCAGGGGAGTGTACCCGCCGTTTAGGGCAACAATGAGCGGGTTTATGCCGGCTTCAGCCATCCGTATTGCCAATTCCATGATTAGGGCCCTCCTTTTCCCCTCGCTCCCGAAGACGCAGAAGCGTTCCAGATCAGAACTGCGGAGTGCGCCCAGATCCCTCGTCGGAGGGCCTGGCCTGCTTTTTCCAAGCCGCTCACGGCCTATCGCAGCCGCAGCGTCCCGCAGGCCCCTCTCGGCTCCAATGGCCTTCAACGGGACGCCCCCCAGAGCGCCAGTGGCGCCAGCTCGCTCCCCCTCAGACTCCTTACAGTGACCGAAGGCGCCACCGAGACGACGGCCTTCCTCACCGCCTCGATCTGCCCCATGGCCTCCCTGCAGACTGCCCCAGGGTCCCTCCCGCTCGCGGGTGCCGGGCGGTCGAATGCTATGAGGCCTCCCACCTCGCCCCCTCCCGAGAGGAAAAAGGCAAAGGTTATGGACCACGAAAGATCACCGAGCAGGGCCATAACCGCTGCAACCACCTGCCCGTAATTTTCCGGCGTTCCCCCCTCTTCGGTGAGGGATGATGCCATGAGGATCCTCCTCTCGCCGCCCCTCTGCACGACAATGTAATGCGACTCTTCGGAGGGCGCTTCATAGCTGATTACCAATTCTTCGGCCATCATCCCCCCCGAGACCGAGGCGTCTATGGCGGCAACTCCTCCCAACAGGCCCTCCTTACGGATCCGGCTGGAGAGCCTGCGTGCGGCCCCCGCCAGGATCCCCCGCTTCCAGGCCCAGTAGAGAAGAACAGGAAGCAGCAGCCACGGGAACATGGCCAGAAGAACCAGCGCCAGGATCCAGCCAACAACCTTTAGGACCAGGCCCATGCCCATCTCCAGACTGAACCTGGCCCGCCCCGGCTTTAAAGCCTCTTAAGCCCTCCGCCGAATCGATAATGCTAGAATAACCGGATACTGCCGCTGATGGCAAGCGTCTTAAAGCCCGCCGCTGAGTTAGCAAATGGTTTCATCTATGGACGAAGAGAGAAGGGAGATCCTGGACGCCCTCAGCGACAGAACTCGCCTTGCCATACTGGAGGCAGCTTCGGAGAAACCCGTAACCGGTGACGAGATCTCCGTGGCGGTCCAGAGGTCCAGAAGCACAGTCGAGTCCCACCTCTCCACCCTCCTTAGGCTGGGTCTGATCGGAAGGACCAAGGACGACAAGAGGTACTACTACCAGTCCACCGAAAAGGCCAGGCTCTGGATGGGCCAATCAGAGCCACCGCTCTCCTCCCCCACCCCAGTCACCAAGGGCGGGGCTACCCCGGCCCTGTTGATTGTGCTGGTTGTGGGCGCTGTGGCAGGGGCATACTATGCCCTGACGAACTCCCTGCTGATCCCCTTCCCCCTGTGGCTCTTTGCAGCGGCAATGGGCATCATCTGCGCCTGGATATTCAGCGTGCTGAAACGCCTGCTCCAGGCATTCCTTGTCGCCTCTCTGGTCACGGCGGTCCTCTCTGCATTTCTGGGCTTTGAGCAGTTCTCGCTCCTCAATGCTATTCTCCTCTTCGCCTTCAGCATTGCCTTCCTTGGGGTGCTAGGCCTCCCCTTCTGGTACCTGACAAGGCGCCTCAAGGTGATCCTCTCGAGGCGGAGAGGGCCCTCACCAGATCCGCAAGGTCCCTCTCAGTGACCACCCCCCGAACCTCCGCCCTCCCGTTGATCACCGTCTTGGGGGTCCCCAGCACCAGCTTCTCCGCCGCCAACTCCCTGAACTCCAGGACATCGACAACGTCCGCACTGATGTTGCTGTTCTCAATGCAGAACTTGTGGGCAGTTCTGGCCATGGGTGGGGAGCCCGGGCAGTCGGGGAGGGTGAACACCTCTATGCTGACCGGGCTCTTCACCCCCCTCAGCTTAAGTTTAGCCTCCTCGCCCAGGTCCGTCACTCCTGTGGATGCCATTACCAGATCCTCCACAAGCACCCCGAATTGATAGCCCATGGGAATTCCGAAGAACCTGATGCCATAATCTTTCTTTCCCTCGACGACCACCGCGGGGTGAATCCCAATGCCATAGTCCTTTGCCACGGGCTCCTCGGGCCCAAAGCCGCTCCTCAGGACCGTGATCTTATCCGACATCTCCGCCAGCTTGCCCACCAGCTCGTCCAGGGTATTGCAGAAGACGCAGTGATCCTGAACCGCAAAGACCCTGAGCCTGACAGGGCCCCCCAGCTTAGTAAGCTGGAATTTCGCCCACTCAAGGACGTGGCGCTCAAGCTCCATGGGCATTGGGGAACCCTCCTCCTCTATGCGATACCTTATATTTTATTCTTGGGAGAACAGATGCAGTGACACGAAATGACCGGCTATCTGGATTCACTGGACCGAGAAGATCTTCTGAGGTATGTCCAGCTCCTTTCCAAAAATGTGCTGACCCTGGACGGCTATTGGTTCCTTGGCGTGGAGGACAGGTATGGTCTGGACAAGGCTGTGGAGTTGGACACTGAGGCGTGGGCGAGGTATGGCGTCTCAGAGGCAAGGCGAATAAAATCCTTCCTGGGGATCAGGGAGGGGGGGCCCGCAGAGCTCGAGAAGGCGCTCCAGCTGATCTGCTTCGCTCCGGCCCAGAGCGTACAGGTTGAGGCCGAGGGCAGATCGGTGGCCATGACCGTCCGCAGCTGCCGCCCTCAGCTGGCGCGGCTCAAGAGCGGGAGGGGGGAGTTCCCCTGCAAGCCTGTGGGGGTTGCCCACCTATCTGCCTTCGCCAAGGAAATCAATCCCCGTTTCAGGATGACCTGCATTAACTGCCCGCCTGACCGCCACTCGGCGGATGTCTGGTGCCGCTGGGAGTTCAGGCTGGATTGAAGACGCAGCAGTCTTCCCGCAGCACAGGCTCCACTCCCTTGGACCTGGCGTAGTCCATGGCCTCGTTGGTCGGGTTGGCTATGCCATCATAGCCCAGGTCTATGGCCAGCTTCTCCAGGGCGAGCCTCACAGCACCCCTCTCCCTCATGCAGCCGAGATTGAGCGTCACCTTCACCTTCTGCCTTGCATAGGCCATTACCTTCTCCACCTCGTCGAGGCGTGGGGTCCCGTACTGGTCCATAAGCGTCAGCATGGCGAGGCAGTCGACCCTCCCCTCAGCCACCATATCGATGGCGTTGAACTCCCCCCTGATCAGGCCGTCGCTGACTCCTATGAGTATGTGGGGCGCCACAATAGGTATCCTGTCCTTGGCCGTCATGAGCACCCTCCTGTAGTCTTCCACCTTCCAGGTGCCGTTGAGGTAGTCGGTGATGGTCTCCTGGTCGCCGATGATGTCCACAAGGAGGGCATCGACGCCGGCGTCAGCAAGGGCGTCCAGCTCCTTCTCGGTAACAATACCCGCGTGGACCTCTATGCTGAGCCCTGTCCTCCGCTTCCCCTCCTTGAGGGCGCCCATGAGGCCGGCAATGGGCAGCCTCCCCTCCTTGCTGAATCCGCCGCTTATCAGGATGCGCTTGGCTCCGCCCTCCTTGGCCGCCACCATGGCATCAATCAGGCTTTTCGCATCAGTGCCCGCCTTCATCTCGGACAAGTACCTCCCGCTGCAGTGGCCGCAATTCAGCTCGCAGGAGGTGCCGGTAACGGAGATGCCATAGACTGCGTTGCCTGGCCTGTAGCATATGATATTGCGCGTCATCTCAAGCACTCTTCTATCATTAATATCAACTCGTCTGCATTAAAGCCTATTACCAGGTTGCCCCCTCCAAGCACCCCC
>CAYZHK010000087.1:0-4376 GCA_964477685.1 uncultured Nitrososphaerota archaeon
CAGATGTCCCAGAGTGCCTACCCCCGTTGCTCCGGCCAGGATGGGGAAGATGATGGATAGGGCCTTCTCCACGCCGGCCTGAACGCCGGGAACGCAGGCCTCAGTCTTTCCTCCATGGCAGCCACTGGGACGTCCGTAGAATTCTGATATCATCTGACACCCAGCAGCCACCAGGGGAATTCGGTCCGCTCCAGCATAAGGATAGATCATAGAGGACATGTCCGTCAATGTGGGACAAACGTCAATGCTCACATAGGCGTTCTCGTCTATAGAATAGCCGAGGACCAGGCCGCCCAGAGTCTCAGCAATACCCAAAGTCAGGGTGCCAGCACTTGTGGCAGGAGCTGTTGTGCCACCGGCGGGCATAGTATCCACCGATTGGGGGAAGCCCCTCTTGACATACTCCATGAAGACTTCCACCATATTGGAGTCGAAACAGAGGGGGGACTTAGCCTCACCGTAGCCAATCAGGATGGGGTTAGCCCGTAACTCTTCCTCTCCCCCTCGGATCACAGTAGCGATCTGGGTCAGATATTCTACATCCTTCTTGGACCAAGCTTCGATTCCTCCCAACTTACCTGTATGCTTGACCAGCTCAGCGGCCATCACCACCGGCCTGAGCCTGGCCGGTACTTCCTGAGCTGAGCAGGGAAGGCCTACCAGATCTATATTCTCCAGGGCATCCGCGAGTCTGATGCTGTTTCGGACATCCTGCAGGGTGGCCGGGCGGCGCTGGCCCTCCAAATCCAGCACGAAGGGAGGAAAACCCCCGGTGTTGACATCGAAGTCATGGACAATGCGACGCGGCATGGTCGAGAAGCACAGGGTGGTATAGCGCATCGGAATTCTTCCCTTTATCGCTCGTTCCCTCTTGTGATCCGCTTTCATCCTCTCGACAGCTTCTTCCACCACCCTGGCAGGAAACTTGACGATCTGAGCCTCATAGTCAACCGTACAGCCGTTGCTCTCCAGATAGTGTAACGCTTGCTGATGCTCTATGCGCATACCCACATCCTGTAGGATCGTCAAGGCCGAGCAGTGGATGCGTTCCATCTCCTCGTGGTCCAGAATCCGAATCAATCCCGAAACTCTGCCCATTGGCCATCCCCTCCGGCTTAATAGAGCGATAAGTCCCTGCTCAGTCAAGAGCAGGGACTTATCCATACATTCCGTAGGCTTGCACCCTTGTCCCTATCCCAGTCCCCATTCGACCATCTGCTTCTTGCCGGCCGCCAAGAGCTCATCCATCTTCGGCGCGATCTCAGTTATCGCCTCCTCGGCGGTCTTAAGGCCTATGAAGACCTCATCCATGACCGGCCCCATGACCTCTTCCCAGCACTTTCCAAAGTTGGGCTGAATAAACCAGGGATAGAAATCCCCCTTGGTACCTGCGATGGAATCGTACAGGTCAAAGGCTAGCGAGACGTTCTTCCCGGGAGGTATCCGCTTGCCAAACACTGGCGGCGCGAGGCTGTGGAAGATGGGGACGCCCCAAGCCAGCTCCGCTGGCACTCTCTGTCCTTGAGGGCCGGTGAGGAAGTGGAAGAACTTCCAGGTCGCCTCCTTGACCTTGCTATTGGGGTTCAGGCACCAGAAGCAGAAGTCATGGAATGCCCCGCCTGGGTTCTTCTCCTCCGCACCTGGCCAGTAGGGAGGCGCTCCGACATCCCAATCGAACCGGTCACCTACCCTGTTCTCGCCATAGCAGAGCCAGTATGCCCCCTCCCAGTCCATGGCCAGTTTTCCTACTGGATAGTCGAAGGCCCCACCCTCCAACTGTTTGGCGGTTGGAGCAGCTTCGTGCTTCAGACGCACATCGGCGAACCACTGAATGGCCTCGATGAGGTCCGGGTCATCCCCGATGAAGCTGCTCGCATCCTCGGTCATCCAGAAGTTCTTCTTGGATGTAGTGATGGCCCTCAGCCAGTAGACTGGGTAGGCACTGGTCCCGAACTGGACTGGCTTACCCCCCTCGAACTTGGTCAGCTTCTTGGCTGCCTCCAGGTACTGGGGATAGGTCCACTTCTCGAGATACTCGTCGCCCGCGTACTTCCATGTCGGGGGTTCCACTCCCGCCTCCTCGAAGAGGGTCTTGTTGATGACCAGAGCGCAGTCCATGCCATCCACCATGGGCATGAACCACAGGTCACCTCCGATCCTGCAGACGTCTATGACCTCCTTCTTGGGGTCCTCAGTCCAGAACCAGGAGTCAGGCTCCTGCTCGAACCAGGGATCGAGCTTCTCGAGCTGCTTGTTTATCCAGAACTCGAGTATAGGAGGGCAGACACGATAGACATCTGGCCCCGCTCCCCCTGCCAGGCCGGTCAGGAGCTTCTCCATGTAGCCCTCCCCCACGTTTCGGATCTTGACCTCGATGTACTCCGCCTCAGGTGTCTCCTCGAAGAGGTCCACCTGTTCCTGGCAGCGGAACATCCCGAAGGTATCAGTGGCCCAGCTCGTCCAGACCACCCTGGCGAGCTCAGCTGCCTTCGCCGGCTTCTCGACGACCTTCTCCACGACGACCGTCTTGACAACCTCCTTCTCAACCGGCACCTCTTTCTCGACCTGGATGACCTCAGGAGCTGCCGGCGCACAGGCGGCCAGGATGGCCCCCGTGGCTCCTATGGCGGACAGCCGAAGGAAGTCCCTACGAGTGATTCCCATCGTTTTTTCTCCTTTCCCTTTGTTCCTTTGCCCAATTCCAAATTGAGCACCCTCTTTTACCATTTTTCCCCTCCCTGCTTGTCCTCAATCGTGAACCCGTCGTCCTTTTCTCATGCCATACACATCACCTCCTTAGCGACCTTGCTTGGGATCTCCCTTGCCTTCTGGCTTCCCTAGCGTCCAGCCAGCCCTGTGGTCACGATGCCCCTCATAAAGTGACGCTGGGCCAGGAAGAAGAGGATGACCATAGGAATGGTAAACACAGTGGATATCGCCATCAACAGGTTCCACTCGGTGCTGAAAACCCCATGGAGAGAAGCTAGGCCAACAGCTAGAGTCAGCTTCTGCTCATCTTGTAGATAGATCAATGGTTCCATAAAGGCATTCCAGTTGCCTTGGAAGGAGAAGACAGCCATGGCTGCGATCACCGGCTTGGACAAGGGGACCATGATGGAGGACCAGATCCTGAACGAGGAGGCGCCGTCCATCCGGGCCGCGTCCTCCAGCTCATTGGGTATGGTCGAGAAGAACTGACGACCCAGGAATACGAAAAACGAACTCGCCCCAATCCAGTTCGGGACGATCAAAGGAAGAAAGGTGTCAACCCAGCCCAAGTACTTGAACAGGACAAAGCTGGGAACAAGGGTCACGACGAAGGGCAGCATCATGGTGCTGATGCACAGAGTGAAGAGGGCATCTCGATAGGGGAAGCGAAGCCGGGAGAAGGCGTAGGCTGCCATGAGGGAGGTGGTGATGCCCCCTATCATATTCAGAATGGTGATTGTCAGGGTATTGCGGAGGTATATACCAAAGGGCAACAGAGTCCAGACAGTCAGGTAGTTTTCGGGCACCGGGGGATCAGGCATCAATTGCGGAGGCCAGAGAAACTCCGTGCCCCTGGGCTTGAAGGAGGTGGAAACCATCCAAATGAAGGGGATCATCAGTATGATCCCAATGGCACTGAGGATCACATATTCGATGGCCTTAGCCACGATTTGCACTATTCGACGTCTCGCACGGCGCCGCCATTGCAGGGGTCCTACAACCTGCCTGGTCCTCTCAATCGAGACATCGTCCATGGTGATCCTCCTAGAGAATCTCCTCCTCATAGTAGACCCAGCGCCTGGACAGCTTAAACTGTATGGCCGTCATGATGAGGACGAGGATAAAGAGCGCCCAGGCTATTGTAGCAGCGTAACCCATCTCGAAGAAGCGGAATCCCTTGCGATACAGATACAGCACCAGAAACAGGGTCGAGTTGGCTGGCGCTCCGGTCCCCCCACTGACCAAGTAGGCCGTTGTGAAGATCTGAAAGGAACCGATGATCCCCATGACCGTGTTGAAAAAGATGACCGGCGTGATCATCGGTATGGTGATACGTATCATGCGTTGGAAAGCATTCGCGCCGTCAAGCTGGGCGGCCTCGTAAAGCTCCGTGGGAACCCCCTGTAGGCCCGCCAGGTAGATGATCATCCCCGTTCCAAAGCCCCACAGGGCCATGATGATCAGGCTGGGCTTGGCCCAGCGGGGATCCCAGAGCCAGGCCACTTCTGGCAGGCCCAGACCACCCAAAAGGTAGTTGGCCAATCCGAACTCTGGGTTGAAGATCCACATCCAGAGCATAACACTCGCTACCTGGGGAACGATGGTGGGCATATAATAAACAGTGCGGAAGACATTGATGGCCTTCAGTTTGAGGTTGAGCCCGAAGG
>CAYZHK010000088.1:0-4357 GCA_964477685.1 uncultured Nitrososphaerota archaeon
CCACAACACCTGCCCCCCCTGCCTCCATCACCTCCCCGACAACCCTGAAGAAGCTGCGGGGGTCATCGGCCTTGGCCCCTCCGCTGAGCATTACCGGGACCGAGGCCACCTTCACGACCCTCCTGAAGGTCTCCACAGAGCCGGTGTAGTGGGTCTTTATTATGTCGGCCCCCAGCTCAGAGCTGGCCCTTGCCGCATAGGCCACCACGTCCGGGTCGCTGGTGTCCTTGATGGTGGGACCCCTCGGGTAGGAGAGTATCAGGGCCGGCATCCCCAGGGCATCGCACCTGGCAGCGAGGCGGGCGAAGGCCGTCGCCATTAGACCCTCCATGGGCGCTCCCCAGTAGACAGTGCCCGCAGCGCCGTCTGCCCCAAGGGCTATGGCGTCACGGATGCTCCCTATGGCGTACTGCATCTGCTGGAGCTCCTTGGGCCTAAGTGAGGTCTTTCCCGTTGTCTTCAGAATGAGGGGGACTCTGCCGGCCCACAGGTCCCAGGTGGCCTTGGCTATCCCCCTGTTCATCATAATGGCATCGAAGCCCGCCTCCACGACACGCCTGACCACATCCCTCGGATCAAGGCTGTTGTCCACAAAATCTGAGGGCCCATGCTCGAAGCCATGGTCGAAGGCGAATATGACTGCCTTCCCCTTCCTAAACACTCTCCCCAGCCGGACGTTCTTTCCGATGCATGACGGAGTATCTCTGTGCATAGCCATAACTCCGCAAGTGCGCCTAAATTCTTTCCTGAAGAACGGGTAAGGTTATCTGGAATGCCTCCAGATTGAAAGAGGGGGCGCCGACAACATTCCGCTAGGGCCCAATGAAAGGGAGCAGGGCATGC
The DNA here is from genome assembly GCA_964477685.1 of uncultured Nitrososphaerota archaeon. GTDB lineage: Archaea > Thermoproteota > Methanomethylicia > Methanomethylicales > Methanomethylicaceae > JACTUC01. The sequence goes on from CAYZHK010000088.1 coordinate 844, forward strand.
CTGGGTGGCTCATGGAATCTCTCCGGGAATTCCGCCACCGCCACAGGGCCGGGGCGCCCGTGGAACCCGTCGTGGCAGCCGGCAACAGGCTGACTGTCCGCTTCTCAGGCCACGTTGTCGCAAGCTGCTGCGCCATGGACTATTTCGATGATCTGAAGGCACTGATGGAAGAAAAGACCGGGACCCCATTCGCCCTCTGGGAGGCAACGCTGGACCCGTCGCCCGGGCGGGAGAGCTACGAGGTCAAGTACGCAAGGCTCGCCTTCCTCCCGGACCTGCATAGGGCCATGGGCGAAGTCCAGGGCCTTGTGGATAGGCGTATGGCGGAGTTTGGGGCTGCTGGCAGGGACGAACGAGCGCAGTTCAGTGAGCTCTGCTTCTGCGTGCTCACTGCCAACTACACCGCAGAGGGCGGCGCCAGGATCCAGGAAGCCATTGGTGGCAGCTTCGAATCGCTGCCCCGCAGGGATCTCGGCAGAGCCCTCAGGTCGCTGGGCTATCGGTTCCCGAACACAAGGGCAGCCTTCATTGCAGAGAACCAGCGGCTGCGGTCCAACCTCCAGCAGACCCTCAGGTGCTTCGGGAACGGCCCCGAGGCAAGGGAGTGGCTGGTGGCGAACGTCAAGGGGTTCGGCTACAAGGAGGCAAGCCACTTCCTCAGGAACACCGGCAGCAGGGACGTCGCCATCGTGGACAGGCATATCCTGAGGTCCCTCGTTAGGGAGGGCCTCATCGAAGAGCCCAAGACCCTGAGCCGCCGCAGATACCTCTCCATAGAAAGGCTCCTGGGGGCCATAGCCACCGAGGTGGGCATAAGCCTGGCAGAGCTTGACCTCTACCTCTGGTACATGATGACTGGGAAGGTCCTCAAGTAACTGCTGTGGAAAGGATTAACCTTATTGCCACAGAGGGAGAGAGACAGCAAACAATTCTTCCAACACCGGTGGGCTTCCCAATGCCAAAGGTGATCATACCCCTCAACCAGGCCGCGGATCTGCCGAGTGTAGGGGGAAAGGCCTCCAACCTGGCCTCACTGATATCGGTCGGCCTCCCCGTGCCATCCGGTTTTGTGGTTACCGTGGAAGCCTACCGGAAGTTCCTCTCCGACCACGGGCTGGAGGGGAAGATCTCCTCCCAGCTCGCCTCAGCCGACCTTTCTGACGAAATACAGCTTGAGGGAGCCTCCTCGGCAATCAAGTCCATGATCAAGTCTGCCTCCCTGGATCCGGAGGCAGTGAAGGAGATCCGCGAAGCCCTTGGCTCGGCGGGGGAGAGGCTCTGGGCCGTCCGGTCATCAGCAACGACCGAGGATCTGCCCCAGGCCTCCTACGCCGGCCAGCAGGACACCTACCTCAACGTGGGGGGCGCCGATGTGCCGGACCGCATAAGGGACTGCTGGGCCTCCTACTGGAACGCCAGGGCCATGTCCTATAGGCACAACGCCAATGCCCCGAGCCTGGAGGGGGGCATAGCGGTGGTCGTCCAGGAGATGGTCGCGTCGGATTCGTCAGGCATCATGTTCACTACGAACCCAGTGAGCGGCGGGAAGGACGAGGCTGTGATCGAGTCCAGCTGGGGGCTCGGGGAATCCATTGTCTCGGGACTTGTGAGCCCCGACCGTTTCGTCTGCGGCAAGGAACCCTTGGCCATACGAGAGAAGAGGATAGGGACGAAGACCAAGGGGATCTACTTCCACGACGGGCAGAGCCGGACGCTGGACATAGACCCTGCCAGGCAAGCGCTCCCATCCCTAACCGACGGTCAAGTAATGGAGCTGGTCTCGTTCGGGAAGCGGATCGAGTCACACTTCGGCATGCCCCAGGACATCGAATGGTCCATCTCCAAAGGGAGTGTCTACATCCTCCAGTCGCGGCCCATAACCACCACCCCTGGCAGGGACGAAATCCTCTGGACGCGTGCCTACGGCGACGAGTACTGGGCCGACATCACCTCCCCCCTCTTCTACTCCTGGCTGGGCGAGTGGCTCTCGAAGTATGTCCTCGAGGAGGGCTACGAGGTGATGGGCTACTGGGACCTGAAAGGGCTCCCCCTCCTCCGTCTCCACAAGGGGCACATCTTCTTCAACAGCGCCGTCCTGGAGGCGGTCTTCACCTACAACCCCCGCTTCTCCAGGACCAAGGAGCTCCTCAACTACTTCCCGGAGAAGGACCAGGAGAGGATAGCCAACGCCAAGACGAAGGCCCTGAGACGCGCCTGGGCCGAGGTCCGGATCGCCTTCAAGGACCCGGATGGCATGATCTTCCGCACGGCGAAGGCCTACGACAGGTGGGCCGAAGGCTACCTGGAGAAGATGAAGCCCTTCGACTCAATGGACCTGACGAGGCTGAGCAACGAGGAGCTCTACGGCCAGTACAAGTACCAGGTGGACTCGTTCCTGAAGCATTACCGGCTGATCCGCTACGGGATGGTTACCCACAGCATAGGCATGAACCTGATGGTAAAGAGGTGGCTGATGGACTGGCTGGACGACAAGTCTGGAGCCCTCTACTCCAGCCTCCTCTCCGGCCTGCCCGACAACAAGACCATCAAGACCAACAACGCCCTCATTGTCCTCGCCAGGTCTGCCCGCAACGACCCGGCGGTCAGCGGGCCCCTCCTCTCCATGGGGTCGGGAGAGTTCTACAGCGCCCTCATCTCCCAGCCCGAAATGGCAAGGTTCCGCGGCGAGTTCGACGGTTTCATGCGCGAGTACGGTCACCGGTCCCACACCCGGGAGATCTACTTCCCCCGCTGGAGGGACGACCCCACCCTGGTTGTGGACATCCTCAGGTCTCTGGCCAATTCCCCCGACATCGACGTGGAGAGGCTCGAGAGGGAGAAGCTGGAGCAGCGCCTCGCCGCCCAGAAGGAGATAGGCAGGAGGATCTCCTCCCTCAGCCTCGGTTTCTTCAAGAAGAGGATCTTCAACCTGATCCTGGGCTACGCCCAGATCTACCTCCAGTTCAGGGAGAACCAGCGCTTCTATCTTGACCACATGATCGCGAGGCAGAGGAGGATTTTCCTCGAGTACGGCCGTAGATTCACCTCCCAGGGCCTCGTCGGCTACCAGGACGACACCTTCTTCCTATCAAAGGAGGAGATCTTCGAGATGGCGAAGGGCACCCTCCCCGACATGAGGGGGAAGATCGCCGAGAGGAGGGCCGAGTTCGATAGGTACCGCGACTACCTCCCACCGAAGTTCCTCCAGGGCGGCATCGAGTTCGACGACACCGTGGTGAGCACCGACGGCCTGACCAAGGTGACCGGTACCTCCTCCAGCCCCGGCATCTCCACCGGCGTGATACGCGTCGTCGACTCCATCGAGGGGCTCTCCGAGGTCATGAAGGACGAGATACTGGTCACCCAGAACACGGACCCAGGCTGGACCCCCGTCTTCTCGAAGCTTGGGGGTCTCATCACCGAGACGGGCGGCATCCTCTCCCACGGCGCCGTGGTCTCCAGGGAATACGGGATACCGGCCGTGACCGCCGTGAAGGGGGCGAGGCAGATATTC
>CAYZHK010000089.1:0-4304 GCA_964477685.1 uncultured Nitrososphaerota archaeon
CCTTGGGGAAGGCCCAGGCGTACCCCTCCCCTATGATGTCGAGGCAGAGCCGCTCCGGGTCGAAATCGGCCGGGAGGGTGCAGTTGCACTGGAGGCAGGTGGCCGTCCGGTAGCCCGAGTAGTCGAGGTGGCTCCGGGCTATGCTCCCGACGCCGTCGGCGCAGACGACCAGGTCCCCCTGCAGGACGGTGCCGTCTCCCAGCCTCACCTTCCCCGTGGCGGGGTCGGCCGCCTCCACCCGGCTGTTGAAGAGGACCCTGGCTCCCCCCTCCTCGGCCCTGGCTCTTAGGGCCTCGAGGAAGAGGGGCTTGTCTATGATGTAGGCAGGGGAGGTGCTGGCGACCAGCTTGGCCTCCCTCAGGAACCTCCCCCTGAAGCTGATGCGGAAGCCCTTGGCCTCGTTCTCTATGAACCCCCCCGACGGCTCTAGGCCCACGAACCCCAGTGTCTCCCTGGCCATGGCCTCGCCGCAGGGCTTCGTCCCCAGCCCCCCGTTCCTCTCGAAGACCAGGACCTCACAGCCGTCCCGCACCGCGCTGAGGGCCGCGCTCAGCCCGGCAGGTCCGGCGCCGACCACCAGGACCCTCAAGCTCTCACCAGATCCACCCCGCCAGGAGCATCGCCATGGCTACGAAGAGCCAGATGAGGATTATCCCCTTCAGCGTCTGCCATGCCAGCCCCCTCGTCTCCTCGACCTTCGTCTTCTCGTAGAGGATTATGATGAAGGCGCACTGGATGCCGATCGCCACTGCCATCAGCAGGGGGGCGAGCGCCACCGTCCCGGTCTGGAGGAAATAGCTCCCCAGGCAGACCAGCCCCCCGCTGACCCCGAAGTTCCAGGGCCTGTGGAAGAGGCCGTTCCACGGCTCCAGGCTGTAGGCGACCGGGAAGAAGATCAGGGGTATGAAGAAGAGGACGAGGAGCGGGGTGACGGTGACCAGCAGGTAAACGCCGATGGCAAGGCTGATCACCATGAACAAGGCGCCGAGCCGGAGGAGGGTCCTCCTGGGGATCTTCGTGTTCCAGGGACGCCCCCTCGTCTCATCCAGGTAGTGGGACGATTGGTGGGCCAGGAAGACGGCGACCATGGCCAGGACCAGCCTGTCGGCGAGGACTGCCGGGGCCATGGCCGCCCCGATCACCGTGAAGGCGAGGAGGGTCCCGGCAAACGGGAGGTGGAGGAGGGTGACGTAGTCGCTGGCCTGGAACCTCCGGTACCAGCTGGCAGCCGTCTCCCTCTGTGTCCCCCCATCCGGCATTTGGAGCATCTCATCCAAGGCTGTTTACGACCAGGTATTCAGGGTACTTCCGCAGGAGGGACTTGAAGGCGCTGTTGGGCACCATGCTGCTCCCCGCCAACCTCTTGGCCCTCTCCTGCATCCTCCTGATCTCCTTGAGGAACGTGCCCCGGAGGTCGACCCTGGTCTCCGACAGGACCCTCGAGGGCAGCTCTCCGCTGCGTATCCGGGTGGCGATGGAGGCCCTCTTCCCCCCGTCGATCTGGCCCAGGACCCACGCCAGCGGGAGGACATCCGTCCCCTTGTCGATGTCCTGGTAGTCGTCCGCCAGCTGGTAGGCCACGCCGACGCACTCTCCGAACTCCCAAAATATCCCCTGCAGCCTGGCAGGGGCACCCGCCTCCTGGCTCCCTATGGCTGCCGCTCCCGCGAAGAGGGAGGCCGTCTTCTTGAGGATCATGTCAAAATAGCGCCTCCGCCCCGCTCCGTCCTGACGCGCCCGCCCCTTCCGGGACTCGATGTCCATCATCTCCCCCCGAAGGGAGTCGTCCCAGGTGTCGAAGAGCGTCCTGACGATCTTCGGGTCATGGCGCAGCGCGTTCTTGAAGCCGAGGACTATGGCCCTGTGGCCCATGAGGATGGCGTCCTCGATGCCATAGCTGATGTAGTAGCTCGAGGCATCCCTCCTCTTGGTGTCCCTGTCTATGATGTCATCATGGACAAGGCTTGCAGAGTGCTGGAGCTCGATGGACGCCGCCAGCTCAACAGCCCCCCTGTAGCCATCCTCGCCGCCGCCGCTGGCCCTGTAGGCAAGGATGCAGAGGAGGGGCCTCAGCCTCTTCCCACCCTCTATGAAATACGACAGCCTCTCCTTTCCATCCTGGCCTTTGATGATCTTGCCCAATTCAGCCTCTATGTCGCATCTCGCGCTTGCAAAGAAGGAATCCAAACCCCTCTCCATAGTTAAAAGCTTGAGAGGTTGGGATTTATTCCTTCTCATGCCATTGATGGTGAATTTTCCCTTCAGCATGCCTTCTCTGATCTGTCACGTTCAAACCAAGGTGGAGGAAAGGACGGCCCCAAAGCTGCCTCCTCGGGCCGGGCTCTACCCTCTTCCATCCGCGGGGGACAGGTTTTTTTGGCTGTGGACCACTGAGTCCATTGAGGAGGCGATCTTTCCCATGACCTTGATTATCCGCAGCACCGCCTTCGAGAACAACGGCCACATACCGAAGAAGTATGCCGGCAGCGGCGAGAACCTGAGCCCGCCACTGACCGTCTCGGGGATCCCGGAAGGGACGAAGACGCTGGCGCTCATAGTTAATGACCCGGATGCCTCCATGGGCACTTTCGTCCACTGGGTGATGTGGAACATCCCACCCCGAGGGGAGATCCCTGAGAACACCGCTCCGGGGGTTCAGGGGAAGAATAGCGCCTGGAGGGACTCGTATACGGGGCCCAACCCCCCATTCGGTACCCACCACTATGTCTTCAGGCTCTACGCCCTCGACACCGAGCTCGGCCTCGCCAGGGGCGCATCCAGGAAGGACCTTGAGGGGGCCATGGAGGGCCACATCCTTGAGGGGGCGGAGCTCGTCGGCCTGTACAGGCGCTGAAGGGCAAGTGGAGATCGATGCAACCCCCCAGGGCGCAGACATCCCCGACCGACGGAACCAAAAGGCGTTAAAGGCAGCTGGGGATGGGATATTCCCATGAGAGCCAAATGCCCGAAATGCGGGGCCGTCTTCGAGGTCAAGCTGGGTCTCAGCCTAGTCCATGTTGGGCCCTACCGGCTGACCAAATGCCCGGCCTGCGGGAAGTCCAGCATGATGAACACCTTTGTCAGCGACCCCGTCACCTGGCCGCCCGGGGAGGCAGCGAAGGAGGCGCCCCAGAGCGAGGAGGAGATCCGGCGCAGGAGAATTGACGAGTCCAGATACGAGAGCTGATGCGCCAGGGCGATTGCCATGATCGAAGTGGAGGACCTCACAAAGAAGTTCGGCGAGACCACCGCTGTCGAGAACCTGAACCTCAGCGTCAGCGAGGGGGAGGTCTTCGGCTTTTTGGGCCCCAACGGCGCCGGGAAGACCACCACCGTCAGGATGCTCTGCTGCCTCATCTCCAAGACCAGCGGCAACGCCACCATAGGCGACTGCCAGATAGGCAACGCCGCGGACCAGGTCCGGATAAGGAAGATCGTCGGCTTCCTCCCTGAGAATGTGGGCCTCTACGACGACCTGAGCGCCTACAGGAACCTCGACTTCTATGCAAAGCTCTACGAGTGCCCCGAGCCCCAGCGGAGGGAGTCCATTGAGAGGCTCCTCAGGTTGCAGGGCCTCTGGGACCGGCGGGACCGGCTCGTTGGCACCTTCTCCAAGGGAATGAAGCAGAAGGTTGCCATCGCCAGGGCCCTGGTCCACGATCCGAAGGTGGTCTTTCTGGACGAGCCGACCGCCAACCTGGACCCCGAGGCGGCAAAGACCGTCAGGGACTTCATCCTTGAGCTGAAGAAGGAGAAGAGGACCATCTTCCTGAACACCCACAACCTCGACGAGGCCAGCAGGATCTGCGACCGCATCGGGGTCCTCAAGACCAGGCTGGTCGCCATCGGCTCGCCGGAGAGCCTGAGGGGGTCCCTCTGGGGCAGGAAGACCGTCGTCCACCTGAAGTCCATGGACGACCGCATCTTGGCTGCGGTGAGGGGGGCCGGCTTCGAAGGGGTGGAAGTGATGGAAAACAAGCTGATCATCGACGTCAAGGACCCCGAGGGCGAAAACCCCGCCATCGTGGGCGCCATCGTGGGGGCCGGCGGGCAGGTCCAGTTCGTCACCGAGCTGCGGCCCACCCTGGAGGACGTGTACCTCAGGCTGGTCAGGGGGGCGACCTGATGAAGCTGTGGAAGTCATGGGCCGTCGCCCAGAAGGACTTTGCGGTCTTCAGGAGGAAGAAGTACGTCATCTACTCCCTGGTGGCCATGCCGCTGGTCCTGGCCCTGCTGCTGCCCGGCACCCTGCTGCTGGCGGCTCCGGGCGCAATCCCTGAGGAGGTGCTGGCGCTGCTCATCAA
>CAYZHK010000090.1:0-4242 GCA_964477685.1 uncultured Nitrososphaerota archaeon
GATCACGAGGGAGGGGGGGCTCGTGGGGATGGGGGCGTCCTCCTGCTCCAGCGAGAAGAAGCTGGAGGGCTGCATCGGCAGGGCAAAGTTCCTTTCGACACTCAATATGCAGAAGATAAAGTACGAGTTCCCAGCACCCAAGCCACTGCCGCGCGTCGACATCGTCGATGCTGCCATCAAGGAAGACCCGGTCACCGCGGTGAACGAGTTCACAAAGGCGATCCTTGGTCTGGTGGGCGAGAAACCCAGATCCGATAGGTCCATCAAGCCGACCTTCGGGAAGATCAGGACCTATCTCTCAGAAACCTCAATCGAGAACAGCTCCGGGATAGACTGCGCCAAGGTTGAGACCTACTTCTACTTTGAGCTGGCGCTGAAGGTGTCGGACGGAACCAGGATCGCAGAGTTCTGGCCGAGGAAATACCGGAGGAGGATCAGCGACATCAACCCAGAGGAGGAGATGCCCCGCTGGAAGAAGCTGGCATACGACACGCTGGACGCGAAGGGGGCGCCCCACGGGAAGTTTCCGGTCATTCTGAACCCAGAGTCCCTCTGCGATGCCCTTGTCTCCCCTGTGGGTTTCCACAGCTCTGGAGACCAGAAGTTCAAGAACCAGACGGTCTTCAAGGAGGGGGATACCGTGGCGTCCGAAGCAGTAGCCATGGTTGACGACGGCCTGCTCAGCTACGGCCTTGTCTCGTCGCCCTTCGACGACGAGGGGAACCCGCAGAGGCGGACAACGATAATTGAAAAGGGCGTCTTCAAGAATTGCATCTGCGACCAGCAGTACGCCATGGCGCTCGGCAGAGATCCCACCGGGAACGGCATAAAGCCCCTGGGGATACTGCTGAACCCCCTGAACAAGGACACATCCCCCGTAAGGACGGCGCTGACGAACCTGAGCGTCAAGCCGGGGACCATGAGCCTGGAGGAAATGATAGAGGACGTGAAGCAAGGAGTCCTCATCGACCAGTTCAGCTGGCTCAATCCGGACCCCTTCTCCTCCAGCTTCAGCTCGGAGATAAGGAACGGCTACAGGATAGAGGGGGGGGAGATCAAGCAGCCGATCAAGGGCGGCATGGTCTCAGGCAAGGTCTTCGACCTCCTGAAGGATGTCGGGGGCATCTCCAGCAGGGCCCACCTTGAGTCCGGCGCCTCGGCATTCTCCATCGTGTCCCCGTACATGAAGTTCAACAGCGTCCAGGTTGTCGGCCAGTGATCCCCGGGGTAGGCGGCGCTCGGCGTCGGTCCGGTGGCTCAGGTGCGGTCTGGCCGAACAATGAGGTGGCAAGTGATGAGTAGAACCGGAGGGTCCCTGACCAGATGCGTGCGCTTAGCGAAGAAGCTAGGCATCTCCGCAGACGATGTCGAGAAATTCGAGGACTGTGAGAGGGTCACCGACATGCTCCAAGACGAATACATAGAGGCGATAGGGGACGAAGAGCTCCGGAGGGCAGTACGCCTGATGAAAAAGGAGCATGCCCCAATAAGAGCCCAGCATCCAGAACCTTTCGCCAGGAAGGCAGAATCGCTCTACGGGCTTCTGCCCAGCTACGACGCGGTGATCTGGTATCACCGGCTGGAGCAGGGGCTGGAGGGCGTGGATGGCGCTGCCCTCGAGCAGGTCCGGGACCCCGGCATGCGGAGTCTGCTGCTGGCAGTGAAGCATGTCCATGACAGAGGTCATGGGAAGCGCAAGGCCCAGATCTACAGATCCATAGTCGACCCCTGACCCGACTTCCCTTGGACCTCCCAGGTCCCAACCGGCCCGGTCAGGCCTCCATCTTCGCCTTGGTCAGTACAGCAAGCTCCGCGTTGTTCTCGACCTTGTAGATCCTCTTCGGTTTTACCTGGCCCATGGTCCGCCCCTCCCTTATCCTCCGTTTAACCTCGGCATCGATTAGGTCGTATGCCGCCGGCCGGGTCACCATCAGATCCACATAGGACTGCTGGTCCAGCAGGCCTCGGGCCCCTCCGACTAGGAATGCCCTCCCGGTGGCGGCGCTGGTGAAGTCCTCGAACATGTGCACCAGGGCACCCGTGAGCTCGGCCCTGAAGGCGGCTTCATCCTGCACCTTGGTCTCAGGGATTATGAGGAAGACGAATCGGCCGGGGCTTCCCCTGACATGGTAGAGCTCCCACCACCTCACATTCTTGACCGCCATGAGAGCATCGTTTATCTGCCGCGAGTAGACCTTGAAGCCCAGGAAGTTGCCTGACTCGTCTGAGCCGCCAAAGTCCACAGAGTCGGCGGCCCTGCCCAAGGCCTTGATGGCCGGCAGGGTTATCTCCATCTTCCCCCGCTCAAGCTCCACCTCGAAGGTGAAGGCAGGGTCCATAACCTCGATGAGGTCGCCGGTGGGGTACCTCACAAGGGGGAGGCACTCGCCGGGGCGAGTGAGCATCAGCTCCCCGGTCATGCCCTTTTGCCACTCGTACCATGGAACTGCCTGGACCCTGTGGTTCTTGTCCTCCTTCAGCTTGACTATCTCCTCAGCTGGGGCTATCTCAGGTATGGAGTACTTCAGGAAGAAGCTGAGCCAGTTCTTCTTGGGGCAGACCTGAATGGCCTGGACCCATTGCTCGGTCGCACCGAAGACGTCATGCATCTCCAGGTTCGGGTAGACCTCCTGGATCTTGGAGAGGTATGGCGAGAGTGCCTCGCCATGCGAAAAGCCGAGCTTCGCATTCCGGAGGGACCGTCCCAGCTTCTGGTAATTGATCCCTCTCAGGAGATACTTGGTGATGAGCCAGGAGATGCCCGGGATTTTCACCTTGTTCCTTACCTCAGTGGCTATGACCATCTCAAAATCCCCGGGATCCTTCACTATCCGGTCCATCAGGAGGTAGAGCCAGGTGACGCCGACAATGACGTCCAGCCTCTCGGGCTTCGAGGCCGCCCTAAGGGCCCTGATCATGTCCGCCTCGGCAGCCAGGGGGGTGATGATACCGTCCAGTCCGTATTTCTCGGGGACCAGTCCAAAGAGGGTCTCGCCACCACTGGCCGTGAAAACCCAGGCATTGTTCCAGGGCCTCGCTCCGCTCAAGTAGAGGAGCTGAAAGAGGCCGAGGGCGATCTCGCCCAGGTCGCCCTTCCCGTAGTAGACCTTCTTTGGTTTCCCGGTGGAGCCCGAGGTATGCCACCAGCGGGCAATGGGGCTCAGGAGGACGTTTTCCACCCCAAGCTGGTCGAAGCAGCCCTGGATGTGGTTGTAGGTCGTCACCGGCAGCTCATTGAGGTGAGTAACATCCGAGATGGTGGGCAGCCCCCTATAGGCAGGAGACCTGGCGGCCTGGGCCGTGATGCTCCCAAGCATTGCCGAGTGCAGCGCCTTGAACTGCTCGTAGGTTTTACCGAAATCCTGCACTATGGAGTTCTCTATATCCTGTACCAGTGCTTTATGGTCCGTAAAATAGCATCTCCACGGACTGTGATTGGGTGCTATTTTCAGGCAGCTGCTTTATGGGTTTTTCGGCTCCCCCTCATGGGCTCTCGGACATAGGCCAGGAATGAAACCACGGTGAGGATGCCAAGGATCCCGCTCATCACAAACGGGAGGGAGCTGGAGATATTGTCGTAGATTAGGAAGCCAAGGACCGGTCCCACCAGCGATCCGGTATCGAATATGGTGAGAAAGAGGCCTGTGAGGGTGCCCCTCAACCGCGGCGGGAAGAGGTCCTGGAGGAGGGCCAGGTAGGCTGGGGATGCCAGGCTGAAGAAGCCGTACCACAGGACGATCAGCGGGCCGAAGTCGGCCACGGTGGACGCTAAGGGCATCAGGAAAGCCAGCGCCTGCGCGGCCAGGGCCGATGACGCGATCAGCGCCTTCTTACTCATGCGGTCGGCCAGGAAGCCGGCCAGCAGCTGGGCTCCGACTACGAGAAGCCCGGAAGCCAGGTAGACGGCAGTCATGCTGGACGTGACCTCGTCGACAGTCAGCCCAAACGCCAACTCGGCATGGTAGACCAAGAGAGGCTCGATGAGGGCGATGATGAGGGCGAAGGAGAAGACCAGGAGCGACATGGCCATCAGGGACCTCCTGAGGGGCGGGTCGATGGGCGGAGGGGGCTCGGCGCCTGCAGCCTCTACCCTTGCTGGCTCCCGAATAGTGGCCATGACCACAATGAAGGTAGCCACTTGGAGGAGTGCCGACGTGTAGAAGACAGCCTGGAAGCTCCCTGCGAGCGGCAATATGGCCACATTCCGGAAGTACCACTGGACGCTCCCACCCAACCCCGGAC
>CAYZHK010000091.1:0-4083 GCA_964477685.1 uncultured Nitrososphaerota archaeon
GGTACCAACGAAGATCTCGAAGGCCACCTGGCGAGGTATGGTGGCGGCCGCCACCGAGATGGCCAGGACGAAGCTCCCCAACATCCCGATGTTCTGGACTGTCCTCAGGAGGCCCGAGACGCTCCCGAAGGAGGAGGCCTGCGCATGGGCCATGATCTCGCTGTTGTTTGCCGGGAAGAACATGGAGGTTCCCGTGCCGGCTATGGCGGAGGCGATCATGACAAAATAGAGCGGTGTCGACATGCCTAGGGTCAGGTAGATGGCGATGGCAATGCCGATGACGACCACCCCCGAGGACGCCAGGAGCCTCGCCCCGTACTTGTCCGAGAGCCTCCCCATCACCGGACCAAGGAAGCTGCCGACGACGTAGCCAGGGATGAGCAGGAGCGCGGCGTCCAGTGGCGAGAGCCCCCTCACTCCCTGGAGGTACATGGTTATCAGGAAGACCACCGCTAGGTACCCAAGGCTCTGGAAGAAGGCCGCCAGTATGGAGTAGCGGAGTATCTTCTTTGTGAAGACCGTGAAGTCGAGCATGGGGCTCATCGCCTTCCTCTCGTTAAAGATGAATAGGGCAAACAGCGCGGCCCCTGCTGCCATGCATGCGATGTCGAGACCTGTGACGCCCTCGGTGGCCAGGTTTATGGCCCCGAAGGATAGGGGAAAGAGCGAGATGCCAAGGAGGACAGCCCCTGGGAGATCGAGCTTCGCCTCAACCTTGACATTATCCCTGAGGTACCTGACTCCGAGCAGGATGGCCACTACCCCTATGGGTATGTTGATGAAGAAGATGTACTCCCATCCGACGAAGGACGTGATGACTCCGCCCAGGACTATCCCCAGCATGGAGCCAGACGTGAAGCCTAGGGAGTTGTAGCCGAAGGCCCTCCCCCGCCTGTTACGCGGGAAGGTGTCCGCGATGATGGCGCCGCTGTTGGCCTGCATCAGAGAGCCGCCCAAAGCTTGGATGCACCTGAAGGCTATGAGGTGGTAGATGCTCGGGGAGAAGCCGCAGAGCGCCGACCCCAACGTGAAGATCAGGAAGCCGGCGTTGAACATCTTCCCCCTCCCGTAGATGTCGCCGATCCTGCCGAGGGGGTAGTCATCACGGCGGCTATCAGCATGTATGCCAGTATGATCCAGATGGAGACTACGAGGCTGGACTGGAGGGTGTCGTTTATGGTGGGGAATGCAAGGATCACTATGGTGCTGTCGAGGGCTCCCATCATCGTGCCCACAACGAGGATAAAGAGGACGATGCTGCTCTTTTCCATGGGGCATTACCAGGCAGTTTTGATACGTACGATTGGCAGCACGGTGCGGTATATGCATTGCGGAAATTCAACTGCCTGCTGATCTGAATCTGCGTAAAAATGTGAGATGTCAAAAAAAAGGTACACCAGGAAGTATGGGAGCACTGAAATCGCTACATCGTAGTTCTTGCCAATATAGAGTTTTGGCGAGATTCTTCTGCATCTCTTCTGGTATCATGAAAAATCCCTGCGCATTACCGGACACAGGATTACTATTACGCTTTACAAGCACATCATTGCCGTGCTTGACTATGTGACGCTAGCATGCTCAAGCCTACGGCTCTTCCCACACTGGATTTCTCCAGGGGGAATTTTCTTGCACCTTAGCCCTTTCCACTATACAATGAGGAGCTTTGCAAGAAGTGCTTCAGTGAGCATGGCATTAGCCCTTCGGCCGGAGCCTGGAGCCGCTCAGCCAATAGCCGAACCATCTGGGCGAGGCCATGGATCGGATAGTGGGGGCGAAAAACGAGCCAGCCTTTTCCTAGCCTTATTCGCAGTTCTTTGCTTCCTTGAGGGAAAGCAGAGTCGCTTGAACTCTATTCCAAGTTGCTGCTATCCCCCTCGCTCCAGGGCTTTCAGGGGTGTACTCGGTTATGGTCTCTCCCCTCACCATGGCTTCCGTAACCTTGAGGTCGAAGGGAATTCTGCCAGCAACCTTCACTCCCTTGTCTTTGCAGTAGTCCACGATCCGCTGGGTGTTCAGCCTGTTAACGTCGTACATGTTCACGCAGACCAGGGGCAGGACATTAAAATGCTCCAGAAGCTGGAGTGCCCTGTCTAGGTCATGGATTCCCGACAGTGTCGGCTCTGTGACAACCAAACCGAGGTCCACCCCAGTCACAGAGGCAATGACAGGGCATCCTATGCCTGGTGGGCCATCTATTATGATGGTGCCATCCTTCATCTTCTCGGCAAGTAGCCTGGCTTTCTGCCTTACAGCTGTCACGAGTTTTCCGGAATTTGCTTGACCTGGCAGGAGCCGTGCATGGGCCATCTTTCCGTACTTTGTTTCGGAGACGTAGCACTGCCCGGAGACCCTTTCTACCATCTTCACAGCTCCGGTGGGGCAGACCAACATGCAGACCCCGCACCCCTCGCAGGCCAAGGGATCGACAGCTATCTCTTCTGTAATGGCGCCGAACCTGCACCTCTCCCGGCATAAGCCGCATTTGGTGCACTCCTTGCCGTCAATGATCGCCAGCTTGGAGCCCATGAACTCCTCCGTCCCGACAACCTCCGGATGTAGCAACATATGCAGGTTGGGAGCGTCCACATCGCAGTCCGCCAAGACCGCGTTCCTCGCAAGCGAGGCAAAGGATGCTGCGATGGTCGTCTTTCCAGTCCCGCCCTTTCCGCTGAGAACCGTCAACTGCTTCACTTCTTGGCAAGCCTCCTTGCGTCTTCAAATAGCTGGAGAAACCTGCCCTTCCATTCTGGCATCTCCTCGCTGAAGGGGGCTCCCTTTGAATGGAGTTTGGCTATCCTCCTCAGGTAGGGGATCTCCAAGAGGATTGGTATTCCCTTCTCCCTGCAGAAGTCATGAACCCTGCTGTCCCCTATGCCCACGCGGTTGACAACCACCCCCAAGGGGATCTCCATGCCAGCTAGGACCTCTACCATCAGCTTAAGGTCATGGAGACCGAAAGGCGTTGGCTCTGTGACCAGTAGGCAGAAATCGCTACCTCTGGTGGTCTCAACCACCGGGCAGGAGGCGCCGGGTGGCGAATCTATTATCACATCCATTGTTTTGCGGATCCGCTTCTTTACCTCCCTTATCACCGGCACCGCCATGGGTTCCCCCAGCTCCAATTCGCCATAGACAAGATCGACCCCCCCTACGGTTCCAGACTTCAAGGTCCCGACCCTGTGCCTCTCCTCGGCTATTGCCCCCTCTGGGCACACGATGGCGCACCCGCCGCAGCTGTGGCAGAGGCCAGGGAAGACCAGCACCTTCTCCCTCCCGACAAAGATTGCATGGTACTGGCAGACCTCTGCGCACTTGCCGCAAAGGTTGCAGATACCTTCGTCGACAGAGGGGATCAGGCTGCAGATCGGCTCCTCCTCCACCTTCGCCGGGTGGAGGTACAGGTATACGTTTGGCTCTTCGACGTCGCAGTCCAGGAGCTGGGCATTGCCCAAAGAAAGCGCCAGATTCACGGCTACGGATGTCTTCCCGGTCCCTCCCTTTCCGCTGGCCACAGATAGAATCATAGATGCCACCCATTGCCAAATGGCGTATGGTCTCAGGGCTGAATTGTGACCTGTTCCGGCGCTAGAGTTGGTTACTTATGGCGTGCCTCATGGCACCCTTCTGTCAACTCTGTCAGGCTGCCTTTCTTGTAGGCCTCGACAACCTCTCTAACCTTGGTGGCATTCGCTCTCAGCACAGCCACGCAGGCCTGCTGGAAGATGTTTATGGCCCTTGGTCCCATGCCGAAGGCTATCAGGGCATCTGGCTTCAGCCGCAGTATGTTGTCTGCTGGCTGACCGGCACCCCCGAAGTGCTCCCCTGTATTGGGCACGACCTCAACGCCCAGCAGCTCCTTGCCTTCGAAATTCAGCACAGTGAAGAACGGAGCCCTCCCGAAGTGCTCAGAGACCACAGCGTCCAGCCCTCCTTCATCTGCCGTAGGAATTACTACCCTTTTTACCATCTATTTTCAACTCCACTTGGTCTTGTTGCTATGAATGCCATTGCAACCATCATCTCAGTTACCTCCTCCCTCCCTCCCCCTTCCCATTGTACCCGGCTTGCCACTGCTCCCCTTCC
>CAYZHK010000092.1:0-3997 GCA_964477685.1 uncultured Nitrososphaerota archaeon
GCGGCCGGCTTCGTAGTGAAGCTCGGAAGGGGGAGGGTGGATGGGGGCATTGCCTCTCGCCTCAGGGGGCGCGGCGTTGAGGTGAGGCGGGTGGAGGATGTGGAGAGGGCCCTGCCGAGGTCCTACCGGAGGAAGTGGATGAGGAAGGATGCCGAGTCGGCGCTCAAGATAGCCCTCTCCTCAAAGCTTGGGGACACCGGATGACGCGGCGGGACCAGCCTGGCGGTAGAAATCGGCCACTGCATTGGCGATCGGCTCGCCCTCGTCCACGGTCCGTACCCTCTCCCGGATCCACGGGGGGAGGTATGCGGCGAGGAATCGTGTCGAGTACCGGTAGTCGAGGAAGATGACGGCGCCGGCATCGTCCAGGTTGCGGAAGGGCCGGCCGGCGGACTGCGATGCCTTCCGTATCGCGGGGAGGACGTAGCCGTAGTCCCTTCCGCGGCCCGGGAAGACGGACTCGTAATATTTTATCTGGGCCTCCACCTTCGAGGTCGGCTTGGGGTAGGGGACGCCCACTATGACGGCCGTGTTGAGCTCGTCCCCGGGATAGTCCTCGCCCTCACTGAAGCGGCCGCCCATGACGCCCAGCAGCACTGCGCCCCCGCGGGCCCCCATGGACTTGAATTCCTTGATGAGGGCATCCTGCTCCATAGACTTTGCCCGCTGGCGCTCAATGTAGAGGGGCTTCCCCAGGGCCTTCTCAAGGCCGTTGCCAATGAGCCCCTCCATCACCTCGTAGGAGGAGCAGAAGACGGCGGAGTTGCCGGGGGTTGAGGGGACGGCCTCCCCGATCCTGGCCACCATCCTGGCATAGCCCTCGGCGCACCTTTGCTCGTAGAGGGTCGATACCCCCCTGCAGGCGATGAAGAGGGTCTGCTCCTCCGGGAAGGGGGAGGGAAGGGAAATGCTGGTGGCGCTCTCCGGCAACCCGAGGAGCTCCCGGTACGCCTCTGTGTTCTCCAGAGTCCCCGACATGCTGATGGTGGCAGCAGCGCTCTTTACCACATCGCCGGTGGCGGACCTTGGGTCAAGGGAGACTATCTCGAGCCGGATCTGCTTCGCGCCCTGCGCCGGGGGCGGGTCGGCTCCTTGGGAAGGCGCCTTCACAGCAGCAGAGTTGGCGAGCTGGACGAAGTCGCTGCGCCCCGCCGTCTCCGAGGCCCTCATGAAGAATTCGGACATGCGGTGGATGTGGGAACGGGGGACATTGCCCCTGGAGAGCTGCAGGGCCTTCACTGCCTCCCCGAAGGCATGGGCGTCCTCGAGGAATATCGCCAGGCTCTCCCCCACCTTGGCCTCCCTGGCAGCCTCCTCGGCGATGGCCTTCAGGTCCATGGTGCTCTCGCCTGCTGGGGCACCCTCCATCCTCCTGAGGAGGCTCTGGGCGAACCTCTTCACGGTCATCTTGCCGAAGTGGTCTGCCTCCGAGATGGCCGAGGCCACGGCGCCGGAGGTTATGAGGTCGCTCTCGTACTCGTTTGCGATCTCGGGGAGGTTGTGGGCCTCGTCGAGGATAAGCACGTACTGGGAGATGGACCGCCCCAGCTTCTTCATGAAGCTCTCCCGGATGCCGCTGTTGAAGAGGTAGGCGTAGCTGAGGGCCACAACGTCCATGTTGGGGAGGAGGAGCTTGGTGATCTCGTAGGGGCAGAGCCCAGATCTCCTTGACCTCTCGATGAGCTCGAAGGCCGCAGGCGGGGAAGCGGTGAACTCGCCGATCATGGATCTGGCCTCCCGGGCCCTGTCGTCGAGGTTGGTGTAGAAGGGGCATTTTCCGCTCCCCACCAGATCCGAGCAAAGCCCCATCACCATCCTCGGGTCCCTGGACATGCGGAGGACCGCATCGTTGATGCACATCTCGGCGCGTCCCCGGATGGAGATGCCGGAGACCTTCTCCCTGGAGCTGATGGCCTGGAGTTCCTCCACGACCCGGTCCAGCTGCTTGTAGGTTCTGGCGGCGTAGAGTATCTTCAGGTCCCTCTCGCGGCAGGCCTCCAGGGCGCCGGCGAGGGCCCCGACCGTCTTCCCCAGGCCGCTGGCGCCGTCCACTATTGCGTGGGAGCCGCCCTTGGCGGCATCGTAGGTGACCGCCAGCAGCCGCTCCTGGTTGGGCTTGAAGGAGGGGTAAGGAAAGAACCGCCACTTGGCCGGGGGCAAGGGGTGCACCACTGCTCCAGACGGCGGGGGGTGATTTAAATCTTGATTTTTTGGCAATCAAAAAGGATTTAGCCCTGCCAGCACCCTAGGATATTATTGGTTCATGGAGGGGCTTTGATGAGCCTCAGGCTGTTTTTGGAAGCAGAGTCCAAGCTCGACGGTCAGGTTGTTAGGGAGGGCAGGGAGCTCTCCCCCCTGTTCGAGATTCCGAAGAGGATGAGCGAGAACGACAGCGGCCCCGTGACGGTCTTCGAGAGGGTCAGGGGGAGCAGCATGAAGGTTGTGGCCGGCCTCTGCGGCACGAGGGAGAGGATCTTCAGGGCCATAGGTGCCGGGCCGGGTGACTACTGCTCAAGGATCATGGAGGCAGCGGCCAGCCCCCTGAAGCCCGAGGTGGCGGAGGAGGGGCCGGTCCTGGCCGCCCATGGGAAGCCCGACCTGGGGAAGCTGCCGGTCCTCACCCACTACGAAAAGGACCCCGGCCCCTACATCACGGGCGGGATGGTGGTGGCCAGGGGGACCGAGGGGAAGTTCCAGAACGCTTCGTTCCACAGGCTGCTGGTGCTGGGGAAAGACCGGCTGGCCATCAGGATTGTCCCAAGGCACCTCTATGCCCTCCACCAGGAGGCGAGGCGGAGGGGGGAGGACCTGCAGGTGGCCATCGCAATAGGCAACCACCCCGCGGTGGCTGTGGCCGCAAACGCAGGGCCGAAGCTTGGCGTTGATGAGCTCGGCGTTGCCAACGCCCTGCTGGGGGGAAGGCTCAGGCTGGTCAGGTGCAGGCACGTGGACGTGAAGGTGCCTGCAGAGAGCGAGATCGTGCTGGAGGGGCTCATAAAGAAGGACGAGGTGGTGGACGAGGGGCCCTTCGTTGACCTGACAGGCACCTACGACATCGTCAGGAAGCAGCCGGTCGTGGAGGTGATCGGGATGAGCATGAGGAAGGACCCCATCTACCAGGCCATCCTGCCCGGAGGGTCTGAGCACAAGCTCCTCATGGGCCTGCCCAAGGAGGCCAGGATGTTCGAGGGCATCACCCGGGCCGTCCCCGAGGTGAGGGGGGTGAGGCTGACCCTCGGCGGCTCCTGCTGGTTCCACGCCATCGTCTCGATCAGGAAGCAGTCGGACGGGGACGGGAAGAACGCCCTAATGGCGGCCTTCGGCTCGAACCCCAGCGTTAAGCACGTTGTCGTCGTGGACGAGGACATCGACATCGACAACGCCGGCGAGGTGGAGTGGGCCCTGGCCACCAGGTTCCAGGGGGACGAGGGCATGGTGAAGATCAGGAGGGCAAGGGGCTCCAGCCTGGACCCCTCGTCGGACCAGGAGAGGCTGCTGACCACGAAGTTGGGCTTCGATGCCACCATACCGTGGAGCAAGCCGCGGGAGAAGTTCATGAAGGCGGGGATGCCGCGCCCGCCACCTGGGATGCCGGAGCGGGGGAACAGGGCGAAGTAGGGGGTTTTGGCTCTGCAGCTTACCAGGGAAGAGGAGAGGATGCTTTCGGGGGAGGACGGGGCTGCCATTGCCAAGGCGATGCAGCTCCTCGTGGCCCTGGGGGACGTGCTGGGGGCAGAGAGGCTCATCCCCATCGGGAGCGCCCAGATAGCCGGCGTCTCCTTCGGGAACATCGGCGAGGCTGGCAGGGACCTGCTGGAGGAGTGGGCCGCGAACGGGGTGAGGGTGAGGGTGCGCTCGACGCTCAACCCTGCCGGGATGGACCTCGCCAGGTGGAGGGAGATGGGGATTGGCGAGGACTACCGCAGGAATCAGATGAGGGTCATCAGGGCCTTCGAGAGGATGGGGGTGGGGATAACCTGCACCTGCACCCCCTACC
>CAYZHK010000093.1:0-3879 GCA_964477685.1 uncultured Nitrososphaerota archaeon
CCGGAGCTGGGAAGAGCCCTGCAGCAAGGAGGCTTGCCGAGGACCTGAGGGGGAAGGGACTGAGGGTCGTGGTGATGAGGCACCCCATGCCCTATGGCAACCTACTCAGGCAGAGGGTCCAGAGGTTTGCCTCCTTGAAGGACCTGGATGCCCAGGACACAACGATCGAGGAGAGGGAGGATTACGAGCCCCACATAAGGAACGGCTTCACCGTCTTCTCCGGGGTAGACTACGCGGAGATCCTCAGGGCGGCCGCGCGGGAGGCGGACGTCATCCTCTGGGACGGGGGGAACAACGACTTCAGCTTCCTGCGCCCTGACGTCCTCGTCACAATCGCCGACGCCTACAGACCGGGCCATGAGCTCCTCTTCCATCCTGGCGAAGTGAACTTCCGCATGGCCGACATCATATTGATAAACAAGGTGGAGAGGGGAAACGCCACCGGCGTCGCAAGGATCGAGGAGAACGCCAGGAGGGTCAATCCCGTCGCAAAGGTCATCAGGGCGAGGCTTGAGCCCTCCATCGAGAAGCCAGGGGCGGTCAGGGGGAAGAGGGTCCTCGCCATAGAGGATGGCCCCACAGTCACCCATGGGGGGATGAGGTTCGGCGCAGCCTATGTGGTGGCGAAGAAATACGGCGCGAGGGAGCTGGTCGACCCGAGGCCTCACGCCGCTGGCTCGCTGAGGGAGACCTTCGCCAAATACAGGCACCTCAGGAACGTCCTCCCGGCGGTGGGCTACAGCGAGGCTCAGGTGAGGGACCTTAAGACCACCATAGATGCCATCGACTGCGACCTCATCCTCAGCGGCACGCCCACTGACCTGTCGAGGATAATTAAGATGGGGAAGCCCTTCTACCAAGTCTGCTACAGCCTCGAGCCGGTGGGGAAGGAGACCCTTGAGGGTGCGGTCTGGGAGGCCCTGACCCAGAGGGGTGTGCTGCAGGGCATGGGCAAAGCCAGCAGGGAAAGAGGCTGACGCCGCCGGTTTTCTTGGTCCAACTGCAGAAACCGACTCAGATGATGGACCCCCAGAATGCCACGAAATAGCCCCCTTCGCAACTGGCGACCCACCTCCCAAAGGGTGCCCATGAGACTCGGTAGTCGCAGATTACTTCGCCGGTCCGTTTGTCAATGGTCCCGTCTATCCAAGCCCTCTCCTGAAACACTACGTCGTGGACAGTTTGGTCGTCAATCCATGGTGCCCAGGCAAAAAATAACAGCAGCAGGAGCGCTGACCCGGTCATTATGGCTCTGCTTCCCTTCACAATTCTCCCTGCACGCCTCGGTTTATCAGCCTTTCCTGCAGGGGCACGCCAACTCACCTCCAGCCACTTAGCCCAGAGACCCAATTGGAGCGGCTGCTATCCTCTCACTGATTACCTTGACGACCTCCGCCCTTGTCCGCTCACCTTCGAAAGGTTATCAAGGCTCACTGCTATCCGCCCTGAAAGGGTATTATTAGAACGCTGCTGCATATTGAGACAAAGGGACCGTGGTGGTGTTTGGCATTGGCTGATGGCGGGAACGGGACCACCCACCCAGACGAAAAGAAGGTGGACATCCAGGAGCTGGGGAAAAAACTGGACGCCATAGCCAAGAGACTGGAGACCCTGGAGGCGCTAATAGTGTCCAACCCCGACTATGCCGGGCTCGTCCCCTACCTTCGGGTAACCCAGGCGTCGGTGGGCCTCTACACTGAGCCGCTTAAGCTCCTCTCCCGCCTGAGGCTTGCCGAGAGGCAGCAGAGGGGTCTACAAAGCAGGGACGAGATAGCCCGGTGCATCATTCAGGCTCTGGCGCTGAAGGGGCCGCTGAGCACATCAGCCCTCGCGAGGGAGGTCAGGGCGATGAGGGGCAAGTCCTCAAGGAGGATTGTCCGGGAACGCCTGATCAGGCTCGAGAGAGAGGGTGTGGTCCGCCCCGCCAGGGGGATAGGGGGCACCTATGAGCTCGTTGAATAGCCGAGTGACCAGCCAGCTGACCACTTTTTCGCACAACGGTTAAGTTCAGTGACCAGACCGATAGCCCCATTGAGGCGAAAAAAATGTCAAATGAGAAGGAAAAGTGGAGCCCGGAAGAAGTGAAGCAGATGCTGGGCGCAGTCAGCAAGGAGGTCCCTCCCCTCATAAAGGGGATAATGGAGTCGGTCTTCTCCGAGGAGTCGGGGAGGAACATGGGCAAGGCAGCCGGCGCCCTATACAAGGAGCTGAAGGCATCGGGCATACCGGACGAGACGGCCATACGGATGACTGAGAACTACATCGCTGCCTTCACCAACATCAGCAAGATAATGAAGGAGACCTCAGGCAGCTTCGGGAAACACCGCGGCGATGACAGCAACTAGAGGGGAAATGGAGTCGGGGGGCTCATATGGGCAGCGCTTGGTCGTACCTGATCTTGACCCTCTTCGCCATTAGGATGGCCCCCCTATTCGTCTCAGTCCGTGTGAAACTCTGGTGGAGCGCTAGGAAGGGCAGGCGCGCCTTCATGGATGAGCTCAGGAGGCAGGGCGTGAGCGAGGAGGGGGTCGATGTGCTGGGTAGGAGCTACTCGCAGATGAAGGATGAGTTGGCGGGCTTCCTCTCCTGGAGGCCGCGAGACTGAGGGAACCGGTATGTCGAGGGCAGAACTATTCAACAGGAAGGCCTCGTCTCCCAAGAGCCGCCCCGACGAGGTGATGAAGGCATTGGCGTTGAGGCGGGGGGATTCGGTTGCGGACATTGGGTCAGGAGGGGGGTATTTCACCCTTAGGTTCGCCAAGGCTGTGGGACCCTCTGGGAAGATATATGCTGTCGACACCGATCAGGAACTCCTGAGCCATATTGAAAAAAAGGCAGTGGAGGAGGGGCATCATAACATAAGTACACTCCTTTCAGCGGGTGACAGCTTCGATCTCCCCGAGAAGTCCCTTGACCTAATCTTCATGCGCAATGTCAGCCACCATCTCGCAGGGCGGACGGAATACTTCGCCAGGCTGAAGAGGCTGCTCAAACCCAGCGGGAAGGTCTCCATCATCGAGTATGATGCTAGGGGGAGATTCAGCCTCAGGAAACTGACCGGCCATTATGTCCCAAAGGAAACAATAATCAGGGAGATGACTGAGGCGGGGTATAGGCTGCTGGAGAACGTCGACCTGCTGCCTGAACAGTCCTTTTTGACTTTCGGGCAAACGAGCGGAGGGGAGGGGGAGGATACCTGCAAGAAGGCTAGCCTCCAAAGCGCTCCCCCGCACCAGCAGGAAGTATAGACGCCGTCCCCATGCCCTCTTTCTTTCACGGGAAATCAAAGACTTGGGCGGTATGGACCCGGCTATAAAAACACACCATAGATGGGCTGAAGCAGTCGGCTATCTGAGCGCGAAGGTAAATATTTATATGGCTGGCCCCCTCTGCTACATTATATGATATATCACATAATAACCAGGCGATATTGTTCCCATGCTTTGGAGAGGGGGACTGGGCGCAATATAACTTGCAGTAAAGGTGGGGCGATGCTCTGGTGAAGATTTGCGTTTCGTCCATGGGCCCGGGACTTGACTCGAGAGTAGACCCCAGGTTTGGCAGGTGCCCCTATTTTGTGACTGTGGATTCCGAGACCATGCAGTTCGAGCTTCTGCCCAACGATGCCGCCAAAGCCACTGGGGGAGCCGGCATACAGGCTGCAAAGACGATTGCGGGAAAATGTGAAGTCCTTGTCACGGGGAACATTGGTCCCAACGCCCTAGAAGTGCTCTCGGCGGTTGGGGTTAAGGTGGCAACAGGTATTTTCGGGACGGTGAGGGAAGCGGTTGAGCAGTACAAACGGGGAGAGTTGAAGGAGACGAACTTGCCCACGGTCGGGGGGCATCATGGAATGCCAGGAGGGAAGGGGAGCAGTGG
>CAYZHK010000094.1:0-3860 GCA_964477685.1 uncultured Nitrososphaerota archaeon
GTGGCGGGGGGCAGGCTCCTGGGCATCGAGCCGACCGGGACGATGCCCCACCCCATGATCCTCATGTTCGGGGACCAGAAGGCTGCCTGGAGGGCCTTCAATGAGGTCGTTCCGAGGAAGGTGCCGCGGATTGCGCTGGTGGACACCATCTGCGACGAGAAGTTCGAGTCGCTGATGGCAGCCGAAGCGCTGGGGAAGGAACTCTATGGGGTCCGGCTCGACACGCCCGGCTCCCGGCGGGGCGACTTCCTCGAGATAGTGCGGGAGGTGCGGTGGGAGCTCGATGCGAGGGGGCACAGTGGCGTGAAGATATTCGCCTCCGGCGGGCTTGATGAGGGCTCCGTCTCCCGCCTGGCCGAGGGCCCTGTGGACGGCTTCGGCGTGGGCACATCCGTCTCCAACGCCCCGACGGTGGACTATTCCATGGACCTCGTTGAGGTGAAGGGGAAACCAACCTCCAAGAGGGGGAAATACGGCGGGAGGAAGCAGGTCTGGCGCTGCGGCAGGTGCTCATCGTGGGAAGTGGCCCTCTTTGCCGAGGGCGATGATAGGAGGAAATGCGGTTCCTGCGGAGATACCATGGAGCCCATGCTGCAGAAGGTTGTATCGGACGGGAAGATCAAGCTCCCGCTCCCCAAGGCATCGGCGATAAGGAATTATGTCCTTTCGCAGCTGGAAAACCACAGTCTCGGGTGAAGAGCAATGAAAGAGTTCACTATAAGGCGCATAAAGGCAAGAGAAATATTGGATTCCAGAGGAAACCCGACCGTCGAGGTGGACGCCTATACCGGCGATGGCTTCGGCAGGGCATCGGTCCCCTCTGGCGCATCCACGGGGACCTACGAGGCCGTTGGGATCAGGGATGGCGGAGACAGGTACGGGGGGAAGGGGGTCCTCAAGGCCTGCCAGGTGATAAACTACACCCTGTCCCCCACCGTGATCGGAATGGATTCACGGGACATATCTGCCATTGACCAGAGGATGATTGCACTGGATGGATCGGAGAACAAGAGCCGCTTCGGCGCCAACGCCATCCTGGGCGTATCCCTGGCGACCCTGAAGGCAGCGGCCAGCACTGCCGGCATGCCTCTCTACAGCCACCTGAATGCGGACGCCAGAATCCTTCCGGTTCCGCTCATGAACATCATCAATGGGGGGAAGCACGCCGGCAACGAATTGGCCATTCAGGAATTCATGGTTGTGCCGGTGGGGGCGGTCTCCTTCAGCGAAGCCCTGAGGATGGGCAGTGAGGTCTACAGCAGCCTGAGGAAGATTTTGAAGGAGCAATATGGCCCCACCGCAATCAACATAGGGGACGAGGGCGGCTTTGCCCCTCCCCTCTCCAAGTCCAGGGACGCCCTGGCTGCCCTGATGAAGGCCATAAAGCTGGCGGGCTACTCGGAAAACACCGTGAAGCTTGCGGTCGATGCGGCCGCCTCCAGCTTCTACTCTGATGGCAAATACTCCATCGACGGAAAGGAGCTGACCCCCGACGCACTGCTGGGCTACCTGGTGGAAATCAAGGACGAGTACCCGGTCATCTCCATCGAGGATCCCTTCCAGGAGGATGATTACAAGTCCTTCTCGGCCATAACCAAGCAGATGGGAAAGGCCGTTCAGATCATCGGTGATGACATTTTCGTTACCAACAAGAAGCGGTTCATGAAGGGTGTGGAGATGGGTGCCTGCAATTCCCTGCTCCTGAAGGTGAACCAAATTGGCACCGTCAGCGAAGCCATGGATGTCGCGCACCTGGCCATGAGCAAGGGCTACTCTGTGGTAGTGAGCCACAGGTCCGGCGAGACAAACGATGACTACATCGCCGACATTGCAGTTGCTCTCGGCTGCGGGCAGATCAAGACGGGCGCCCCCGCCAGGGGAGAGAGGGTGGCGAAGTACAACCAGCTGCTGAGGATCGAGGAGAACCTCGGCTCGAAGGCCCGCTATGCCGGGCTGTCGGCATTCAGGCTCTGAGCCGGGGGCAACAGTGAAGATGGATGCGGCCGCCGGGAATTGAACCCGGGTTCTCGGCGTTCTTCGGGCATTGCCCATGGAAGGCCGACGTCCTAGACCAGGCTAGACTACGGCCGCACAGGTGGGAGAAGGGGGATAAGGCTATTAAAACCTTACCCGTAGCCACAGATATGCCGCATGATCCTTAAATCGCCATGGGAACGATGACTGGGCCATGATCTCCCTTAACCTCGTGACCGACAGAACACGCTTCCAATGCCAGAGGTGCACCAAATGCTGCTCGCTGGACGTCATGCTCAGCGAGAGGGAGATGGCAGAACTCGGCCCCTTTGTGGATCGTGCTTGGCGCACGACCAGGAAGATCCGGAGAGGCTCAAGATTTATCTGCTGCCTGTTGAAGGGGGCTGACTGCAGCGTGTACGCAAGACGGCCCCTCCTCTGCAGGCTCTACCCCTTCTTTGCGGTGCCTCTGGAGCAGCTGAAATTGCTGGGGGAGCCGCTCGAGGAAGGGGCACTGGCGATTAGCGGGAGCGATGGCAACGCCTATTACTTCATCTACGACGACAGCTGTCCGGGCATGGGGAAAGGAGAACCAGTGGAGCTTGAGGACATCCTTAGAATGACTGGCCAGCACCTCTCCGAAATGGAACCTGGGCTGCATTGATTGGCTGAGTTCTTCTTCCCTGGCGGGGACCTAGGCCATCACATAAGGCAGGCTGAACCGGCGGTATACGTCCCTCATTATGCACTCCTTGTAAAGGCTCTTGAGGCGTGTGGATTTCCGGGGGGCTATGAGTTCCTTGGCGGTGCCGTCAATGGAAATCAGCCCGAAACCCTTCTCCTGGAGATCCCTCCTGAATTTCGTGCTGACATACTGGGCATAGGCATCCGGGAAGGCAAGGGACACGAAGTCGGAGTAGGGTAACCTCGCCATCCCTTGCTTCAAGGCCTTATTGATATGGCAGAGCTTGACCTCCACCATATAAAGCTCCCCGGAGTCCCTCTTGTAACCAAGAATGTCGACCTCGAATGGGCTGTAGCGCCCATGGGGGAAGCACTGCATCGTTGTATAGCCCTTTCTGCTTAAAAGTTGACAGACTCGAGGGTAAAGGACGGATTCCTCCAAACCTTGCGGCACAAGTGTTGCTTGCAACCAGTCGCAGATCTCCTTGAAACCTAAAACTGCCTATTTAGCCTTCTGCATTTAGGATGCTTAATAAGATTTTTGACAGGATTATCTAAAAAAATCGTGTCGCGTCTGCTTGCAGGGGCTGGCGTAGGCTTTCATTTCAGCTTTGCCATAAAATCCTCAACTTTTCGGACGAAGGTCCCGTTCCCAACTTCCACAGCCCTGATGCCTACGCTCGATAGCGGTACCATGCCGGTATAGTCCTCCAATCCCCTAAGAGCCTTGCTGGCGTCTTCCCCCCCGAGAGTTGCGAAGAACGCAACGGACTTGTGCATGAGCTTGTCCTTGTTTTTTGCAATGTATGACCTGACTGGGCTTGACATCTTGTTGGACCAGACGGGGGTGCCTATCACGACCAGGTCATATTGGGAGGGATCGTGGTTGGTCGGATCAATTGAGACCAGCCTCTCCAGGTATGCCTCCATGCCCGACTTCAGGAATCCAATAATCCCACTCCGCCTCCCCTTCTCAGTGATCTCCTCCATGTCGGCCACGAGATCCGCTGAAATTTTCTCGGCTACCTTCCTTGTGGTGCCGGAGCGGGAGAAGTACACGACGAGGGCCTTCATAGATGAAACTCCATAAATGGAGTCAACGCCAATTGGCTATAAAAACAGTACATTCAGGCAGCACCCCAGCGGGGTTGATTTATGGTGGGACCGTCGGGATTTGAACCCGAGATCACAAGCGCCCCAGG
>CAYZHK010000095.1:0-3694 GCA_964477685.1 uncultured Nitrososphaerota archaeon
CTCCGCCTCGTCCTGGGGCATACTCTCCTCCCCGATCTCGGTGTAGCGGAGCGCCCTGACCACATTGTCCACGGCGCTGTCTGGCCAGAGCCCGAAGCTCCTCTGCAGCTGGATGGCGGTCAGCTGCTGGTATTCGAGGAACTCGCCGTCGCTGCTCGCCGGTCCGAGGCTGAGGCCCTCGAACCTTATGGCACCGGCGTCGAACCTCTCCACGCCCCTCAGGATCCTGAGGAGGCTGGTCTTCCCCGCCCCGCTCTCCCCCACTATCCCTAGTATCTCCCCCTCCCGGAGGGAGAGGTCGATATTTTCCAAGGCCGTAATGCCAGTCTCGCCATATTTCTTGACCAGCCCCTTCACCTCTAGCAACACAGTACATACACCCCAGAAAGCGCTGTCACCTGGAATTAAACATAGATTCAGGAAGCATCCTTATGAGAATATAGTCGCGCATCTGGGACTTCTCAGCCAGCGCCACCTCGCCAAGCCTCCTCCCCTCCACCATGACATCTTCCACCTTGGCATGGTACTCGTCAAAGGGGAGCTTGACCCTCAGGCCATCCACCTTCAGCGTGACTGGATTCGGCGAGAGCGCCTCCACAGCCTGCGGCACCTGCCGCTCGACCTCCTCCTTCACAACTATGGGGTCGACGACAAAAGGATCCAGGTCTATCTCCCTCCTCCTCTCCTCAACCAGCTTCCCCGCCATTATCGAGACCTCGTTCAGCCTCTCGATCATTTCGCCGGTCCTCGCCCGCTCCGGGAATCTTCCCAGCCCGCCCACATAGCCCTGGGCTCCCGGCAACCCCCCGCAGAAGGGACCGCCGGTGACGATGGCAGGGATGTTCAGGTCCTTGAAGAGCGGCAGCTTCGTCTCCCTGAGGCAGTGCTCGAAGTTCCCGAGTGTGAAGATCGCCAGGTCGTGTTCCTCTATCAGCTCCTTCTCCTTTATGGTCCGGTGGACGATCTTCTGGCCGACGCCTCGGCTGAGGCCGATGATATTGGTCTTTGCCCCATACCTGCGGAGGTTCTCGGCGACGTCGCAGGAGGGGTGCGGCAGGTGGTGCCTCGAGAGGGTCGGCGCCACCACCGCCACCTCGGTCCCGATCAGCGGGGCCTCCTTCAGCTTCCCGTTCAGCTCCTGGGCCATGGCCTCCACCCTCTTCACCTCCTCCGCCGGGACTGCGATGTTCAGCATGAGGTCCAGGCTCACAACCACCTTCTGGACAACGAAGCCGCCAATGTCCTGTAGGAATTCCTCCATCAGCTCGTGCCGGTACAGCCCGCCTTCGAATATGAGATACTTGAGCATCACTCCTCGACCTCCATCCTGTCGCCGATTGCCACCCATTCTTCCTGCATAGGGTCCTCGGCGGCCACAATGGTCATCAGCCCCGCCCCCTTCCTAATGGCCCTGACCCGCAGCCCCTCGGGGATGATCCTCGCCGCCAATTCGCTGATCTTGGAGGACATGTCCACCGTCCCCTCCCTCACCTTCAGCTTTCTCAGGTCGGCCGGCTTGGCGCCCATCACGATGATCGTCATCCTCCCCGCCTGCTCCACCTTGTCCCTCCCATAGAGGTTCCAGAGGGTCTTGAGGGCATCCCCCAGGTCAACCTCGCTCTCCAGGTTCACCTTGGAGCCATTCTCCCTCTCCTCGATCCTCGCGATGTCCCCGAGGGTGTTCTTCCCGGTGGACTCGCGGTACCTTATCTTGATTATGAAGAGCGGGATTTCGGAGCGCATGTACATGGCCAGACAGACTATGGCACCGCCCAGGGCCAGGTCTTCGGTGCTCCTCCGCGCGATGTACTCGTAGAGGTCCCCGCCGACCTTGTCCGTGGAATCGACGACTATCTTCATGCCTCGGTCTCCCTTTTCTTGACCTTTGCTCTCCCCTTGGCCCTGCCGCTCCCGGCGCCACCCTCCGCTCCCACCTCCGCCAGGCGCCTGAGGGCATCAGCGCTCAGCTTCCCCTTTGGCGCCTCCTTCGGCTCGGGGAGCTCCGCCGCATCCAGCGCCTTGGAGACATTCTTGAGGGCCTCCCTCTCCACAGCCAGCATGTGGTAGCCGGCCCTAGGGCCGCCGCCCCTCTTAGCCCTGCAGACCCTTGGGTCGCCAATACGGAAGCCCCTCACCTTGTAGAAGATCCTGTTGGGGTCCATCTTCCTCAGCTCGGCAACAACCTCCTTTAGCCTCTCCTCTTCCCCCTCAACCATGAGGCCGTAGCAGGTCTCCTTGGTATCGACCCCTCCCATGGTGGCTGCCCTCTCGGCGAGCATCGAAGGCGTGAGGCTGGAGTCTGTGGAAAGCATAACAAGGTAGGTCTTTATCATGGATGCTCCTCCATCAGGTAGACCGTGTCCTTTGTCTTCAGCCCCTTCAGGGCATTGAGGTTACCCATGACCTCCCCAACGATGTTGGTCCCGTCGAACTTCTCGGCCGTCGGCCCGAACTCCTCGCTCTCGGTGAAGCGCACCCCCACCATCCCCGCGAACCTCTTTATCGTATTGGTCACTCCGATCAGCTTGGGGCCGACCTTGGCGGTCGGGATATTCTCGGGGAGGAGCACCCTCGAGAGTGTCTCGTCTCCCTTGAAGAGGATGATGTCGTTTTTAGGGGTGGTGAAGAAGACCCCCAGCCTCCCGACCCTCCCCATCTCCAGGCCGGTCACGCGCCTGAAGTATTTGGCTGTGACCGGGGCCCTCTCCTGGAAGAGCCTGACCTTGAGGACCTTCGACGGGGCCGCCCCCGTGCAGGTGACCCCCTTGGCTGTGTACACCTCCAGGGTCGTGGGGGGCTCCTGGTAGACCACCAGGGCGCCGTCCGAGACATCACCGGCCCTCTTCATCCTGAGGGACCCTGCGGCAAGCGCCTTTTCGGCCTCCGCAAGGGTGCCGCCCACCAGGTCCAGCCGCCGGGGCAACACCTCGACGGCGAACCTATCCCCCTCAACCAGTATGCTGGCCAATTCGAGTCCTCGGCTCACAGTCCCAGCAATATTGTGGCTCGGGGTGAGGGCAGCCTCCCTCAGGTAAATGTAAACAGAGCCAACCCTGGACCCGCTGTTCCTGACTGTGACCGAGCCACGCCCCCTCCTCTGCTGCTTTTCGGAACCTAGCGAGACCAGGCTTAGGTCATCGCAGGCAACATACCTGCTGGTCTTCCTTGCCACGCTAAAGGCCCCCTGAGCCATGGCCTTGTAGATGACCTCGCCGCTGGCGGGGGAGGCGCCGTCCAGCTCTAGCCTGACCCTTGTGAAAACCTCAACGGGCTCCTTCAGCTCCTGCCCGCCATCCGTCCTCTGCACAGCCCCGGCCCCCTCCTTCACCTCCACAACCGGCTCGATGCCCTCGATGCGGTCTCCCATCCTTAACAGGTCCACGATGTGCCTGCCGTAGACAACCCTCCCAACAGCTCCGCAGCCCCTAGGGGGGGCATAGGCGCTGGAGTGGAGCCTCTTGCTGAAGACCAGGTGCGTCGTCTCGTTGCTGTAGCCTGAGAGGCTCAGGGCGATCTCGTGCTGCCGCAGTTCCACCATATCCTTGGATGGTTCGAAGTCAGTCACGATGGGTCCGAAGACCGCGGCGTCGCGGGTCACCCACCTCACCCCGGAGCCCTTGAACCTGCCGTAGGCCCTCCGCCACCCCTCCGCCACCCTGTCGCACTCCAGCCTGACCACCATGCTCCCCTTTGT
>CAYZHK010000096.1:0-3601 GCA_964477685.1 uncultured Nitrososphaerota archaeon
TGGCGGGCCCGTCGGGATTTGAACCCGAGACCAACGGGTTTCTTCGGTCTCTTAAAAGCCCGCTGCTCTACCGTACTGAGCTACGGGCCCACAGGCTATGGGTTGGTCAGCCCACTATTAAGATTTTTCAAGGCAGAGGTTCTATTTATTAGGTGCCAGGATAAGATTCTGTGAAGGGATTACCATGAGGTTCGGCACGCCGCGGGGAACACGGGATTTCCTTCCCTCAGAGATGAGGGTCAGGCGCTTCATTATGGAAACGGTCCGGAAGGTGTTCGAGGACAACGGCTTTGAGGAGATGGACACCCCAGTCCTGGAGCTCTGGGACGTGCTCTCGGCGAAGGGAGGGGACGATGTTGAGCGGCAGACCTACAGGTTCCAGGACAAGTCCGAGAGGTGGCTCGGCCTGCGGTTCGACCTGACGGTCCCCCTGGCGAGGGTTGTGGCGAATACGCCGGACCTGACGAAGCCCTTCAAGCGCTACTACATCTCCAAGGCCTGGAGGTATGAGGAGCCCCAGAGGGGCAGGTTCCGCGAATTTGTGCAGGCGGACATTGACATCGTCGGCTCGCCCCGGGTTGAGGCCGACATCGAGTGCGTCTCCACGGCGGTTTCCGCGCTGAGGGCCCTGGGGCTGGAGGGGTTCGAGGTCAGGATGAACGACCGGAAGCTCCTGGCGGGCATGGTGGAGAGCCTTGGGCTGGCCGGCGAGGGCGAAGGGAGAATCTTCAGGGCGCTGGACAGGCTCGACAAGGTGGGGGAGGGGGGGGTGGCCGAGGAGCTCTCGCGCCAGGGGGTCGAGCCGGCCATGGTATCGAGGATAATGGGCTTCACGCGCCTGAAGGGCAAGGAAGCCGTGGAGTACGCCAGTAGGGAGTTCGGCTCCTCAGCCCTCACCATGGAGGGGCTGGCCGAGCTGCAGCGGCTCCTGGAGCTGGCGGACGCCTACGGCCTAGCCGGGGCGCTCTCTGTTGACTTCAGCCTAGTCAGGGGCCTTGACTACTATACAGGACCAGTCTTCGAGATCAGGGCCGGGAAGGGTGAGATAGGGAGCGTGGCCGGAGGGGGGAGGTATGACAGGCTTGTGGAGAGGTTCGGAGGGGCTCCAACCCCTGCGACCGGAATATCCCTTGGGGTCGAACGGCTCTACGAAACCCTCTTCGATGAGATAGCCTCGAGGGTGGGCGCCAGCAGTTGCAGGGTATACGTTGCCAACGTCAACGAGACAACGGCGAAGGACGCGGTAAGGGTCAGCCGGGAGCTGGTATCCAGGGGGGTGGCCTCAGAGGCGGACATAATGGGGAGGAAGCTTGGGAGGCAGCTGGAGTATGCCGACAGCAGGGGGATACCCTTTGCCGTGATCATCGGCCCAGAAGAGGTCAGGAGCGGCAAGTTCAAGCTGAAGGACATGAGGAAGAAATCCGAGTCGATCCTGGGGATCGACGAGATAGTGGAAGCCGTAAGGAAGGGATAGCGCTCAGCTGGTCAGCCCGCCGGCAAGGAACGCCAGTAACGCAAGGAGCATCCAGACCCTCACCTCTCTCTTGACTGTGAGGGCGGCAGGTCTGTCCTGGCGCCTCAGGATCGAGATGGAGGAGTAGGCAAAGCCAGCATCAACGACCAGCACTATGGCCAGGTAGTAGATGCCCAGGTTCCCTGTCAGGTAAGGGAATGGCGTGATCGCAACAGCGCTCATGTAGAATGCGGCGGAGAGGATGGCTGCCACTCTGGTGCCATTGGCCAATGCCACGGTCCTGATGCCCCTTAGGCGGTCGCCCTCCATATCGGCCATGCCTTTGGTTACCTCCCTCCCGACGCTGGCAAGGAATGCCAAGAGGAAGAAGACCGCAACATTCACGTCCAGGAGGGTGGAAACCGCCATCCCACCGAAGAGGAATGGCACTGCGATGCAGAAGGCCACCATCAGGTTTCCAGGGAGGCCCAGCCTCTTTCCGTAGAGGTTGTAGGCCAGGGAGACGAAGAAGGTGGCCACGGCAACAGCCAGGGCGGAGAGGGAGAGGGCCGCGGCAGAGAGTATGCCCGCAATGGTAAGGACTGCCGCGAAGGCCCTGGCTGAACCGGTCGATACGGCGCCGGAGGGGAGGGGCCTGTGGGGCTCGTTGACCATGTCTATCTGGAGGTCAATGATGTCGTTGATGACCATCGAGGATCCCGCCAGCAGGAATGAAACGAGGAAGCCGAAGATGGCCTGGGGCAGGGAGGGCAACCCCCCTGCTATCGCCACCTCGCCCACTATTACGGCCAGGCCCATCATCAGGCAGTTGACAGGCCGTATCAGCCGGCCCAGTGCCAACGGCAGGCTAGAGGGCGACTTCGGATGCGTCATAGTAGGTTATCTCACCCTGCCTGTCAATGACCGCCAGTATGAGGTCCTTCTGGGAGAGCTTGGCAGAATTCGCCGTTGAGACCAGCTCCTGGATGGCAACAGGCTTCCCCTCGACCAGCCCCACCACCAGGTACTTGGCGGGCTCCTTGCCGACCTCGGCTCCGCGCCGGTATACCCGATACTCCAGCCCCTTGGAGTAGCCGGGCTTCACGATGTAGCCGCGGCGGCGGAGGTCCGAGTAGAGGAGGTAGCGGAGCCAGACCTCAGGGTCGTCCACTGCGAGGGCCTCCACCAGCTGTGGGAACTCCATTTTGTTGCCAGAAGGGTCGCTGAGCTCTATCTTTTGGCGCTCCATCAGGTACAGAACCTCGACGCCCAAGAGGGTGAGCCTCCCGCCCTGGAGCTCGCCCACTGAGCCCTGCTGGTGGACGCGGTCGGCATCGGGTCCAACCATGGTCCCCTTCCCGTCGGCGAATTGGCATCTGGCGAGCTCTGACAATGAAGACACCCTTAAGTCCTAGTACTCCCAACGCTATCTATATGCCCTTCGAAGAGGATTTAATAGGTTTCCTCAGCGGATCAAGGGGGCTGCTCATCGTGGGAATAGGGAACACCACCAGAAGGGACGATGCCGCGGGGGTCAGGGTGGTGACCAGGCTCAGGGGAAAGGTTGCCGAGGGGGTGGTCCTCCTAGACACCGGCACGACCCCAGAGAACTACTCGTCCATGATAAAGCGGCTGGAGCCGCGGCGCATCATCTTCTTCGATGCGGTGGAGATGGGCGCGGAGGTCGGGACCTATTGCTTCATCGAAGAGGAGACTCTGGTGTCCCAGACCATGTCAACCCACAAGCAGCCGCTCAGCATGCTGATGAAGGTCCTTAGGGAGGGGCTGCCCAAGACGGCCATAAGGCTGGTGGGCATACAGCCGAAGACAACGGATTTCGGCTTCAGGATGAGCGCCCCAGTCAACAGGGGGGTCAACGCCCTTGTGGATCATCTCCTGGGGGCCATGGGGAGGGTCTGGCAGTGAGAACTATCGAGTGGAAGAATGGCGAAGTCTGCCTGATAGATCAGACTAAACTGCCCGGCAAGTTGAGCTTGGTAAAGTGCGCCGACTGTGAGTGCATTGCCAGGGCCATCGAGGGCATGCAGATCAGGGGTGCACCCGCCATAGGCGTGGCGGCTGCCATGGGAATCGCTCTCGCGGCGGAGGGGGGGAGGGGGCTGGAACTTCAGCAGCTGAAGGAGAGGC
>CAYZHK010000097.1:0-3357 GCA_964477685.1 uncultured Nitrososphaerota archaeon
CATGGGGGGCGCGGGCAAGAATCTCTGCGGCAAGCTCCTCCCTGAGAGGGTATAGGGCCCCTCCCTTGAACAATTGGAGGCATCTCCTGTCCCCATCCCTTCCCCCGTGGACATTCCAGACCAGCGGCATTCGATCACCTGCGTCAAGGATGCCATTGCTGTGAATCCTTTTTCCCCTTTCGCCTATTAACTGTTCTTCATCACAAAACGACCGAGAGTCGCTTAGGCAACATCAACAGAGGACGAGATGCGGGCTATGGATTTTTCCACGAAATCCATGTCACTGACGGTCAGATCAATGGCCCTAGACGGGCAAGCCGCAACGCACCTCCCACACCCCCTGCACTCCTCCGAGATCTTTGCCTTCTCTCCCTCAAGGCGGATGGCATCGACGAAGCAGATGCCCTTTGAGCATGTACCGCAGCCAGTGCACCTCTCCGAAACCGAGACCTGGAGCCCCGGCATCCTCGTCACCTTTGAGCTGATCTTGCCCGATAGCTCCGGCAATATCTTCCAGAGGCAGCAGCAGGGACAGCAGCTGCAAATGGAGAGGAGCCTCTCGCCGGGGCTCACATCGAGCCAGACGGCGTCGAGCTTGTTCTTCCCCACCATCTGAACCAGCCCTGCCTCGCGGCAGCGGCGGATGTGCTCCTTGGCCTCTTCCTTGGTGGCCGGCCGCCCCAGCCGCGGGTCGATGTTCTTCGAGGCTTCACCAAGAAAGAGGCAGCCCAGGTCTACCGGATAGTCCTTACACCTGGATGATTTCCGGCAGATGCACCAGTTCATTATCCACCTGTGGCTGGAGGCATCAATGAAGTGCTCCACGACCTGGGAGGGAAGAACGGCCCGCTCCGGGGCGTCGAAGGACTTGCCGACCAAGACCTCCACAACCTCATCCTTGGCAAGGTAGATGATATCGTCGCCATCGAAGAGCATGGCGTCCACAAGCCTCCCAACCAACGGGCACCGCGTCATCTTTGCTATCCCATTGCGCTTGGGGAAGGTCTTCATAAGGAACTTTATCATCCACATGGGCCTTGCCATTGTCTCCCCTCTCCTCAGGGGCGTGAATTTACTCGCATCGCCTGTGTTATAAATTTAATAGAACCGCCTTCTAACCAATACCTATGAGGAAGAGGACCTCGATCCGCATCGAGGGAATGCACTGCGCCACCTGCAGCATTACCATTGAGAAGTCACTCAGGGCCCTTGGCGGCGTTGAACGCGCAGACGTGAACCTGGCGACCAACAGCGCCGTCGTCGAATACGACCCGGAGAAGGTCAACTATAGGACCATTACCAAGGCTGTGGGCGATGCAGGCTACAAGGTCACCACCGAGAGGACCGTCATAGAGGTCGATGACATCCACTGCGCCACCTGCGTCAAGGCAATCGAGGAAAGGCTGATTGAGCTTGACGGTGTAGTCTCCGCCAGCGTAAACTTGGCCACCAGGATGGTGGTTGTGGAGCACGACCCAGAGATCACAGGTGCCGGCAGACTTAAGGCCGTGATAAAGGAGCTGGGCTATACCCCCCATCTCCGGGAGGAGGTGGTCAAGGGGCGGAAGGGGGGCATGAACGACTTCATCCTGGCTCTGGTCCTCTCCGTCCCCATCTTACTCCTGAGTATGTTCGGAATGGAGGTTCCCTACAGGGCGGTGATCCTGCTGGCGCTGACGACGCCGGTCCAGTTCATCTCCGGCAGGCACTTCTACATCGGTGCTTTCAAGTCGTTGAGGCGCGGCTCTCCCGACATGAATGTCCTGGTCGCCCTGGGAACCTCTGTGGCCTACTTCTATAGCCTCTTCAGCACCTTTTTCGGAGGGGTGGTCTACTTCGAGGCGGCGGCCCTTCTGATCACCTTCATACTCCTCGGGAGGTATCTGGAGGACCGCGCCAAGGTGAGGGCATCGGCTGCCATCAGGAAGCTCATCGAGCTCCGACCCAAGTTTGCCACGGTAATCCGGGAGAGTGGGGAACTCAAGATCCCCGTTGATGAAGTGGGGGTGGGCGACCTCTTCATCGTCAAGCCCGGTGAGGTGATTGCCGTCGATGGAAGGATAGTGGAGGGGAGGAGCTCAATAGACGAATCCATGGTCACTGGCGAGAGCCTGCCGGTGGACAGAGGCGAAGGGGAGGGCGTGATAGGGGGCACCATCAACCAGAATGGCCTTCTGCGCATTGAGGCCGTGAAGGTCGGCAAGGACACCTTCCTGGCCCAGATAATCAGGTTCGTGGAGGAGGCCCAGGCGAGGAAGGCACCCATCCAGCGCTTTGCGGATCGCATCGCTTCATACTTCGTCCCGACCATCATCCTCATTGCCCTCGCGACCTTCATTGCGTGGATTGCCCTTGGCAAGCCCTTTGATTTTTCACTTCTCATGGCGGTCTCAGTCCTGGTGATAGCCTGCCCCTGTGCCCTTGGCCTGGCAACCCCTGCCGCGATAATGGTTGGTCTGGGAAAGGGAGCGGAGCTGGGGATCCTGATCAAGGGGGGGGAGATCCTGGAGGGGGTGCGGAAGCTACAGACCGTCGTCTTCGACAAGACGGGAACGCTAACCATAGGGAAACCCAAGGTGGTGGAGGTTACTGATTTCTCTGGTGTTGGCAGCGATGAGATCCTGGCTATTGCAGGCTCGCTGGAGCGGGGATCGGAGCATCCCCTCGCCAAGGCCATCGCCGAGGCGGCTGGGGAGGTCTGGGAAAGGCGCGACGGCAGGGGGAGATTGCCCTACGAACTCACTGATTTCGAGGCCTATCCGGGGGAGGGGGTAAAGGGAATCCTGAAGGGTGAAAGGGCCCTCCTGGGAAACCCGAAGCTCTTCAGTAGGTTCGGAATGGGACTCACGGGCCATGAGGAAGGCGTGGGGGCGATGGAGTCTGATGGAAAGACCACCTCTGTTCTTGGGCTGGGGAGCGGGGTACTGGGGGCTATAGGGATCACCGACACACCCAAACCCCATGCTGGGGACGCAGTCTCTGCCCTGAAGGCGCAGGGGCTGGAGGTTGTTATGCTTACTGGGGACAACAAGCGGGTGGCGAGGTCGATCTCTGCAAGCCTCGGCATAGACCGCTTCATCGCCGGTGTCCCGCCCAACCAGAAGGCCCTCGAGGTTCAGAAGCTCCAGGAAGGGGGGAGGGTTGTGGCCATGGTGGGCGACGGGGTCAACGACGCACCCGCCATCACCCAGGCCGATGTTGGCATTGCTATCGGAAGTGGCACCGAGATAGCCAAGGAAGCAGGCGGCATCATCCTGAGCAGGGAGGACCTCATGGATGTCGTCACCGCCATAGACCTCAGCAAGCGTACCTACAGCAAGATAAGGCAGAACATGTTCTGGGCGCTGTGCTACAACG
>CAYZHK010000098.1:0-3356 GCA_964477685.1 uncultured Nitrososphaerota archaeon
GCCCCATGCCGTCCCCCCTGATACCGGGCCCCGCCACCATAAGCGGGACAGGGTCGTCGGAGTGGGAGTGGAGTGTGCAGGGCGTAGAGTGGTCGGCGGTGACCGCAATGACTGTGCAGCTCAGGTCCAGTTTAAGGTTGCCGAAGAAGTGCTCATCGATCAGCTCAATGGACCTTTTCTTCGCAGCACAGTCTCCGTTGTGGGCGGGCTCGTCCGGCCCCTTTATATGGACGTATACTGCCCCGTAAGTCTGCAGGAGGTCAGATGCCTGGGCTGCACGCCTTGCGTAATCCACCCCCAGGTCGCCTGAAGGCGGAGCCATCTCCACAAGGTCCATGCCGGAAAGGAGGGCGATTCCCCTCTCCACCGGCATCTCCACCATGGATGCGAACTCTATCCCGTATTTGCTCAGCACCGGCTCGAACCTCGGTAGGCGGCTACCGGCATCTCGGGAGAGGATGGCATTGGCAACAGGTTTCCCCATCGCCTTCCTCGAGGCATTCAGCGGGTGGGAGTCGAGGAGTACATGGCTCTTCTCGGTGAATTCCTGGACCAGCTCCGCGGCGATCCTGGCGCCCTTTGTCCTGTCCAGCGGGGTGCAGCGTACAACCTTATTCTCGAATTTGGTGGCTGCCAGCCCCAGCCCCTCCATCTTCAGGTAGGCTGGGTCAGTGTTGGAGATGTTGCCTGAGAGCACCACGTCCTTGGCCTTGATCAGGAGCACCCCCCTATGCCCCACAGTGGCCCTAAACTGGACGGTCGCCTCGTGCGACCTCAGCCTAACCCCACGGTTGATCGCGTCCGCCAGCTGCTGCGCCTCTTCGGTGGAGAGGGACCTGCCGCAGCGGCGGTCTATGATCCTGAAGCTGCTGTCCACGGTGGCGAAGTTGCACCTCAGAGCCAGATCCCCGTCCTCCATCTCCATGCCGGACCCGAATGCCTCTATGGGTCCTCGACCCGTGTAGGTCTTGACGGGGTCGTAGCCGAGCATGCTGATCACTGCCACATCGGACTCTGGGGCGATGCCCTTCCCAACTGTATGGACCGAGCCCATTCTTGCCCTGCAGGCGATCGAGTCCATATTCGGGGTTTTTGCTGCCTCCAGCGGCGTTCTGCCTCCAAAATCCTTCACGGGGAGGTCCCCCAAGCCATCGAGGAGGACATAGAGTAGGTGCTTCTGCTGCATCTCGATTACCTGAATAGAGCGGGGGAAACGCAGTATTTAATCGTATTCACGGACTGAGCCAGCCGCATCACACGCCAGCGGTTCCTAATGGACGGCAGCAGACGGAAAAAAGTTCAGCCGGCAGAATATCTTTTTCGATTGTCTAAATCCATGGCCAAGGCGGTGCTTGAGCGCCTCTTGGGCATACTTTTTAACCCCTCGAAAGGGCATCCATTACCATAGCGCTGGAGGATAGGACCATCATGAAGACCCAGGCGCGTAGAAAAAAGAGATCAGTAGACCGTGAGAAGGAGCTTTCGAAACAGGCGCTGGAGGTCAAGGAACTCGAAGTGGCGCTGAGGTTCACTGCCCTAAACTCGAGGCTTACGGTGATGGAGCACTACCAAAAGCCACAGGGAGTCAACTACCGATAGTGCATCGGCACCCCTGGGGATATTCCTGTTGGCTGGAGAGCCAACTCACCCGGCGGACACTGCTTCAAATATCTTCGCCTGCACAGTGGCGGGATCCGAGGTTGTATTTGCGATAAAGCAGTCTGCCTTGGAGAGGAGCTCTGAGAAGAAGTTCCTCCTCAGCTCCTGCTTCCGGGCATCCTTGACCAGCTGGTGTGGGTTGTAGAACTCCTTCTCCAGAAGTATGTTCAGAGCCACCCGGTCAGAGAGCTGCCGGAGCAGCACCGGGTCGGATGGGTCCCGCTTGAGCAGCACGACTTTCTTGAGGGTTGTCATCGGCACCACGCCCTCCGCACCGACGACCCACCTCGCATTCACAACGGCTCGCCCCCGAGTGTCCGGGACAACCTTCTCAAGCATCTCCCTGTACTCCGGCCAGATTTTGCCCAGCTCCGCGTCGACATAGCAGTTCTTCTCGGAGCCGAAGCAGAGGGCACTTTTTTCGTAGAGCCTCACAAAGAACCAGTCGTCGGCAACCAGCCTGACCCCGGGATTCCTCAGCATCCCCCAGCTGTGGGTCGTCTTCCCCGTGCCACTCGGTGCAATTAGGGCCACCCCCTTCCCCGCCATGTCCAGGGAGGCTCCGTGAACCGAATAGATCTGGTGGGCGTCCTCTAGCATGTCTCCCGCAATCGCCAGCCCAACACTCTTCAGCCAGCCATAGTAGTCAAAGTTATAGACGAAGGCCGTTTTCGTGAGGGGGTCATACTTCATGTGGAGGGTCATTGTGCGGTCCTCCACGGCCATTATCCTGCCGTGCGACCTGTTGTTCTCGTCGGCAGAATAGAAGTTGTCGGACCAGATCTCAGCGAATGGCTTGCTGTCGGTCATCAGCTTTATGCAGCAGCCATAGATGTTTGCCTTCCTCGAAATCAGGGGCTTCCTGATGAGATCGGCATAGGTGAGCTGCTTCTCTTCGGTGCCTATAATCTCGATGGGGTAGGGCATTGGGCTAGTCACTGCTAAATTTCTCGGGGAACATGCTTATATTGTCGCGGACAGCGGGCTAGATTCTCCCTCCAGAGGGTCAGTGCCAAGCAGTTCGGCTTAGCAGAGTGTATATTAGGGGAACATCCATCATAAATTTCAACCCCAAACAAATTGGGGAGGCTCTTGTCAAGAATGCAAAGGAGAGATGATTTTGGTGGACGGCAAGTGGCTTGTTGATCTGCTGATGAAGGAAGGGGCAGAATACGCAGAGGTGAGGCACCACAGCAGCAGGGACTTCGGGATGGTCATGAAGAACGGGTCGCCTGAGCCCCCTGAATACTCGGAGGCGCGGGGGGTGGGTGTGCGTGTCAAGTGCAGCGGAGCCCTTGCCTTTGCCTCCACAAACCTGATGGGCCGCAACAACCTGAGGGAGACGGGCAGGAGAGCCCTGCGGGCAGCAAAGGCGATGGCAGGCGTCTCCAGCCAGGTGGGCTTTTCGGAGGAGAAGGTCAGCAGGGACAAATGGGGGGTGGAATGCAGGCTGAATCCAACTGAGGTGGAGCCCTCCTCCCTGCTGGATCTGCTAAAGTCCATCGATTCTGCCATCGTTTCCACCAGGGGGCCAGGTTTCCCCAAGAGGCTTCTTGTCTTCGGGGGGAGCGTTGAGGAGAAGGCCTATGTCAACAGCGAGGGCACGGAGCTCCAATCCACGGTGCCGAGGGTGGAGGGCGACTTCATAATCACTGCCCATGAGCCGGGGAAGGGGTCCCTCCAGAGGATCCTTCAGA
>CAYZHK010000099.1:0-3351 GCA_964477685.1 uncultured Nitrososphaerota archaeon
GTTTAAGTGTATTAATAATATGCAAATTATCACGGTAAGGGGTATGTCGTACACATATTCCCGTTTGTTATACGGTCCAGCGATGATATTATTGGATAAAACCGTATATTAGTTAGACGTTTATTCAATTTGTATCACGGTACCTGTTCATGTCGAAACTTTTTTATACGGCAGAACGGACTAGTATTATTGATTCTTGAGGCCTCTCATTGAGGGGGAGTCAGTGCCAGTGGTTGTGGGGGCACTTTAAACATTCCCATACCCCCTTTCTAGGCATCCATTCCCCTGGAATCCGCCCTCCTTCGTGGCAAAGCTTTTCTGCTAATGGGCGCATAATATGTCGGTAATTTTGAGGCGCTTTCTGAATGAAGTACCTTGTGACCGGCGGAGCCGGGTTCATCGGCTGCAGCATCGCCCTCTGGCTGAGGAAGGAGGGACACCAGGTTGTGGCCGCCGACGATCTAAGCCTGGGTGTTAGGGAGAACCTAGGAGCGGTCCACCTGGAGAGGGGAGACGTGAGGGACAAGGCATTCGTCGAGTGGCTGGCCGAGGATGTGGACGGCATATTCCACGAGGCCGCCAAGAGCTCTGCGCCCATGTTCTCGCCGGACCCGCGCGAGGGCCTAGACGTGAACATTAACGGCTTCACAAACGTGCTGGAGGTGGCACGCAGGTACGACCTGCCCGTCGTCTACGCCACGACGAGCAGCGTCTACAGCAGGTGCCCACCGCCCCACAGCGAGTCCCAGCAGGTCGTGCCGGGCAGCTTCTACGAGATGTCCATGGTCACCAGGGAGGGACTGGCGAGGCTCTACACGGACCTCTACGGCATGAGCCTGGTCGGCCTCCGCTACTTCAGCGTCTACGGCCCCCACGAGCAGCACAAGGGGAAGTACGCCAATAACATCAGCCAGTTCCTCTGGGCCATGGCGAAGGGGGAGCGGCCCGTGATCTACGGCGACGGGAGCCAGACCAGGGATTTCACCTACGTCGACGACGTGGTGGAGGCGAACATACTGGCCATGCGCTCCAGGCTGAGGGGCGAGATCCTAAACGTTGGCACCGGCACCTCCCACTCCTTCAATAGCATCGTCGAGAAGCTCAACGCAGCCCTGGGCACCAAGGTCGCACCCAGGTATGTCAAGAACCCACTGAAGAACTATGTGGCGCACACCCTGGCTGAGACCTCCAAGGCGGAGAGGCTGCTGGCGTTCAGGGCAAAGGTCGGTGTTGATGAAGGGATAAGGCGGACTGTGAAATACTATTCCTCTCTGAAGAAGTGACGGGAGCATCCGCTCAGCGGGGGCGCCTCCTGACCATGTCGCGGAGCGCGTTCACCGAGAAGACGAGGTTCTCCCGGTACTTCCTCGACACCAACGCCAGGAGGGGGACGTAGACCGCCCCGAAGATGAGGCCGTTGGCGATGAGTATGCCGAGCATCCTCAGGGCGCTCTC
The DNA here is from genome assembly GCA_964477685.1 of uncultured Nitrososphaerota archaeon. GTDB lineage: Archaea > Thermoproteota > Methanomethylicia > Methanomethylicales > Methanomethylicaceae > JACTUC01. The sequence goes on from CAYZHK010000099.1 coordinate 1,456, forward strand.
CACCGGCAGCGTCGGCCAGAGGTAGGCCACGGCCACGAGCGGCAGCGACGGCAGGACGAGCCGCCCCAGGTCCTTGGCGACGCCCATGACCGGGAAGGAGAGACGGAAGTCCCTCCTCAGGTAGAGGACCAGGAGTGCGAGGGCGACAAGGTTGGAGGCCGCCATGGCGAGGCCCCAGGCCGTGGTGAAGGCCTCCGGCCCCAGGGACATCCTGGAGAGGGCGAGGAGGGCTGCGACATAGATGAGGTTGGCCGCGAGGCCTATCAGGTCGTTCTTGAAGAGGGCGGAGCGGAGCACCACGTCGGGGGTGGCCGTGCTTATGTCAGACTGCTCCATGCCTATGTAGGTCATAGCCGCAACGCCCGCCACGAGCTGGAACAATGTGGATATCCCGAAGGCACGGAGGGGCCAGGCTGCCGGGAGGAAGGAGGGGCCGAGGAGGGCGACTATGGGCTCGGCGTAGATTATTATGAAGAGAGTGAACGGCACCGAGAAGAGGAGGGTCAGCCAGGCGGCCTCCCGCAGCTCCCCCTCGCCCTTCCCCGCCAGTATCTGGGGGTAGAGGACATTGGCTATGGAGGTGGCGTAGAGGGGCAGGGCCAGGATGGCCATGGCGGCCCCGTAGAAGGCTATGGGCACGGTGTCGCCGAAGATGAAGGCAACGATGAGTATGTCCAGCCAGTAGACCAGGCAGGTCATCGAGCCGAGGAGGGGCAGCCATGAGGAGGCGAGCCACGACCGGAGGACCTCCGGCTGGTAGCTGGATGCCCGGATCTTGCCCCTGTTGAGGTAGCCCATGACCGCGACCAGTGCGACCCTGCCGGCCAGGACGGCGAGGACGACGCCGGTGAGCCCCAGGAGGAGGGAGGCCACAAGGGCGAAGCCCGCCACAGCCTGGACGGACTTGAAGGCGAACTGCCCGTAGCCGTAGATCTGCGGGGAGTGGCCGTAGGAGAGGCTGGTCAGGAATGCGTTGAGGTACTCCAGGAAGAGGATGGCGGCGGCGATGGCAACGGCGGCAAAGGGCTCATCCAGCTTCAGCGAGACCAGGCGGATGAGGCCGAGGTATATGGGCACCGAAATTCCCCCGAGGGCAAGCGCTGCGTAGAGGGCGGTCCGGGCGGTGTTGAAGCCCCGGCTTACGTTCCTCGGGAGCCAGTAGGAGTAGACGACGGCGGGGATGGAGAAGTAGCCCACGTACCTTATGATGAGGACCCAGTCGGCATAGTCCTGGACGGGGACCGTCCGGGCCAGCATCGTGATGAAGAAGACGGTGAAGATGCCCCCGGCCACGTTCAACGCCCAGATGAGCTGGGAGGACCGCTTCAGCCTTATCCTGAGGCCCGGCTGGTCCGGGTTGGGTTCGAAGTCGGACATGCCGCCCATCCCCCTGGCTCAATAGGTTTCCCTGTGGTAGCCCCGCCCTGCACTGGGCCTCCTCCGGGCCACCAGCATCATGAGGTCGTTCCTCAGCCAGAGGGAGAAGATGGACGAGATGCCGTGTTTCCTGAACCTCCTCATGGAGACCTTCACCCCGACCCTGGGGGAGTAAACGAGCCTCCCGACCCTCTTCAGCCTCAGCCCCAGCTCGCCGTCGTCCAGGATCGGGAGGTCGGAGTAGCCCCCCACGGCGACGAAGGCGTCCCTCCTGACCGAGGTGTTTGCGCCCCGAGTCCAGACGAAGCCCATCAGCGAGGCCATGCAGGAGAAGGAGTTGATCAGCCCGTAGAGGGCGCGGTACTTCCCATCGGCCTCCCTCGGCGAGTCGGGCCCGCAGACGCAGACCACGTCGCCCCTGAAGAGGGAGCGGATGGTCTCCAGCCAGTCCTCCGGGGCGACGGCGTCCCCGTCGGTGTGGACCACAATCCGCCCCGCGGCGGCGGCTGCGCCGTCGTT
>CAYZHK010000100.1:0-3009 GCA_964477685.1 uncultured Nitrososphaerota archaeon
GGCTCCATTTCATGGAGGCTGAGGCCCTCATGCTCTTCTCAGCGGTCCCGAAGGAACTGGTGGAGAAGAATCTATGACATTTGAGGAAGAGGCTAGCCGGAAGCTGGACCGCTACATCTGCGGAACCGAGCGGGTTTTTAGCACCATGGAGCAGATCCCCCCTGCCGACCCAGCCCAGAGGAAATCCATGGAAGAGAACATAAAGCTTTCCAGGCAGTACCTTGCCGACAGCAAGTTCTACTACGGTAAGGGTGACCTTATTACAGCCCTCGTATGTATCGCCTACAGTGAGGGCCTCCTCGATGCCTGCAGGAACATGGGGTGGCTCAGGTACGAGTGGGAATTCGAGCGAGAGGGGTGAGCAGCGATGGGCAAGAAGGTTCTGGCGGCCGGATGCTTTGATCTCCTACACTACGGGCACCTCAGGTATCTGGAGGAGGCAAAGAAACTGGGCGGTGAGGGGGCGGAGCTGGTGGTCGTGGTCGCAAGGGACGCCACGATTCGGAAGAGGAAGGGCCACAACCCAGTCATGGGCGAGGAGCACAGGAGGGCCCTCGTGGAGGGGCTCAAACCCGTCGACAGGGCCGTCTTGGGCGGCCCTGGTCTCGACACTGCCCGCATCATAAGGGAGGTCAAGCCCGACATCATAGCCCTCGGCTACGACCAGCAGGACCTGGCGAAGCTTGTGGAGAGCGAGGTGAGGTCTGCAAAGGTCGTGATGCTGAAGAAATATGGCGATGTCAGCTCATCCTCCATCAGGAAGATCGTCTACTCGTCTGAGGATTGCCGCTGCTAGCAGGGCAACACCTTGATCTGAACCAGGTCGCCGTCCTTGAGCCCCAGCGCCTTCCTCAGAGACTCCCGCGCGACCACCTCGAGTACGTCCTGGCCGTAGTGGGTCCTGTGGATGAGCAGCAGGGCGCCGGAGGCCTTCTCGTTTATCAGAACCTTGAAGAACTTCACGTCCCCGTAGGTCCTCTCCCCATTCTTGAAGCCAGCGATAGTGGGGCCGGGCATCTGCTCCAGGCTCGCCCGCGCCTTCATGTCCGCCACAGCCCTCAGCTTGATGTTGAGGGTGCCTGGGAAGGGCCTGTAGCCCAGCTTCTCCTCAAACTGGTCCTTGTAGCCGGACTTGGAGACGTAGTATGCCCCCTCGCCGAAGCCGGAGAAGACGACACCATTGATGTGGATCACCCTCTGCTTCTCCTCCAGACCGAGCCTGAGCGCCCTGTAGACGTCCCTGATGGCATCGAGCCCCTTCTCTGTTATGGTGATGTACTGCCCCTTGGGGGTGAGCTCACGGCCTATGTACCCCTCCTCCAGGAGCTTTATCAGGCGGCGCGACGCGGTCTGCTGGGAGGTTCCCAGGATCTTCCCAAAATCCGATGTACCCAGGAGCACCTGCCTCTTGTGCCCCCCCATCTTGAATATGGCATAGAGGGCTGCCCAGTCCAAGGCGTCCATGCATCCCACCAACGTAGCTTCTAGGACCCCCAGCCTGAGATAAAGGCTCCGGAATGGTGCCGCCTCAGCCGGTCTCCGATCGGACCCCTATGAAGACCGGTCCCCTGAGGTCCACCTTGCCCTGGCGGCCGGAGACATACCTCGCCCCGACCTCGGAGAGCCTTATGTTGACATCGCTTGGGAGCTTCGCCATCCTCACCCTCAACTCGATCTTCCCCTCGTGCTCCACCCTGGCGGCAGCCGCCTTGGCAACGGAGTCAATGTACCTTATGCCGGTCCTGACACCCTGCTCCCTTGCTTTCCTGACCGCCTCAACCTTTTCCATCCCCTTCTCGGGGATGCCCAGGATGCCGGCTCCATGGATGACCACCTCGTTGAACGCCGCCGGACCGACGAGCTTGACGTTGGGGTCTGGCTCATACACCGACACCGAAACCATCCTCCCTGCCACCACCCCCTGGTATGCAACGAATTCGCAGGGGCTTGGCGCATCCCTGTGCTCCTCAAGGGACTTCACGATGGCCCTCTCAAGGGCCTTCCCCTCGGGCGTGGATGGCTCCTCGATGAAGGAGATCTGCCGGCAGAGATCGGCGTCTGAAACGACCCACTGGCCGTAAAACTGGGGGAAAGCCAATTCTCTGATGTCGGTGAAGCCATGGAGCAGGGCCGCAATCCTTTCGACCCCCATCCCTATGTTGAGGACCGGGTATTCTATCCCATACCTTGCCAGCGCGATGGGGCCATAGAGGCCGAAGTCCATCACCTCCACCCAGCGTCCCCCCTCCACTTTGGCGAAGACCTCATGCTCAGTCTCCGGGGCGTAATACTTGGCGGTGACCTTCTTCCTCTCGATCCTCGCCCCACTGAAGCCAAGCCGCTTCAGCACATCCTCGGACACGGCCTTGCCGTCCTCCACCGAGACCTCCTCGTCCATGATCACCGACGAGGCTGCATGGTGAAACCTCAGGTGGGTCGCGTCCTCCTGCTGCTCCCTCCTTGCCCTCAGCCCCACCGAGAAGAGCTTGATGGGCATCTCCAGCTTGTGCTGGACTGCCGCGCAGGTGAGGAACCAGGCGCTTGTCATGTGGGACCTGAGCAGGAGCCTTGACGCCTCCGGCTCCAGCCTCCTAAACTCCGGGAACGCCCCGTCCATGACCCTTAGGGCGGTCTCGTCGGCTATGCCCATGGATTCAGCCATCTTCTCTACCAGATCGTCCCCGTCGATCTTCCCTTTCTTGTAGTCGTGGAAGATGGCCCCCAGCCTCGCCAGGCTCTCCTTGTCTGTGGGGCCGCCAAGCTTGCCGATGGCCCTGATCTTGTCCGCTCCCATGCCGATGTCCGGTCTCGGGAGCGCCGCAAGGTAGTAGCACCGGTCCAGTATCGCGGGGGCCTCATGGCCGTACTGCTTGTAGATGTCCGCCTCGTCCACTATCATGGGGTTGACCGCTTCGCTGAAGCCAAGGTCAAGGTATATCCCCCTCAGAATGTTGGCGGTCTCCACCAGCAGGTGTATGGACCCCCTTCCCCCCTTGCCCTTTGCAAGGG
>CAYZHK010000101.1:0-2816 GCA_964477685.1 uncultured Nitrososphaerota archaeon
CAGGCGCCAGTTCTCCGCATTGGTGTCGAGGATCGCCGGCATCGCCCACAGGAACCCGGAGGGGGACGGGGTCAGGCTGACACCGCCCCGCCCGCTCATCAAAGACCTGGACACCCTCCCCCTGCCGGCAAGGCACCTGGTGCCCTTCGATAGGTACACGGTCGGTGGGCAAAAGAGGACCATCGGCTCCATGGTAACCAGCAGGGGGTGCCCTTTTGCCTGCGCCTACTGCTCCTCCTCCAGGATCCTCGGCACGGTCTTCAGGTGCCGGTCGGCTGCCAACGTAGCGGACGAGGTGGCGATGCTCAGGGAAAAGTACCGGATCGCCGAGGTGGAGCTGGTGGACGACATTTTCACCCTCAACAGGAAGAGGGCGATTGAATTCGCCGGGGAGATGAGGAAGAGGCGGCTGGACGTGAGGTGGGTGGCCTCCTCAAGGGTCGACACCGTCAACAGGGAGATCCTGGAGGAGATGAGGGGGGGAGGCCTCTCCAAGCTCTACTTCGGGGCGGAGTCGGGCTCCCAGAGGGTGCTGGACCTGATGAACAAGAGGATAACGCTGGGGAAGGTGAGGGCGGCCTTCAGGGCAGCGAAGGAGTGCATGGTGAGGACCATCGGGTCGTTCATGCTCGGCTACCCCGGGGAGACCATTGGCGAGATGGGTCAGACCATGAACTTCGCCACCGAGCTCGATCCTGACTATGCCCAGTTCACCATCCTCACGCCCTTCCCCGGCACCCCCATATACGACAGGCTGAAGGCTGCCGGGCTGCTGGCCACCGAGGACTGGAGCAGGTACACCACCCTCCAGCCGGTGGTGAAGTACGAGGCCTTCGGCTACACTGCCCCCATGCTGAAGAAGATGCTGGCGCGGGCCTATATGAAGTTCTACCTGCGCCCATCCTATGTGGCAGGGCACCTCCACCTGCTCCCCCTGATAGCTGGGACCCTGGTGAGGGGTAAGGTGCCCAATCTCAGGTTCGAACAGGTCATGAGCGACTGAGGTCTCTGAGGGCCATGGTCCTCATGCCCTGGAGGAGTATCGCCCTTTCCTTCGGGGGAGTTTCAACCACACCCGGAAGGCCGGAACCCGAAGGCACAGTTGGCAGTAGGATATGCCCAGAATGCCGTTGGTCCAGCCGCTGCAGGTTCCTGATCTCTGCGTGGGCTGTTCCGCCGGGCAGGGAGGGACTTTCCTGGAGGGCTTCAGCGACCGCCCCTAGAGGGTTACGAGCTTGACCTCCCGGTCGTTGACCAGGCAGGTAAGGCATTTCCTTTTGGCCCCAGGCGTATGGTCCTGGAGGCGTTTCGCCAGCGGCGTGACCCTCCTCCCGCAGGCGCACCTCTCGTCCGGGGCCCTGCCATGGCTCCCGGCCATCTTCTTCTGCGCCATCAGCCAGGACCCCTCCCAGAGGCGTTGCCGTACGCCCTGTCCGGCATCATGCTTCCCAGCCTTCGGCGGTCCTTTTGACAGTGCCAACGTTGCGGTCATGGATGAGGCAGTTGAAACACTTCTTCTTCACCGCCGGGTTTGGATCCTGGAGCGCCCTTGCCCTGGCCGTCACCAGGTTTCCGCACTCGCACCAGTCAACCATGAATACGTCCTGTTCCACCAGCTCTTCCTTCGCCACCGCAACAGCAGCTGCCTGTGGAGACCGGGCCCCACTCCCTTTCCGCGCTATCTTCCCCAAGGTTCGCACCTCTCCGCGGACTGTTCTACAGTTATCTGGATAAAAGAGTATTTTTTCATCGTGGAACTGTTTAACAGTTGAGGCGACGAAGGGTCGCCTCCCTGAATTTCGAATGGCTGACAATCAGCCGAGGGTTATCACGAGCCCCTGCACCAGGGTATTGCTTGGCTCCAGGCCGAAGGCCCTCACCGACGCCCTCATGTCCGCCCTGCTGTTGGGGATGTCCCCCTTCCGCGCGTCGGCGTGCACCGGCCGGAGGTGCTTCCTTCCGGTGATGTTGATCATGGCGGCCGCCAGCTGGTTTATTGTCGTCGCCGTCCCTGTGCCGACGTTGTAGGTCCCAACGGCCTTCCCTTCCAGTGCTGCCACGAAGTACCTCACGGCATCAGCCACGAAGATGAAGTCGCGGCTCTGCTCGCCATCCCCGTACAGCACCGGGGGGCGGTTCTGCCTCAGCCTTGAGGCGAACTGGCTTATGACCCCCGAGTACTGGTTCGCTGGGGCCCTGGGCCCGAAGACGTTGAAGAGGCGGAGGATGCAGGTGCCCATGGTCCTTGTGGCTGCCCGGCCGACGGCCTCCTCTGCCCATGCCTTCGACTCGGCATAGGGGGACATGGGCTTGAGGGGCTCCTTCTCGGCCACGGGGAGCCTGAGCGGGGCGCCGTAGACGGCACAGGAGGAGGCGAAGACGAACCTCCTTACGCCGGCGAAGGCAGAGAGGTTCACAACCTTCTGGGTCCCGCCTGCGTTGATCTCCCGGTACCTTGCAGCCATCCTGAAGGACTCGGGGACGCTGGTGAGGGCAGCCAGGTGGGCAACGGCATCCACCCCCTTCAGGGCCGCTTCTACCTGCCCATCGTCCATTATGTCCCCCTCTGTGAACTGGATCCTGGAATAGACGTCGGCCAGGTTGGCGTGGCACCCCGTGCTGAGGTTGTCCAGGACCGACACCTCGTGGCCGCGGAGGAGGAGCGCCTCGACCAGATGGCTGCCTATGAAGCCTGCCCCGCCGGTGACCAGCACCTTCATGGGCTATATTCTCCCGCCGTCGGCTTTTGAGCCTGTCGCCAAATTCCGGGAGGCAGGCAAGGGGGCGGGCGGGGAACTGTTTAAGTGTATTAATAA
>CAYZHK010000102.1:0-2815 GCA_964477685.1 uncultured Nitrososphaerota archaeon
CTTAAGGGCTATAGCGCACCCTGGAACCAGGCTGACCCTCACCCTCTTTGCCAGGGCCTCCACCGTGATCCCGGGCTCGACATCCGCAGCCGCGCCATCAAGAGTGACCCTCAAACGATGACCACCGACATCTAGCATTAGTTTATAAAAGACTAATTAACCTTATATTCTCGGTGCTGTTCATGCCCGCCTTCACCGGAGTGCCAGACATTGACATAATGCCGAGGAGACTCATAGACCCGAAGAAAGCAGAGGACCTCTCGGCAATAGTGAGGGAATTGGACCAGGTGGACGATGTTCTCACAAAGAACTATACCTACAGAGGTGGCGGCCACCTCGTAGGGAGGTTCGTCGTTATCCTGAAGCCCGGCGCCGACCACGAGGCTGTGGTCAGGGAGCTAAAACCAGTATTGGATCAGATGATGCCCTTCGGCTATGACATCCGCTTCGGGCGCTTCGTCAAGCCCAAGCCGACCCTCAAGGACTATCTGGCCGGCAGAGCGGGGCCCGAGAAGAAAGATTAAAGACAGGCTGCATGAATAGGGCACTGTCGCCGGCATATCCACACAAAGGTGCTAAGCTTGCAGGACCAGTTCGGGAGGAACGCCCAAATAGTCGATTGCCGCGAGGCGCAGGGCCTCGGCGAAGGTGGAGGCCTGGCCCAGCGGGGGACGATATCCGAGTCTGAGAAGTTTGAGGTTGTGGCCGTTGCCATGTCTCCCGGCAAGCGACACATCACGAAACCGGTCTGCGAGATAACCTATGGCCTGAGGGAGCAGGGCATCAGGACTAGCGTGATGGTGCTGGAATCCGGCTCCGGGGTCCCCATGGACTCCCCCTACAGCGGCGCCCCAGGGGGGTCGATGGCAGCGATAAACGAGAAGGAGATGCTCCAGATAAAGCGCTTCAAGATCGCCCTCTTCCACTTGGGGGGCATCAGCGGCCATGTTGTCTACAAGGCCAAGGCATTCCTGAGGTTTTCCGAGATACCCACAATAATCGTCTGCGAGGCTCCTGTGGACTATGAGGATTTTGCAAAGGTCGGGATAATCACACGGCTGGTCCGCCCCCCTCCGGGGAAGGTGGAGTGCGCAGGTGAGATCGTGGACCTTGTGACCGGCGTGGTGAGGGGGGTCACCGCCCCCAGGGAGAAGCTGAATGAGATAGTGATGAAGACGAAGTTCTGGCTGAGCAAGGTGGAGAGCGGAGAGCTTGTGCTAGGAGGAGGAAACAATGGCGAAAATCTTCATATTCCCGCCCAATAGCCTCATACTCTACGACCTGGTGAAGCGCGAGGGCCACGAGCCCCTCGGGCTGGGCGACGAGGTGCAAAAGAACCTTCAGAAGCCCGAGATTGACTCACCCCCCATGAACATCACCCCGGAATTCCCCAGGCGGGGCCTCAAGTATGCCGCCATCGAAGTCCCCTCCGGCGTCAGGGGGAGGCTGGCACTGATCGGGCCTCTGATAGAGGAGGCCGACGGCGCCATAATCGTCGAGGATCCCGAGGCGCTCTTCGGCTGCGCCAGCTGCGCGCGGACAAACGAGTTCATACTCTACATAATCAAGCAGCGTGGCATCCCCAGCATAAGGGTCCCCTACCCTGCGAACGAGGAGGAGGCCAAGGTGATGCTGGTCAAGATCCGCAAGTTCCTTAGGTCAATGGGTGACAAGAATGGTAAGCGTAGTGATACCTGACGAAAAACTGCTGGGCTTCGCCACTGCCTTCTCGGACGCGAGCCTCCGCGAGGTGATCTTCTGCCTCCAGGACGGCCCCGCCTCCGAAGCGGTGCTGAGGGAATTCCTCAAGGTCGAGGCGGGAGACCTGACCAATAGGCTGGGGCGCCTCGTCGAACTGGGGCTGATCCGGAAAACGGCGGAGCGCTCCGATATCCCAGGGATATACTCGCTGGCCTTTTCCATGGAGCAGTTCAACGGCTACCCGAAGCGAAAGACCGTCTCCGAGCTCTCCGGCGCAATGGGGAAGCCCGTGGCCCCATTCCTGGAGAAGCACGCATCGGAGATCGAGGCCCTCTGCCGGGGGAGCGGCATCTCGCTGGGCCGCGTAGTCGAGCAGCTCCTCCTGAGCGCCTTCTCGGAGCTAATGGAGGACTATGCAAGGGAGATGGCCGAGGAGGACCTGCGGATCTGCAAGAAGATAGCCGCTGGGAAGAAGAAGGGCAACAGGGCCTAGGCTTCAGGGCTACTCGAAGCTCTTCAGCTGCTCCTTCATCCTCTGGGCCATGAATTCCCTGCTCTTCTCGAGGGATCTTTTGTCCCCCTTCAGAACCCACGCCTTCGGGACGATCTCGTCCCTTGCAGAGCCCGGGAGGGCCACGTCCTTCTCCACCAGCTCAACTCCGAACTTATTCACAGCCTCTGCGATTATGGAATAGGCAACGCCCGAAGGTATCGTCATGTAGAGGATCTCATTGCCGGAGCTGGCATCCTTTTTCCGCATGAATCAAGATGAGGCGAGCCCGCTTTATATCTCTGGCGCAGCCCTCAGAGCAGGCTCTGAAGGAATTCCCTGAGGCGCCTGTCCCCGACCTTCTCCATCAATCCGCCCAGCTCCTCGACGCATCCTGACTCGATGTCCCCAACCCTGTAGCCCCTGGCCCGGTACGCCTTGGCCTGCCGGAGGGTGGAAAGGATGTCGGCTATCTTGGTCACCACCGCCTCGGGGGTTCTCCTCTCCTCGTACTCGTCGAAGAGGGCCGTGACCGAATGGAAGCCGCTTGCCTCTGCCAGTTCCCCCATTATCTTGGTCTCGGCCTCGCTCTTCGCCCCCCTGGCCAGCCTCTTGGTCAGGGAC
>CAYZHK010000103.1:0-2784 GCA_964477685.1 uncultured Nitrososphaerota archaeon
GTTGTGGTGAGCGAGTGGGGCGGGGGGAAGAAGCTCGGCAGGGCGACGCTCGTCCTCCCACTGAAGGAGAAGGTGGTTGTGGGCGTCGACGACACCGACAAGGCGGACGAGGGGGCCACCTGGTCGCTGGTGAACGAGATCGCCTTTGAGCTCTCCAGGAAGCCCGGGGTGGACTTCCTGGAGCACTCCATCGTCCAGCTCTACCCGCAGAACCCCTTCAAGACCCAGAACTGCGTCTCCATAGCCGTATCCTTCGCCGTCCTGCCGGGCTCCAGGGGAGCCCTCCTGAGGGATTTCCGCTCGGCCATCAGGGAGAGGACCTTCTCCAAGGAGACCGGGATGGCATGGTTCAGCGGCATCATGCTGCCGGACCCCCTCATGGCCTATGCCAAGCGGGCAAAAGCAGGGATGGTGACGGTCCAGGATACCGAGGAGGCCGCCGCCAAGAACGGCGTCAGCATCGCCAGGGTCACAGGGGAGAGGGGCCTGATAGGTGCCGTTGCCGCCATCCCCTATGTGGAGTGCCCCGACGAGGCCGTCAAGCTCCCCGGTGGTTGAAATGCGCGATTTTATCGTGGTGGGCTCCGGGGCAGGTGGTGCCGCCGTCGCCAAAGAGCTCTCGTCCGCCGGCAGGAGAGTCCTCATCTTGGAGGGGGGCAAGAGGGTCGCGCCCGGCAGGGCCGCGAGCGCCTACACCATCGCCCCGGGCGAGGTGGAGATCTGGCAGACCCGCTGCCTGGGCGGGACGACCCTTGTCTCCATGGGCAACGCCATGAGGAGCGGCAAATGCCCGGAGCTGGAGGCGCACTATGCCGGTGCCGAGTCCGATATGGGGGTCGGACCAGTCCCCGGTGAGAACCTCGGCAGGGGAACCCGCCTCCTCCTCGGGGCGCACAGGGGCTGGAAGGTCATGCCAAAGGCCATCGACTTCTCCAGGTGCAAGGGCTGCGGCCTCTGCGCGTCAGGATGCCCCAACGGCGCCCGCTGGACCTCGCTGAGCCACATCTCGCAGGCCAGGAGGAAAGGGTGCTCCGTCCTCACGGGCTCCGCGGTGAAGAGGGTTGTGGTGGAATCGGGCCGCGCGGCAGGCGTGGAGCTCGAGGACGGCAGGGTCTTCAGGGGAGGCTCGGTCATCCTCTCGGCAGGGGCCATAGAAACGCCCCGCATCCTCCAGCGATCGGGTATTGGCGGGACGGGCGGTGGGCTCTTCGCCGACACCTTCGTGACGGTGGGCGGGGTGATGAAGGGGATAGGGATGAATGCCGAGCTGGGCATGGCCCTCTATGCCGAGGGGGAGGGCTACATGATGTCCCCCCACTATTCCAGCTACCTTGTCCAGAAACTGAAGGAAAAGGGGTTCGCCGCTGCCCCCTTCGACATCCTGGGGATCATGGTGAAGATCGAGGACCAGCCTTCGGGCTGCGTGGACCTCGAAAAGGTGACCAAAGGGATAACAAAGAGGGATGCCCGCCTCCTGGAGGCGGCGAAGAGGGAGGCGGCTGAGACGCTGATCCGCGCCGGGGTTGAGGAAGCGACCATCGTCTCGACCCACACCCGGGGCACCCACCCAGGGGGGACCTGCAGCTCCATCATCAGGTCGTGGGAGGGGGAGGTCCCTGGCGTGGAATCGCTCCATGTGTCGGACGCAAGCGTCCTGGCGGGGCCCTTCGGCCTGCCGCCTCTCCTCACCATCATAGCCGGCGCCGGGCTTCTGGCCAATTCACTGCTCGGCAGAGCCTGAGAGGAACTCCTCGATTATCCCTGGGATCCTGCAGGGCGGCTCGGCATAGGGCTTTGGTACCCAGGACCTGGCGCGCTCGATGGCCTTACCCAGCCCCTCGACATCCATGCAGAGGATTATGTGCCCGTCCGAGCTGAGCTTCTTGACGATGTCGATGTTCTCCATCTGGATTGTGTCCGGGTTGGGTATGGCAATGGTCTTCTTCCCCAGCGCCAGGAGCTCGAAGATGGTCCCGGCACCGTTGTGGGTGATGACCAGGTCCGCCTCCCCGAAGTACTTGATAAGCCCATGCTCGAAGCGGAACCACCTGGCGTTCCTTGGGATGTAGGAGCCGTTGCCTATCTGGGCCACCACATCGCCTATGGCGCCCTTCCCCGCCAGCTGATCCACCTCCGCCACAAGCCTGTCAAAGGGGGCAACCGAGCCCACCGTTACCAGTATCATGACAGCCGCCCCGCATAGACCGCCTTGGGGTACTGCTTGAGCATCTCGGGCCACTGGACGAAGAAGAGGTCCGAGAAGTGGTAGAGGATGTTCCCGGACCTGGACCTGCTGTAGACCCTCGACCAGTCCTCAACGGTGATCACCTTCTTGCCGAAGACCTTACCCAGGACCGCGACCGGCACAGCCGTCCCCGGCCCCGCGTTGACTATGGCGTCCGGCTTCGCCCTCCACAGAACCGCCAGCGACTCGAAGGAAAGGCGCACGACTTTGACGATGGTCTTGGGGAGGCCGTCCTCGTGCCTCCTTGCCCTGTGGACCCTGTAGACAGCCCCGGCCCTCGTTATTTTCGCCTCTGACAGGTGGTCGTCCAGCCCCACCATGTAGGAGTAGGCATGGTCGGGGGAGAGCATGGCCACCAGCCTGATCATCTGGGCGGTGTGCCCCCCGCTCCCAAGGACCACCAGTATCCTCAATGGCCTTACCCCAACATCTGTCAATATCCCAATGACTCCTTTCTGATTAAATATGCATCGTAATCGCCGCTCTGTAAACCCTTAAATATCCTCTCCATAGACCAACTAATCGTGGCTGTTGATGAA
>CAYZHK010000104.1:0-2763 GCA_964477685.1 uncultured Nitrososphaerota archaeon
AGTAGACCCCAGGTGATCAGCCGATAGAACAGCGCGGGCGGAATGATCCGCACCAGCCGCAGCCCCACCCAGACCGCCGCCAGCGACACCGGCATCAGCACTGCCGCCGTGGCCAGGTTCGCCGGCGAGGGGGAGGCCCTGGTCTCCAGCATGGGCATCTCCTTCTTCGGAGGGGTTGATCCGAAGACCGGGGTCATCCGGGAGAAGGGCCACGACCTCTGCGGCCAGGACATCACTGGGAAGGTCCTTGTCTTCCCCAAGGGGAAGGGGAGCACCGTGGGCTCCTATGTCCTGTACCAGCTCAGGAAGAATGGCCATGCGCCGGCCGCCATAATAAACAGGGAGACCGAGGCCATCATAGCCACCGGCTGCATACTGGCGGAGATCCCCCTAGTGGACAGGCTTGGCTCGGATCCCCTGGAGGTCATCCGCAGCGGCGACAGGGTGAGGGTGGACGGAAGGGAAGGCAAGGTAGTGGTCGGGTAGGCGGGGAGGGTTTTTACGCAGGCAGCGGGGAAAGGTAAAGGCATGAAGAAACCCTGGGGCATGGTCAAGGACCCGATCCACGGCTACATACACGTCTCGGACCTGGAGAGGCAGCTCATGGATACCCAGCCGCTGCAGCGGCTGCGGAGGGTGAAGCAGCTGGTCTTTGCGGACTACGTCTATCCGGGGGCCAACCATACGAGGTTCGAGCACTCCCTGGGTGTGATGCACCTGGCAGGGGTCCTGGGCAGGTCCCTCCCGGTCGGAATGGCGGAGGAGGAGGTGGAGATGGCGAGGATCGCGGGCCTCTTCCACGACCTCGGCCACGGGCCGTTCTCCCACACCTTCGAGCAGGTGCTGGTCAAGAGGCTGAACAAGACCCACGAGGACCTGACGCCATGGATAGTCAAGGGCACCGAGCTGAAGGACATCCTCTCAGACAGCGGCCTGGACCCGGACACGGTGGCGGAGCTGGCGGTGGGAAGGGCGGCGGCGGTCCCCCCCTTCGTGAACCAGATGATATCCAGCGCCGTCGACGTGGACAAGATGGACTTTTTGATGAGGGACACCCACCACACCGGGGCGCAGTACGGCAATATCGATGTCTATAGGCTCATCTACACCATGGAGGTCTTCGACGGGAACCTGGTGGTCAACAGCGCGGCGCTGCCGGCCCTGGAGGCGTTCCTCATAGCCCGGGTAGAGTCCTTCCGGGCCATCTACTACCACAAGGCCGCCCGGGCTGCGCAGATAATGCTCGTCAAGGCTATGGAGGCCGCGGAGGACGACATCGGCCTCTGCGCCTTCAGGACCCCCCAGGACTACATAGAGGCCGACGACTACACCGCCTGGAGCGAGCTGAAGAGGTGCCCCAAGTCCAGGGGCATCATCAAAGACCTGGAGAGGAGGAGGCTCCTCAAGTGCGCCTACGAGCGGGAGGTCCAGGCCGAGGACAAGGCCGTCAGCAGCCTCTTCGGGCTGGAGAGCCTGAGGGGCCAGGTGGAGGAGGAGCTTGCCAGCATGGCGGGAGTCCCGGCGGGGGAGGTCTTCATAGATACACCCTCGCTGCCTTCCATACCCTACAGGCACACCATCGACTTTGACCCCATGGAGATCCCCATCGTCGACGGGAGCGGTAGCGGGAAGAGGCTCTTCAGGGCCACCAAGCTCTCCAAGACCATAGAGGTCCTCAGGGGCTTCGTCAACATCGTGAGGGTTTACACCTACGAGAGGAACAGGGAAAGGGTCAGCGAGGCGGCTGAGAGGGCGCTCGGGAAGCTGCCCGAGTCGGCCCGGGTCTCATACTGATTTCCCGATGGCCTCCAGGGCGGAGTCCACGATCATCCTGTGGACCTCCTCCCTCGGCCTCGATGTGTCCAGCACCGGGTATCCCATCCTCTTCGCCCTCCTGGCGAAGTTGGCCCTGACCTTCTTCAGGAACTCCACCTGCTCGAAGCGGTCGGGCTCCAGGTTCTTCCGGGGCAAGGAGAGGGCAGGGTCCACGTCCAGTATGAAGGTGAGGTCGGGTCTGATGGCCCCCCGGTTCATCGAAAGGATCCAGCGGGGGTCCAGCCCCTGGGCTGCCTGGTATGCCAGGGTCGACTCAAGGTACCTGTCGGTGACGACGACCTTCCCTTCCCGGAGCCACGGCCTGATGAAACGCTCCACGTGCTCGACCCTGTCAGCGGCGAAGAGGAGTGCGTCCAGGACCGGCAGGGCCCCCTCCTCCCGGAGGAGGGCCCTGATGGCAGCCTCGACGTGGCCGTCGGGGTTGGGCTCCTTGGTGGCCACGGCAGGGTAGCCCCTGGCAAGGAGGGAGCCCACCAGCATCCTGGTCTGGGTGGATGAGCCGGCGCCGTCGATGCCCTCGATGGCGATTAGGATCCCACGCTTCAGGGCTGCCATAACCCCATATCTGGCGGAGCGATTAATTATGCTTGCCCCACAGATAGGGGGGTATGGGCAGGTTGGATAACGGGGCGGGAAGGGAGGAGCAGAGGACGCTGGTGGGCTTCATCCCCAGGGGGGCAAGGGCGGAGCCGGTGAGGCTTGTCGTTGACCACCGGGAGAAGGCCTCGCTCATGGTCGCCGAGCTCTCCCGGCTGGGGGTTTCCATGGAATTCAAGAGCCTCAAGGTGGGGGACTACGTGATCTCCGAGGAGGTGGCTGTCGAAAGGAAGACCCTGGAGGACTTTGCAGGCTCGATACTGGACCGGAGGCTCTTCGAGCAGGCCAGGGCCTTGCGGGAGGCCTACACCCACCCGCTCCTCCTTTTGG
>CAYZHK010000105.1:0-2734 GCA_964477685.1 uncultured Nitrososphaerota archaeon
GGTCGCCCTTACTCGAGGTCGTCTACTCAAGCTGGGAGAAATACCTCCGCATCACTTATGGCGGTCCCGTGGCCGATGAGGAGCTCTTCATCCGCCATACCTACCTTGCCACCCTGGCCAAGCTCGTCAGTTGGATGCGTCTGGCCGAGCCCTCCTCCCCTCCCGACGACCACACCCTGACGAGAGTGTTGGAGGGACAGTTCTTCAAAGAGCAGGGCGTCGAGAACTTCCTGGAGGAGGATTTCTTCTCCTGGATAGCGCGGGAAAGTGTCCGGGAAACGGGGATCGAGGTAAGCCGCAGGCTTTACAACCTCCTGGCCAACTACAATCTGAGGGAGCTCTCCGAAGACGTGTTGAAATCCCTCTATCAGGAACTGGTGGACCCCAAGGCTCGCCACGACCTGGGCGAATACTACACCCCCGACTGGCTGGCTCACAGGATGGTTAATGCGCTCCTAGACCGAAACGCTGAGGGCTCGGTCCTCGACCCCGCTTGTGGCTCAGGCACTTTCCTCTATTCGGCCATCCGAGAGAAGCGGGAGCGCCTGGGCGATTCGGCCCAAACCTTTCGGCACATCCTCGGCGCCGTGGCCGGCCTGGACATCCATCCCCTGGCGGTTATTGTGGCCAAGACCAACTACATCCTGGCGCTGGGCGACCTCTTGAAGAAGCGGCGTGGGAAGGTAGCCATCCCCATCTACCTGGCCGATGCCATCCGCCTCCCGGAGCGGGAGCTACAACTCTCTTTCGAGAGGCCGCTTCCTGGCTATAGGGTGCAATTAGATGACCAAACTGTCCACCTGCCCGAAAAGCTGGTAGAGGAGCCCACCCTTTACGACGAGGCCATCGAGGCTGCCAGGGAATTCGCCGTCCAGATGGAGGAGGTGACTGAGGAACAGTTCGCCAATTATCTCCGAGCCCGCTTCCCTGCGCTGGCCGTAGGGGCGACAGGCCTGTCGCCCCTACATGCTGCCATCTTCCACATCGCCCAAACGCTGCGAAGCCTCATCCAGGCTAAACGGGACACCATCTGGGCCTTCGTGTTAAAGAACATCTACAAGCCCCTCTTCCTCAGACACAGGTTCGACTTCGTGGTCGGCAATCCCCCCTGGCTCTCCTACCGCTACGTGGAACAGGGGGAGTACCAGAAGTTCCTCAAGAAACACATCACTCAGACCTACAACCTCCTCTTCGGCAAGGCCGAGCTCATCACCCAGATGGAGTTGGGGACGCTCTTCTTCCTGCGGGCGGCAGAACTCTACCTCAAGCCGGGTGGGGCCATCGCCTTTGTCCTCCCCCGCAGCATCTTCACCGCCGACCAGCACGACGCCTTCCGGCAGGGGAAGTTCACCTTTACGGAGGCAAGGGTGGGGTTCGAGGAGATCTGGGATTTGGAGGAGGTGGAGCCCCTCTTCAACGTCCCCGCCTGTGTGGTGCTTGCCAGTAGGGGCGAAGCGCCGCTTCGGTCCTACCTCCCGTGCTTGACTTTTCGTGGAACACTCCCCCGCCGAAACGCCGACCTCGACGAAGCGACAGAAGCCCTCAAAGTCGCTGATGCGCAGCTTTTCCTCAACCGAAGGGGCAAGCGCACCTTTTGGGCCACCACGGAAAGGGCGATGTTGCCAGGGGCCAGTCCCTACCGAGACCGTTTCAGCCAGGGGGCGACCCTCGTCCCACGCTCGTGTTGGTTTGTGGAGGTGAAAGCCTCGCCTCTGGGCTTCGACCCTTCCCTGCCGCCCTTGGAGACGGCGGAGCGGGCTAAGAGGCAAGCCAAGGCCGCCTACGAGGGATTAGTGATGAAGGGGAACGTGGAGGCCCGTTTCCTCTACGCTACCATCCTCTCCACCGACCTCCTCCCCTTTGGCCATCTCCCCTTCCGCCTGGTGGTTCTGCCCGTCGAGCCGAAGGGGACGGGTTACGTCCTGCTTACTGCTGAAGAGGCACAGGGGAAAGGTTACCTTCATCTCGCCCACTGGCTGGAGGTGGCCCAGGCTGAGTGGGAGGAACGGCGGGGGGAGAAAGCGGGGCGGATGGGCATCATCGAGTGGCTGGACTACCGCCGTAAGCTCACGGCACAAAACCCCTAAGCCAGATACCGAGTGCTCTACCCGACCTCAGCCACTTACCTTTGCGCCTGCGTGGTGGAGAACCAACCCGTCGAGTTCGAGATAGGCGGGCAGAGGCTGGAGGCAAGGGGGATTATCGCGAGCGAGGTGACCTATCACTTGGAAACGGACGATGAGGCTGGGGCTCACTACCTGGCAGCGGTACTGAATGCGCCCGTTATTGACCAGAAACTCAAGCCCATGCAAGCGCGGGGGCAGTGGGGGCCTCGCCACATCCACAAGAAAGTACTCGAACTCCCCATCCCACAGTTCGACCCGCAGGATGCGGTTCATCGGAGGCTGGCGGAGCTGGGGAGGGAGTGCAGCGAGAAGGTGGCAGAGTGGTTGGAGGCAGGAGGGCCTGGGAAGGTTCGGAGCATCGGCAGGTTGCGGGGTAAGGTGCGCGAACTTCTCGCAGATGAGCTGGAGGAGATTAACAGCCTGGTCAGGAAGACAATGGGGATGGGAGGCGGTGCAGCCTAACCTTCTGGCCCACTATTTGTGCATACGGTAGATGGGCCTTTCCGACCTTCCATAGGGAAGCTATAGGAGGATAAGAGTGGTCAAAATTAAAAGGGTGTGGCCAAAATGACTTGGAAAGGGGGGTGATTAAGCTGCCTCTGCTAGGA
>CAYZHK010000106.1:0-2701 GCA_964477685.1 uncultured Nitrososphaerota archaeon
ATAACATCATCATCGTGCCCCACATTGGGAGCGCTTCCCACGCTACCAGGGGCAAAATGGCGGAGATGGCGGCCCGGAACCTCATTGCCGGGCTGAAAGGTGAGCGGCTGCCCACCTGTGTTAACCCGGAGGTGTATGGGAAGTAGGCCGCTAAGGGGACGGGCCAGGAGGTCAGTTGGCCCGTCCCCTTCACAGCATAATTGCTGCGCGCTCTTCCCCACTTTAGGAGGATAGAGCCTATGTTGGGAGTTGACAGTACTCCATGATAGCATTTTCACGCACCACTTTACGGATTTCTGCTCCATCGGCCTGGAACACGCGCTGGAGCAGTACCCCTGCTTGCTGCCAGGTGGTCAGATGGCGATGGTTATACTGAAACTCGAACACAGCCACGTAGAGTGGCAAGTAGAGCTTGGAAACCCCACGGAAGGTGCACAGGTAAGGTCGCAACAGCGACCAGATCGCCTCAGCGGTGTTACAATGGACACGCCCCCGGGCGTACTCCCCAGCCGCATGGTCGACGCTGCGATGCCCATATCCTGCCTGGCTGAGGAAGTCGTAGATGTCATAGTCGTCGGTGTACACCCGACTGCCCCGCTCGATCTGGGTCGACAGCCAAGGGCGCATTGGGCCTTTTGCAGGTTGGTCAGCACCCGCAGGCGAATGGGACCGCCCCGCTTCACCAGCACCACAATGGGAGGCTTGTCCTTCTCCCAACTCCCCCCGCCCTCGTCGCTTCAGACGACGACGGCGGGGAGGACGGGGCGGATTCAGTCCGTTGGGATGCCCCTTGTAGCCACTGATGTGATAGAGCTCATCCACTTCCACCTCACCGGTCAAGGGCTCTTGGGGCCGCTGTTGGTAGAGTATCACCTGGAAAAGCCGCTGCCAGCGCTCTCCGATGCGACGACTGACAGCCAGTTGGTCAGCCCTCTCCAGCGCCGAGTCCGCTTGGGCGAAACTCAGCAAAGCCACCATCCATTGGGTGGGCGACAGAGGGCTGTGCTCAAAGAGGGTGCCGGTGGCCGCATGGAAGAGGCTCTGGCACGCCAAGCAGTGGTAGCATTGCAACCCCGCCTGTGTCCTGGGGGGTATCTGTCGGATGGCCCAACTTCCGCAGCGGGGACAGACCACCCCCTGGGCCCAACGCACCCTTTCGAAGAGAGCCACACACGCCTCACGGTCAAGCAACTCATGCGGGCTCTTGGGCCACCCCTCTGGAGGCTGCTCAAGCTCCTCTTCCTCAGCGGGCTTCAGGGGAAGGTGGGGGTGTGGTGGCCTCTTACGGCGAATCTTGCGCCCCTTCACCCTTCGAGCGGGCGGCCAGAAGGGAGGCTGCTGGGAATGGTAGAGGATCAGGAAACGCAGCTCCTCTGTCAAGATACAAGCTCCCAGGACCGGCCAGCCCTGCTCCCCAACCCACCTACCCTTCATCGGCAGAAAGTTGGCCAGGGTGAGGGGGTGAGCTATCCCTATGACCAGTGCTATAATGATCCTGAGGCGGTTATGCATGGCAGGTACCTCCTTGAAGGGATTGGGTACCTATCAGCTTAACCACCCTCGTTATTTTGTCAAGGTCCTACGGCAAAACTAAAGTGGGGAAGAGCGTTGCTGCGAAGGGGGGAGAGAGTCTCATGGCCATGGCCAAGACGTTAGAACAATCGCTGGAGCGGCTGGAGCCAACAGGGAATTATACTTGGAGTCTGGCTCGATTGCTGTTGACTGAGGCAAGAAGGCGATACGCTAAGTATAGCTTGATGGACAGGAATTTTCGTCGCAAGTACGGCCTGTCCTTTGAGGAGTTTGCCGGGTCCGAGTTGATGCGGAAGCCATCTTTTGAGGTGGAGCAGGATTTCTTCGACTGGGACATGGCCACGACTGGCATGAAGGATATGCGGGAGGAGATCGAGACCCTGCAGAAGGCGCTATCCTTATCAGAACAGCAAGCTGCCTCATGATCACGGTTGCCAGCATCCAAGAAGGGTTAAGAAGCCTAGCTCGACATCCCCTCTTTCATCAGATTGAGGTCTTGGATCTGACCGGACATCTGATCAAAGCACGTCTTTGGATTCGAGCAGACCTGTTCATTCAGGTCTATCGGAATGACCATTCGGATATGACCAACCTCTTAGTTGTCTTGGAGCAACAACGCGTCTTCGCTCGTGATGGGATCAGGGGCTTGTGGCACAAACACCCCTTCGAGCATCCGGACGAGCATGACATCAGCGTTGACGGGAGACGGGAGGTTGAGCTCCTAGAGTTCATTGAAGAGGTGCAGGAACTCCTCATAAAAGAGGACCTATTATAGTAGAGATAGTTTGATGCCATTTCTCAGGAGGAACCAGAAGATGAATACAAAAAGCATTCGCAGACCTTTATTCGCTGGCATGGTGGTTGCCATCTTGCTCTTGGCCTTTGGGCTCGTCAACAGGCCCAATACGCTGGTCAATGACGACAATGTCTTCAGCCTCCAGGCCCCGCCTTTTGTAGGCATGGCAAGCGCGGCCGGGGCTGAGATGGCCAGTTCAGCCTCGTTTCTGGATGACGAGGCTGGCATCGCGGCGTACACACAAGTGCCAGGGCCGATTGATCTGTCTCAAGTGCGGGATGCATTCAGGACCATAGAGCGCGAGACGGACGAATACGTCATCGGCTCCGTTGGGATCCCAGACTACTCGGAGGATCACGATCCGCACGTTTA
>CAYZHK010000107.1:0-2434 GCA_964477685.1 uncultured Nitrososphaerota archaeon
ACCAGATAGAGGGAACCCTTGGCAGGTCCATACTGAGGGGGCTCAGAGAGATCCCGCTCAGCGACTCCATGGGCAAGATGGATGTCGTCCAGGTGAAGATGGATGTCAAGTCCGTTGACGGCTTCTCGGGGCACAGTGACAGGAAGCAGCTGCTCAAGTTTGTGAACAGTGTCTCTCCAAGGCCGAAGCAGGTGCTGGTTGTCCACGGCGAGGAGTCGAAGTGCCTTGGCATGGCCGACTGCATCAGGCGCTTCTTCAGGGTTGACGCCTCGGCTCCGTCGGTGGGCGACAGGCTGAGGGTCAAGTGACAGGGTCACCCTGCTAGAATGCCACCCTGCCGGTGGCAGCTGCCCTGCTGATCAGAAGGCGGTAGGATCTGAAAGCCGCCTTCCCCTCCTCCTCTGTCCTGAAAAATTCCCAGAATGTCATGCTAGCCCCGAAGACCTCCACAATGAAGCACATCTGGGCGCGGTATAGAGTCACTGTGGCAAAAGCGTCGTCCGAAGCGTAGCGATCCAGCTTCTTCATCTCAGGCTCCGCCTGCATGCCACCAGGGTCCTCGTATATGGTGAGCATGGGCTTCGGCCGGCTCAGGGCCAACAATCCATCCTTGAACCACTTCATCGTCATTGCACCTTGCAGTTGTACTTTCCTTTCTGATTATTTTCGCCATAAAACAGGTCCCCCTACATCAAATCATCATAGGAATCGGGTGCATTTCGCGAAATTGTTAGTTTCAGCCGAGACTCTCTGCCCAAAAATCCTTCAGGTCTAGCGGCCGATGCCCCTCAGGAGCCGCATGCCTTTGTGGAGTTCCAGATCTCGTCGCCCACATGGTGAACGTTCTTCACAGCCTTCCCCTTCTTCTTGGCCAGTATTTCGTCCCTCTCCATCAGCAGCACCCCAATGGCCAAACCCTTTGAATGCCTCTCATCCACCACCAGGACAACATCGCCGACCTTTGTCCCCTCTTGGACTGCGCGGATGCCGGGGGCCATTATGGCTGCTCCATTCACCACGAAGGGGACCGCACCCATGTCCACCACCACCTTGGGGAGGGCATCAAGAAGCTGCTGAGGCATCGCCAGCGACGGCATAATCTTGCCGTCATGCTCGATCAGCAGCGGTTTACCGTTCTGGTAGAAGAGCCTCTCACCGCTCTCGAGCTCCAGCAACTCAATACCCCTCTTCTTATCGATATGGTTTGCCACTGTGGGGGCAACCCTTGCGGCCTCATCGAGGAGGGCCTTGAGATCCTTGGTGCTGAGGGGGTGTCTCTTCTTTATCAGCAAATTTTGCCATGCTCCGATAGACTTAAATAACGTCTCCCATAAACGCTGTTTGCTAATTAACCTTTACGGCAGGAATAGAAAATGAGTGAATACGGCGCGGCAGAAATACTGAGCGAGTCTCTCGGTTCCTTCGTGCTAGTGAAGCTGAAGGGAGGAAGGGAGGTCCGTGGGCTGATGAAAAGCTTTGACCAGCACCTGAACCTCGTCCTCGAGGGCGCCGAAGAGTTGATTGTGGAGAAGGAACCCAAAAAGCTTGGGACCATCATCGTTCGTGGAGACAATGTGGTTATAGTTTCGCCATCTCCCAGGTGATCCCAATGAAAGGTACAACCTCATTCGGTCGCAGAAACAGGGGCATCACCCACATACCATGCAGGCGATGCGGTCAGAGGGCATACAACGTGAGGAAAAAATTCTGCTCTCACTGCGGCTACGGCAAGACCGCAAAAATGCGGATCTCCTCGAGGCCCCGTAGATACAGGCCACTGAAATAAGCGCTCATGGGTATTGGCGAGAAGAGATCAATCACCTTTAAAACCTAGTATTAATTATTCTAAATCCCAGCTCCCGACTGGTAGCAAATAAATCTAAGCAATTGTAAATTTCAAACTGGAGTGATCAAGCTTTGGCGGAACCAACTCCGAATGATGAAAAATTGCCAACCAACGAGATGATCAAAGTAATCGAGTATGTCACCATAACAAAAAGTGAGTACTGGTGGACTGCTGTTGTGCTCGCCGGGGAGGAAGGCCACAAGAAAGTGATGCTCTACATGTGGAATAAGCGCGGTGACACTTGGAAGAGGAAGCAGAAGTTCACCTTCGGCAGAAAACGTGACTGGCCTCTCTATAAAGACGCCATAGAAAAGCTGTTGGAAAAAGTAGACTAACATCTGCTCTAAAGGCGATTGGCACTCAATAACTTTTTAAAAGAGTGTTTAACCTATTGCACTGAAGGGCCGGTAGCTCAGCCTAGCAGAGCGCCCGCTTGGCAATGCGTCTGCGGGTAAACCACCGCACCAAGGTGCGGGAGGCCACGGGTTCAAATCCCGTCCGGTCCACCATTATCATTTCCACCATCAAACACCATTAAATTCCAGCAACAAGCGCGGTTGCAAACCCGTTCGGCGGTGGGACCCAAAC
>CAYZHK010000108.1:0-2428 GCA_964477685.1 uncultured Nitrososphaerota archaeon
GTCGTGGCCCTTCTCCTGTTCCACCTGCTGGCGGGGGTGCTCTTCGTCGGCGGAGCGCTGCTGGTCTCGTTCATGCGCTCCCTCGGCACCACCCCCGCCCAGTTGGGATTGATCCTGGGGGCGGGATGGGGGGCCAGCGTCCTGGGCGCGCTGAGCGGCGGAGACCTGGCTGACCGCATTGGCCCTCGTCGAACCGTCCTCCTCACCGCCGCCCTGGTCGCCCTGGGGCTGCTGGGCAAGGCCCTCTCCCGCCACTGGCTCCAGGCCGGGGCCTGGCACCTGCTGGGGATGGGCGCCCAGGCGGCCCTCTTCCCGGCGTCGGTGGCGCTGCTGAAAGGAACCGTGGGAGAGGAGGTCGGCAGTCCCCTGGGTTTCCTGAACACTGCCTTCTCCGTGGTCGCCGTCCCCGGCGCTGCCCTGACGGGATGGGTGGTGGGGCGTTGGGGCTGGCCTACCCTCTTTCTGGGAAAATTTGCTACTTACCTGATCGCCCTGCCCCTTCTCTTGCTCCTGCTGCCTGAGGTGAGGGGAAGGGCTGAGGGACAGAGAAAAGAGAGTAGAGGATGGCGCGAGGCCCTCTCGCACCCGCCACTTCTCCTGGTCTGCGCCAGTGTATTTGTGGTGACGCTAGGGGGATATTGCTATGCTTATTATCCCTACTTCGTCCAGGAGCGCTTCGCCGCCAACGTGCAGAGACTGGCCCTCTTCGACTCCATCTACAACGGCGTGTGGATGCTCTCCAATTGGCCCGCCGGAATGGTTGCCGACCGGGTGGGGCGGGGCCGGGTGGCCATAATGGGTTACGGGCTCATGGGGCTGGCCTGGCTTCTCTTCCCTTTCTCGCCCTCCCTTCCTTCCACCTACCTGTTCTATGCCCTCTACTGCCTGGGCAACTCCATGGGTTTCTATGCCAGCGTCTTCGTTATGGACATTGCTCCGGAGACCCTCAAGGGACGGGCAGTGGGACTCTTCAATGCCGCCATGTACCTAGGAAGCGCGCTGGGTGATGGCGTGGGAGGGGTGCTCTGGCAAGGCTGGGGAGCGCACTTCTCCTTCGCCCTGGCCGCCGGGGCCTTTCTCCTAGGCACCTTGCTCCTTTTCTGGGGCAGAAGAGCGACTAGAGGTGGATGAAATGAGAGCTTATCTTATTCTCACCCTCGTTGGCTTTCTAAGCTCATTCTCCTTTTCTGTTGTCCATCCCGTGCTACCCCTCTACGTGGAAAGCTTTGGTGTTTCCTACGAGAAGGTGGGCTTGCTCTTCTCCGCCTACTCGCTCACCTGGGCGGCTCTGCAGGTTTATACCGGCTACCTCGCCGACAGGTTTGGGAGAAAGAGAGTAGCCCTCATTGGCTTTGCCCTCTACTCCGTCTTTGCCCTCCTCAACTACACCGCCAGCAGTTTCACCCAGTTGCTCCTCTTCCGCATCCTCCAGGGAGTGGGATTGGGGCTCCTGGGCCCCTCCGTCCTGGGCCTGGTAGCGAGCTTTGAGGAGAAGGGCAAAAGCTTCGCCTTCTACCGGGCGGCCAACGGGGCAGGTGGTGTACTAGGGCCAATGATAGGCGGCTTCATGGGAAACTACAGCCTGAAGCAACCCTTCCTCCTCAGCGCGTTTGCCACCTTCCTCGCCGGCGTGACGGTACTGGGGATGAAAGAGGCAAAAGCTGCTGAGTCCGAAGTCCGCTTCTTCAGAGCTGTCTCAGGACTTCTGCGCAACAGGACTTTCCTTCTTCTGTGCATAGCCGGATTCCTCGCCGAGTTGGGCTATGCCTCCTTCGACATCGCCGTTCCTCTGGCAGGGAAGAGCTTCGGATTCTCCCCTTCCCAGATCGGAACCGTGCTTTCGTCGTACTCCTTGAGCTTCGCCCTCCTCCAGGTGCCGGTGGGAGTGTATGCCGAAAGGACAGGAAAGCGCAGGCTGGTGGTAGGGGCCTCATTTCTCTCCGCCCTTCTGTTCCTGGGCCTCTACGTGGCCAGAGGCTTTCTCCCGATGGTCCTGCTGATGGCCCTGCTGGGCATCACGCTGGGGGCCATTTTCATCCAGTCAACCGCTTTGGCTGCGGAAGTGGTGGCCGAAGAGGCAAGAGCGATGTACTTGGGCTTTTTCGACGCCGTGATTGACCTCTCTTTCATCGTGATGCCCCTCATCGTGGGCTTTGTGGCCGGATTCGGAGAGAGTCTGCCCTTCCTGGTGTGCGCACTTTTCCTCGCCGGGGCAGCGATGCTGTTTAAGGATTTCGAAGTGGATAAAGCGAGTTAGGCAGGGTGAGCAGCTCTTTGGCAGGGTTGCTGGGGGATGAAAATGAGCAAATTGGCCTTCTGGGTCGTCTTAATATATAGAGACATGGAGGCATGTTCGATGAAACGCCTTAAGTTAGGCTTAGTGGCATCTATTGTGGTCGTCTTCACCCTGGTAGTCCCTTCATGGGCT
>CAYZHK010000109.1:0-2307 GCA_964477685.1 uncultured Nitrososphaerota archaeon
CCGCCATGGAGATCGAGTTGTAGACCCCCATGGCGAAGCCCCTCCGCCCCTTGGGCATAAGGTCGCCCACCAGGGCTGTGGCAGGGGTCCAGACCATGGATGATCCCACCCCCTGGAGGGCCCTAATGCAGAGGATCGCGTACCATGCCATTGGGACTGCGAAGAGGAGCGACGAGGATATGCAGATGGCGATTCCCAGCAGTATCAGCCCCCTCCTCCCCGTCCTGTCGGACCTCCTCCCTGAGTAGGAATTCATGAAGATCCGTGTCAGCAGGAACATGGATGTGAAGAGCCCTATCTCGACCCCCTGCTCCGCTCCCAGCATCCCCGCATAGATTGGCAGGAAAGGAGTCATCACGCTGGCACAGACATTCACTATGAACGTGGATACGGCAATGATCGCCACCGAAAGCATAGGCCGCATGGCAATGATTCTCCCCGCTGGCTTGCTGGAACAACTCGGAGGGGGTGCTATTAACGCCTTCCCTGCCCTTGATACGGGAGGTGGGAAATGGGCGGGCGGCTCTACCAATTCGCCTATGGCCTGCCCCTGCGGCTTTCAAGATGCCTCTCGAGCCAGCCCACCTTCAGGATCCCTTCCTGGCCGAATTGCGGAACGTAGGGCTTGATGTCCAGGACAGGTGTTCCATCCACCATGTCCGCTCCCTGGATGCTCAGGATGTTGCCTTCCCTCTTGGTGAGGCGAACCACCGAGAGGCCGATGGGGTTGGGGCGTGCGGGTGATCGGGTTGCGAAGACCCCCCGGAGCTTGTCGTCCCGGTGGGGCTTAACGAGGAGGGGGTAGTCCCTTGACAGGTGGAAATGGAAGATTACGAATAGATGGGAAAAGCCCTCAATATCCCTCAAGCCCTCGGCATACTGGGGTGCCACCTCTATGGTGCCCTTGGCCAAGTTTACGTCTTTGGACTCTTTCGGCACTTCGCTCGTTGACCTGAAAGACGTATGGATTATCCCGATTGGCTTGTAGGTGATCTCGTCCATAGGCGCATCCTCAAAATCCCTATGGACCGCATGCGCTTATCATTTTGGGTATTGGTTGGATCAGCCCTGCAGCCAATACCCTGAGCCGGCTCTCGCAAGGAATGGGAATGTGGTGAGGCTCAATATTCGCTGAATTCCTCTTCCTCTTCCCACTCTTCCTCTTCGGTTGTTTCTTCCTCTTCCGACTCCTCTCCAGATTCTTCGTCACTCTCTTCTTCGTCGGACATGGCATCTCCCGCCCAAATATTTACCGAATAGGCTAATAATTGTTCCTTTTTCAAAATGGCTGCTTCGCAGCACCCCGGCGGAGGGCTCATCCCGTCCCTCAACCTCCGCTGCTGTACTGGTCTGCTTATTACAGGGGGTAACACAGACCTAATGCGACGAGGGCATTAGGGGGGGTCAGACTGAGATACATGATCGACAGCATGTACAATGGCTGGGCGAGGGAGCTTAGGGAACAGGGCTACGACTGCCAGACAGTTGTCAAGCTCCTGAGGGGAAATGAGGATTCCAGCGTCCAGGTGAGGGATCCCGAAATCCTCAATTACCTTGAGGGGAACAGGTCCATCACCCTGATCACGGCAGACAGGGAGCTCGTCGAGTATTGCAGGAACCATGGCGTGAGCGTTATATACATTCTTGAAGTCCTGATGGAGCATCTGGAGAAGTGAAGGGAGGTCATTCCCGAAGACCGTGGACCTTCCTCATGTGCTCGTTGAATTCTTCCCGGCTATCGAAGGTCATGCCACAGACAGTCTCCTTCCTCCTCCTGTGGACCTTCTCGGAGCAGACGAACTTGGGCAACCCTACAGGCCTCCCTCCCGCCATCAGAGCCCTATGCTGTTGATAACACCGCCCGAATTCCCGTCGATGACCAGGACTATCCGACCCCCCTTGTGCAGGTACCTTGCAAACCAGACCGGGACATACATCAGCTCGCCATCGGAGACGTCCATCTCGGTGCTCATCTGCTGGATCATGTGGTACTTCTGGTGCGCCGCCTGCGCCTGGAGGGTGTCAACGTAGGCCTTGGCCTGGTGCTTGGCGGCTTCCTCGCTCACGTCGCCGTTGAGGACCTTGATGGGCTTGGGCAGCGCGGTGATGTCGAAGATGGTCCTCTCCTTCAGCGCAAACTCGTAGCCCATGGGCTGGTATTCCTGGAGGGCCTTCACCGCCACGACTGGGTACTCATAGTTGAGGGCCAGGGTTGCCGCCTTCTTCAGGTTGGCGCTCCCCCCCATTGCGGTCCCCATCAGCGCCCCGCCGGCCATGGCCCCCCCCATGCCCACGCCTCCCCTCCTT
>CAYZHK010000110.1:0-2247 GCA_964477685.1 uncultured Nitrososphaerota archaeon
ATACTATAACCATTATATCATAATTATGCAGCCTCGTCAAGCAAGGTGAATAGGGCAGGTGCACTAACGAGTTGTCATGCGGCGCGACAGTAGGTACGGCGTAGCGGTTGGCGTTGTTGACAGAAGTCATCCCATTCGTCGGAGAGGAACATGGCGCGCGCTTTGATGACTTGGCGTGCACCCTGTAATGTCCAAGTCATGCCCGCTTGCTTCAGCCGGGCACCGATCACTCGCTTGCAGCCGCTCTCGATGGTCCCACTGCCAATTTGATAGCCCTGCGCCCGGAACTCGGAATAGCGCATGCGATGCCAGTTGTTCTGGAAATAGGTGATCGCCTTTTGGACAGGATCGTCTTCTTGGTCGGGGTTCACATGCGCCTGGCAAGCTGAGATCACCTTCTCCACCTGCCCTTCCCATAGCTCGGTGAGCCGTTTGTTTGCCCATGCCTCGGCCAAGTCACTGCCCTCCCCGTAGACCGCATAGGCTACCTTCCAGATGTACTCGGTGGCGTGATACCAATCCACGATCTGAATGGCGTTCGGGAAGTGCTCCTCGACCAGGTTCCAAATCCATTGGGCACCGTCAGCGATGAAGATTAACTCTTCTGCTCGGTGAGCACCGCGCTGCAAGGCGGTGACGTACATCAGACGCCCGAAGTTCTCAGCCTCGCTGATGTCGCCATAGTAGCTGATCTCCTCGGCTCGGGGTTCCCACTCATCTTGCCGTTCATCCAAGGGTGGCTCATCCGTGGTGTACCAGCTGCCCAATTTAGCCTTCCGCCATCCCTCCTCTGTGTTAACAGACGTCTCATCGATGGAACCATACAGCCGTTTGGGGGGCTCCGAGGGGCCTTCAGGAAGTTCCAGACGCTGTAGGTCCCAGGCGGCTTCTACTAATGATTCATCAGCCTCCAGCCGGTCTTGACCCATCCGCTCCGTGGCTTCTCGCACCCCATTGTCGCTGATGGCAACCTGCGTCAGCCGCTCGAACAGGTCACTGGCCAACTCAAAGGGCAGGTGGACGCCGGTCATGGCTAGGGCTTCCTGAAGCGCAGCACTTAGGGCACCAGCGCAGAAGCCCAGCTTTTCATCGAGGGGGTAAGTTCCCTCATGACAGTCGTCACACAGATAGTACGCTCGCGACACCCTAATTTGTCCCACCAGCGTAATGATCGTGCCCTCTCGATAGCGAACAAATGCCGCTGTGCCTCCACATCGGCATGCAATGGTCTCTGCTGGCTCCATGGGTTGACAAGCTTCGATCAAAAGGCGCAAGAACCTTTGCCCCACCCGTTTCATCGCTGCTACAGTGGCTGTTTCCAGGTCCCGCAAGTCGGTGTCCTCTCGCTCGGTAAGCGGTAGGGCTTCTTCCAAGGCATCTTGGAGAACAACAACCAGTTCCTCGGCTAGCGTATTCAGGGCATTTGTGGTAGAATGGCTTTGCACAGGAGGCCTCCTCTCACTTGTAAGGGTAAGTATTTGCTCCTATTGTAGCATACACATAGGGGCGAGAGAAGGCCTCTTTTTTCGCTCTCTGTGACAACTCGTTAGTGCACCCGCCAGCAGCATAACCTTAAAGTGGATTGCTGGATCACATTATAGGGTTAATTGACCCATAACTTCCCACAAGGCATTCCCAGGTGACGAATTCTCTCGCCCTTTTATCTAATGTAACACCTTTAAGGCGAGAGAGTTCGTCAGGTGAGGTTCACCCTAAGCAGCTCCTTGGTAGCGCCCGGGAACGGCCCCGAACCGCGCTTTCTCTTTCTCTCCCCTGTTGGAGCGATAATGAAGGAATTCAAAGGGGTTTGTGTAGGCCGCACTTCGGCGCGGCACCCACAAACGGTCCTTACAAGACTGATTTGATTTCAGAGGTCTTTTGTGATATTATTAAACGATGGTGATTCGCTCATGCATGAGTTATCCATTGCTGAAAGCATCCTCTCCATCGTCGAGGACTATGCCCGGAGGAACGACGTCTCCAAGGTCCTGTCTGTGAAGCTCAGGATAGGCGAGATGAGCGGGGTCCAGCCCGAGCCCCTGGCCTTCTGCTTCGAGATATGCGCTAACGGGACGGTGGCCGAAGGGGCCTCACTGGAGATAGAGAGGGTGCCCCTCTCCGCCCGCTGCCGGGCCTGTAATGTGACCTTCAGCGTCGAGGGATACTGCTTTCTGTGCCCCGCTTGCGGCTCGACCGAAGTTGAGATAATATCGGGGAGGGAGTTGCAAGTGACGGGGATGGAGGTGG
>CAYZHK010000111.1:0-2238 GCA_964477685.1 uncultured Nitrososphaerota archaeon
CTCCGGAGGCCATGCTTTTGCTGGTAGAACCCCCCTCCCGTCCCCCAAAGGGGGAGGCCGGGGGGCTACCCGCCCCCTGCGACCCCTGACTCTCCCGCCTGTCAAAGCCGGCTTCCACCCTTACCTCAGCGACTCGTCATCTTCCAAGGCGGACGCCGAGCTGCTCGGCCAGGGCCTGAAGATCAAGCTAACTGCTGAGCAGGATGCCCTGCTCCCGGCCAAACCGTAGGGCTGAATCCTTGTACTGAGCGTAGCCGAAGTATCGAAAGCCAGCCCTGGCGATGAACCAGAGGCGGAGGGGATGCCCGCCAATGGTGCGGGCGTTGTGCCAGAAGGCTTCCAACTCCTTACGAATAGCTGGCTCATTACGCCATTTGATCTCCACCGCCCACCGCTCATCATTACTTCGCCCAGGCTCAGTACAAGTCTCGGCTACTGCATCTAGCTCCATGTCTAGGGTCTGATGAGGAGCTACCGAAGCGAAGTGGGGGAGAGTGAGAGCGCCTTCCAAACTGAAGAGGGAACCGTCTACCTGCTTGCCAGCAAAGTGGCGCATCAGTTCCCGCACCTGGCTCTCTTGGGCCAACCCCAGCTCGGTGGAAATACGTTGGTAGCGTTGGCCGACCTCGGCCACGAGTTGATCAATATCTGCTGGCGGGGTACGGCTGGTAGTTCCAGGCCTTGATAATAATAGGCTGCCCAGAGCTTCATCACCGGGTCACGGAAGTCGTAAAGGGCACCTTGCTGAACGATGAGGTCCACTTCCATCAGGCGGCGCAAGAGAGTGCGGGTCTGGCCTCCGTCTTCAGCAGCCAAGATCTGAAGGATGAGTTGGAGGAGGGTCTGGCCGCGAGCCCGCTCCAGAGACCTCTCTAAGGTGAAGCGGCAGAGGTTAGAGATGCGTCCGTTCTGCTTTGCTATCCAAGTGGGTAGTACACCATATGAGTAGCAAAAAGGCAAGTGACCGTTGCCTGATGTAAATCTGGAGGTCGCCCATGCTAGCCCCTGTGTGGCCGGTACAATTGGGGGGATTCATGCAAATGGAACAGCCCTCTCATCATTCCAGGCTTGGTCTGGGGGCTCCCCACTCCCTGGCGGCAGCTACAATGTCCCCCACCCCCATGGGTATGCGACGGTCGTTTTCGTGGTCTTCTCTTCGGCCAGCATCCTCACTCCTCACCGCTCCGACGCCGCCACCGCTTTTC
Source organism: uncultured Nitrososphaerota archaeon (assembly GCA_964477685.1). Taxonomy (GTDB): domain Archaea; phylum Thermoproteota; class Methanomethylicia; order Methanomethylicales; family Methanomethylicaceae; genus JACTUC01. Next base: position 1,206 of record CAYZHK010000111.1, read on the forward strand.
GTTTCGTGCTTGTACGGTGCTATTGTGCCGATTGTACCACAGCGCGGAAAAAAGTCTAGGGTCACGATCAGTTTTCAATTTATCCTTCCCCCGCCGACCCCCAACAATAAGGAAAAGATTTTATGGGGGGTCGGACGGGTGAACATAAAATGAAAACTGACACGACCGACCAGGGGCAACACTAAGGAATTTTATTTTAATGCCCCTGGATCGGTCGGCCCTAGACGTTTTTCCTAAGCGCTGTGGTGGAACATCGGCACAGCACCTTAACAAACACTTCACTTCAAGCGATGACGGCTGCGCGGAAGGGGTAGTAGGCCATAGGCCGAAGGATCGACACACGAACGACCTTCCGCTTAACCCAAGGGGGTTGGACCAGGCTGCCACCGCAAGGATTGGAGTTATCCCTCGACCAAGCCTTCCATGCCGAGAGGGCACCCGGTGAAGCTGAAAGATCGAGCATTTGGAACTGATCACTCCAAAGGCAAGATGGACAAAGAGCGACACGGTGACGTGGCTTCTGGAAGGGGCGCAAGTGAGAAGCGACCAAAAGGAAGCGGAGTCAGGCACTTAGGAAACGTTCAATGGAGACATTGGACCCTGCAAACCTCTGACTTCTATTCTCACAGCCGGCTATACAGCACAACAGAGAGCGCAGGTGGGTAGTGAGATGCACCACCAACAACATTTCAAAGGAGGTTTTCAATGATCAAGATATGTTCGTTTTTCAGTCTACCTATCGAGGAGCAGAGGATTGGACCTGTGTACAGCATCGCTAACTCCTACCCACGCAACCAGGGGCGAGTGGAAGGTAAGATAAAGTGCCTGGTGCCTCGATGGGAGGACGTTAAGGCATTCAAGGAACACCAGATCAGCGAAGCAGAGTTCATCAACCGCTATCGGGATCACATCAAGGGAAACTGGCAAGCGGTGAAGCAGTGGATGGACAGCTTGGGTCCAGCAGACGAGTTGTATCTGTGCTGTTGGGAGCAAGAAGGCTTCTGTCATCGGTACCTGGTGGCTAAGCTACTCC
>CAYZHK010000112.1:0-1985 GCA_964477685.1 uncultured Nitrososphaerota archaeon
CCCGAGACCTTGGCAGCCGCCTCAATGCCAACAAGGTGCTGCGGCTGGAGGCCGGGAGTGGGGCGGTTCGCCCTTATACTGAAGACCCTTACCGGCTTCCCGGTGATGCAGGAGAGGGCAACGGCTCCCCTGAGTACCTGCCCTCCACCTTCCCCCTCAGCACCGTCCACTTCTACGAACATATTCCAATAAGAGTTATTTCCATGAACAATTTAAGGATTATTGGTGGTTCACCTGCAGCCCATAGTAATGGTTTCCACGGTCAGGGCAGGGGAGGGCTGGATGACGATCGCCTACACCGAAGGCCCAGAGGTCGTCTCAAACTCCACCGTCTCCAAAAGAAAAGCGGAATCAGAGGAAATGATATCCCACGACCTGAAGAGGAGGAACATTGAAGCCCGTGACATCTCCGAAAGCCAGCGGCTGCAAGACCTGGCAACTAGGATACTGGGGGGCGATGTGACCGTTCCAATATCCCATTTCGCCATCAGCGACTTCAGGTGGAATGTCTTCGAATTTGTAAGGCGAATCCCAAAGGGCAAGGTGGCCTCCTATTCAGATGTGGCGAGGGGCATAGGGAAGCCCAGGTCCCAGCGCGCCGTGGGGACTATCATGGCAACCCACTGCCTTTCCTACATCATACCCTGCCACAGGGTGGTAAAGAACGACCTCTCGCTTGGGAAGTTCAGCAGTACCCAGAGCAAGGCCGAGATGCTGAGGGCCGAGGGCGTCAAGATGGAGAAGGGTCGCATCAGGGAGAGGCATCGCCTGGCTCGAGGAAAGTGATCTTGTCGCTCCTCGTAATGTCCATGAGCCGCTCGACGCCCCTTATGTCGTCAACAACTGCCGCAACCGAGTCGGGGACCAAGCTCTTCCAGTCTTCCCCTGCCAGCATTCGCCTCCTGACCTCCGTCCCTGAATATTTGACCCTGTTGAAGAACGGCTGCTCCCTGACCTCCATGCCCTCCTCCTTGAAGAGCCTCTTGGCTAAGGAATTCCCCGTATAGACCACTTGGAACTCCGGCGTGAGTGACCTTACATGGTTGACCCAGAGGGCGTTGTTCCAGACGTCCGGTATTGGAATGATGTAGATGCACCGGTTGATCCCCGCCTCTCTGAGGGCGTTGGAGATCATCGTCATCCTCTCCCCCGCGGTGAATGGGTTCTCGAGCGTGTGGCTGATCTGGGCGCTCCCTATGCCTATGATCAGGTCATCCACCTCCTTCAGGATGTTCTTGATGACCTCGAGATGGCCCTTGTGGAAGGGCTGGTACCGCCCGATCAGTAGGCTTCTCATTTCCATCGCAATAAACCTTGAATCGGCTGCTATTTAAAGGTCAATGGCGCTGCCGTTTGATCTGCCCACTACCTCCTCAGTTTCAGTATCAGCGAAATTATTGCCACAGCAACGAAGGCAATCCCGGTCCAATAGAGGTTGAAGGTCAGGATGAAGACAACCAGACCCACGAGAGCTGCTGGCAGGAGGAACCAGATGATCTTTGCTATGAACAGTATTATGGCAACCCCAACAATCAGGAACACAGCAACGCCCAGCAGAGACAGCCAGTCCATACCTCTCCCTCATTTCTCCATCTCTGCCTTGATTATTATCTTTTTTTCGATCCGGCTACTGCCTTTGGCATGAGGGTCAGCCGGTCACCCGTTCCTGCGTGCAGCTCCCGCGCGGCGCTGCCGCGCCTCTTGGCCACCTCGAAATAACCGGCGCTGCCAAGGACTATCGAGAGCCCCTTTCCCCCCTCATCATAGGTCTCCACGACCCTGGAGCGGCGTCTTCTGCCTCCCAGGGCAACATCCACCTCGCCCTCAAGCTCAATGTCCTCCCTTGCTATGCTCAGGGTGAGGTTGCCGAACCTGTCCACGAATATGACCTCGCATGAAATTTCACCGTTGCTGCTGATCCCTCTCCAAAGGTCCAGCTCGACGAAGCCCCCCACCTTCTCACCGACACCCACCCACCTACCCCC
>CAYZHK010000113.1:0-1978 GCA_964477685.1 uncultured Nitrososphaerota archaeon
CCTCAGCGGGGAGGGGATAAGGTTTGGCGCCTACGGCGGGACCATCGCCCACAGGCCGGGCTACCGGAAGAGGTTCATGGAGAGGTACGGGGGGAGGATGAGGAACTCCAGGAGGATGCTCATGGCGATCGAGAGGCTCAGCGACGGCGAGAGGGTTGAGCTGCTGGAGAGGCTGGAGGACCCGATGAAGCTGCTGGAGGGCGAGCTCCCCAGGGCGGCCACCCTGCTGGACAGGCCGGGGCTGATGGTGAAGCTGGCGCGGGTGCTGCTCCGCTAGCGGTCCCTCGGGGGCGATGGCGGCCTCCTGGGCGCCGCCCCCTTTGGCGAGCTGTATTTCACCGGGAGGTGCGCCAATGGGTCAGAGCTTGACTGTCCTGAGCCATTCGACGGTGAGGCCGAGGCCCTCCGCCACCGGGACCTTGGGGGACCATCCAAGGAGGCGCTTCACCTTCTCGCCGGAGCCGACCTGGTTCTTTATGCCGCCGAAGACCTCCGGGTAGGGGACGAACCTCACCTCGGACCTGCTCCCCACAGCCGCGATGACCATCCTTGCGACCTGGAGGTTGGTTGTGGCCACCCCCGTGCAGATGTTCACCGCCTCGCCCCCCTTCAGCCTCCTGCACTCCCAGAGCCCCTCCGCGATGTCGGAGGCGTAGGTGTAGTCCCTGGTGTCGTAGCCGGCGCCGTAGACGGTGATGGGGCTGCTCCGGACGGCCTGGAAGTAGAAGGTGGGGATGATCTTGTTGAGCTGCTGGTGGGGGCCGTAGGGGTTGAAGAAGCGGGCAATCTTGACGTCCAGCCCGTAGGACTTCCAGTAGGTGTAGCAGATGCGGTCCACGGCAGCCTTGGAGGCGGAGTAGGGGTTGGGCGGGCTGAGCGTAAAGTCCTCGGTGATGGGGTCCCTGGAGTCGCCGTAGATCTCGCAGGAGCTGGGGTAGACCAGCGGGACGCTGTGCTGGCGGCAGGCCTCGAGGACGTTGAGGGAGCCCCTCAGGTTGTCCTCGATGGTCTCCACGGGCTTCAGGACGCTCTCGGCAGGTCTGGCGTCGGCGGCCAAGTGGAAGACCATGTCGGCCCCCTTGACGGCCAGCTCCACCTGCCCTGCATTGAAAACGTCCAGGCCATTCTTCCGGGAGAAGCCCTTCACCTCGACGCCGTTCTTCGCCAGAAGGGGCTTCAGGTTGGTCCCGATGAAGCCGTCGTCCCCTGTGACCAGTGCAATCATTCCCATCCCGACTCCACAATACTATTTCCTTTGTGAACTAAAATTCGTTTCACTCCAGATCCTCATCGGTTCTCTCCTCCACCTGGCCGCTTATGCTGCGCTTCTTCCGGTACTCCACAAGCTCCGGCGGGGTAGCCGGCGGCGGGGTCGGGGACCCCGCGTGCGTGCGGACCACCAGCGACATGAAGAAGAGAATGACCCCTCCGACGATGAGGATTGGGCTGACCAGCAGGGCGAGCTGGGCATAGGGGACGGTGATGGAGTGGCGGGCGGTGTTGGAGAACTCGATTCCGAGGGCCCAGCCTATGAAGCCGCTGATCAGAAAGAACGCCCCGAGGATTATGCCCAGTGTGGACCAGTAGCCCTTCAACCTGCCCAGCCCCGTTTGCCTACCCAATAGATTGCTCCCCATTGATATAGCCGCTGGTGGCTAGACCTCCAGCTCGGAGTAGTCCCCGAGGTGGGCCCTGATGACCCTCCCCCTCCCGTTCCTGCGGATGGAGGAGTTCCTGCCGAGGAGGCTCTCCTCCAGGCGGGTCACCCCCTGGACCAGGGCGTTCTCGAGGACCACAGAGGACTCAACCTCGGAGTCGATGATCCTCGAGCCCTTCCCTATGCTGGTGTAGGAGCCGATGACGGAATCCTCGACCAGCGCCCCCTCCCCTATGGTGCAGGGCCCCCTCACCCTGCTCCTCACGACCCGGGCGCCCCTCTCGACCCTGACCCTGCCCACCACGGAGCTCTCCACGATCT
>CAYZHK010000114.1:0-1844 GCA_964477685.1 uncultured Nitrososphaerota archaeon
GAAAACTGCATCCATCCGGGCTTGTTGGAGCTGGTGGTTGATGTCTTTAAGTCAGCCTCCCGGAAGATTCAGGTGTTGGTGACAACCCATTCCCCTGAACTCCTCAACTTCCTGTCTCCTGAGAATCTGATGATTGTGGAGAAGGAGGGTGGGAAGACATGGTGCCGAGAGGCCAAGGACATAGCGGGGGTGAAGGAGGCGCTGAAGACCCTGGGTCTGGGTGAGCTATGGTATTCCGGGCACCTCGGAGGGGTCCCATGAGCCTGGGCCTGCTTGTGGAGGGGAAGAGCGACAAAGATGCTATTCCCAAGCTCATCCGCAAATTCCTCGATCCTTCTCCCAGGATCATTCCCCGGACGATCCACAGAGGGGAGATGTTCAACTCCAAGAAGGTAAGGCTCTATCTGGAAGCTCTTTTGAAGCAGCATCAGGATGTGGAGAAGATCATCATCTGCGTGGATTCGGAATGCACAGATCCTGAGGAGATCCGAGAAGAGGTCTCAAAAGTAGAGCGAGAGCTGGAGGGGACGGACTTAGTGGTCAAATATGCTGTAGTCGTTCATGCCCTGGAGGGTTGGCTGGCGACAGATTCCAGGGCCCTGGGACGGGTTCTGGGCAGGCAGGTGTCCATGGAGCGAAACTTAGAGGATGTATGCAAGCCAGATGAGTTTCTTGCGGGCCTCTTCTCTCGCTATGGAAAGGACTTCCAGAAAACCAGGCACGATCCTTTGATAGCTGGGTATGCAGATCCCAAGCGCATGGCCAGGCTGAGTCCCAGTTTTCAGCGGTTTTGCGAGACATTGGGAGACCCTTGATATGAAAGCCTGGGGTAAATTCAGTCTGTTAGCGGTTCTCCTTTTCTTCAGCAGCTCCCTCCCCACCTCGGCTCAGGGGGAGGCACATGTGGACGTCATCACCGTTAAGGGCGTCATTGACCCTCTTGTCGCTCAATACGTGGGGCAAGGGATTCATATGGCCCAGCAGGACGGGGCCCAATGCCTGGTCATTCAACTGGACACGCCGGGTGGGTCGGAGGGTCCGATGCGGGACATTGTACAGGATATGCTGAACTCCCCCGTGCCCATCGTGGTCTACGTCTCCCCCGCCGGGGCGAGGGCGGGTTCAGCGGGGCTCTTCATCACCCTCGCCGCCGACATCGCGGCTATGGCTCCCGGCACCAACATCGGGGCCGCCCATCCTGTGGCCATCATGGGGGTGATCACCGGTACGATGGATGAGAAGATGACCAGTGACGCCGCTGCCTACGCCAAGGCCATCGCCGAAAGACGAGGACGCAATGCCGCCTGGGCGGAAAAGGCAGTGCGCGAAAGCGCCTCCCTTACAGCAAGGGAGGCTGTGGAGGCTCAGGTGGTTGACCTCATCGCCGATGACCTGACGGATCTGCTGGAAAAGATTGATGGCAGGAAGGTGACTATGGCCACAGGGGAACGGATCCTGGCGACAAAAGGGGCCAAGCCCCATCCGGTGCCCATGTCCCTACCACAGCAGATATTGCACGCCATCGTTGATCCCAACATTGCCTATCTGCTCTTCACCATCGGCGTGTGGGCCCTCATCGCTGAGTTTTACCATCCAGGGGCCATTCTTCCTGGGGTGACGGGGGGTATCTGTCTGATCCTGGCCTTCGTGGCCTTCGGCAGCCTGCCCGTGAATTGGGGCGGCATTGCCCTCATGGTCCTAGCTGTCGTCCTTTTCATCCTCGACATCAAGGTCGCAGGCTACGCCCTGAGCGTAGGCGGAGCTATCGCCTTCATCCTGGGCTCGCTCATGATCTTCAGCCCCCTGACCCCACCCTCGCCAGCCATGCCCCCGCTCGCCGTCTC
>CAYZHK010000115.1:0-1825 GCA_964477685.1 uncultured Nitrososphaerota archaeon
AAGGTGATGGCTGTGGGTACGAAGCCATACTTCTTGCCCAGGTTGGAGGCCCGTTCCATGTAGAGGTCGGGGGCCAGCTCCCCCTGATCGTTGCACGCGACGTCATACATACTCATTACGCCGAAGATGGGTTCCATGGTATAGATAAACCTCCTGATGTAATGGTATCCCCCCAGGAGATAGACCGCAAAGGCTCACAGCTACACAGCCTTTGAGCTGACCCCATAGGGGGATTGAATCTATGCTCCTCAGGTGAGGACAAAACCCTGTGCCCCCCGCTTGGGGATCACTTCTAGACCCTGCCCACGCTGCCGAAGACCTCCATGCAGTGGACCACCACCCCCTTGATGGCCTCCTGGATGACAGCCCCTACCCGGAAATAGGGGATCTCAGGGTCCTGCAGGGATTCCCTCATAGCCGCTACCGCAGCTAGGGCCATGTTGGTGTAGATGTTCACTTTGCTGATCCCATGTCGGATCGCTGCTCTGAAGTCATCATCGGAGAGTCCCGACCCGCCATGGAGAACGAGTGGGACATCAACCCTCTCCCGGATCTGATCCAGCCGCTCCAGGTCCAGCTCCGGCTCGCCCTTGTAGACGCCATGGGCCGAGCCGAAGGCCACAGCTAGCACATCCACCCCCGTGTCGGCCACGAAGGAGGCGGCATCCTCCGGCCGGGTGAAAGTCGCCTTCCGGGCATCCACGTCGGCGTAGTCCACCCCCCGTCCCACGTGGCCGATTTCGGCCTCGATACCCAGGCCTGCGGCATGAGCCGCCTCCACCGCCTGGCGGGTAAGGGCTACATTCTCCTCGTAGGGCCTGGTCGAGGCATCGAGCATCACGTCGGTGAAGCCAGCGCGGATGCACTCCATCACCGCCTTGAAATCCCTTCCGTGGTCCAGCTCGATGGCAATGGGCACCGGCGCGTCGGCAGCCAGTTCCTGGATGAGGGCCACCGTCGCTCGGCGGGGCACGAAGAGGGGCGCGACGATCACCGGTGAGCGCTGTTCCACCGCTGCCTCGATCACGGCCAACGTCCCCTCCAGAGTGTGCACATCGAACAGCCCGACGGCATAGCCCTCGGCCTGTGCTTTCTTCAGCATCGGCACCATGGACATTAGTGGCATTTGTACCTCCTTAAATAGATTGAGCTAGGCTTCTTCCCAATTCCTCACATTCAATGAGCTTCTCTGGCGAGGGCCTGCCTGCGGCAATTACGGGTTCAGCCGCCCTCCTGAACTTGAAGCTGGAGCAGAGACGCTCGACGCTGTCCAGGGCCCTCCTCCCGCCTCCGCCGGCGCTGACAAAGGCGACATAGGGTTTACCGGTGACCTTGCCCTGGGAGGGATAGTAGGTCCGGTCGAAGAAGTCCTTCACCGCCCCGGCCATGTAGCCGAAGTAGTCTGGCGAGCCAATAGCCACTGCATCGCATTCGAGGAGGTCTTCCAGGGTCGCCTCCAGCGCCCTCTTTATCATCACCTCCGTCCCCGCCACCGATTCTGCACCGCGAGCCACTGCCTTGGCCATCGCCTCTGTGTTTCCCGATTGGGAATGGTAGAGGATCAGCACTTTTGCTATTTTCAACACCTCCCTAGCGCTGAGAATAGATCCCTATTGTGTATAGCTGTTGTAGCTTACAATCTCCGCGAGTGGTTTCCTCCCCTTTGGCTCTGGGGTTTCATCCGGATAACCCAGGGGCGTTGTAGCCACAACCGGGATCCCTTCCGGCAGCCCAGGGCCTTCCTGGCCACCTCCTCCTTGAACCAGCCTATCCAACAAGTGCCCAATCCCCGTTCCGTCGCTGCCAGGATCAGATGCTCCATGGC
>CAYZHK010000116.1:0-1719 GCA_964477685.1 uncultured Nitrososphaerota archaeon
CGCAGACAGGTAAAACCGAGGTGAGGAGCAAGCTCTTCTTTCCCCTGGTGCTCGTGGGAGAAGTTGAGCCGGTCGAAGTCGAGAAGATCTTTCTACCGATGTTTACCAAATCCGTAAAGTCCTGTGCCAATCGGGTCGTGAGGACCGGTGACAAGCTCACTTTCAATGGTCAAGAGATTCGGTTGATCGGCATGAACGTGGCCTACATCCTGGAAGAGTGGTTCCCGGATGACCAGTGGGAGGAGATACTCTCCTTTCTGTCCCAGTCCGGAAACACCGTCCGCATCCCCGTTTTTCCTAAGCATACGCGGGACGGTGGGCTGGATCGAGTTGAACGGTTAATCCGCCTGGGGGGCAAGTACGACCTGAAGTTCATCATCGTCCTCGACACCTACATGGCGGCCGACTATCCCATCAAGAACGAGGGCTGGTTTCGCTCAGGATACAAGGGCGAGTATATGGACCATCTGAGAAGTGTGGTTACCAGGCTCAGAGACTATCCTGAGGTGGCCCTGTGGCAGTTGATAGGGGAGCCCAGTTGCTCTCCTGAGGGAGGGACGCGGTCTTGCTACAACGCGCTGGTCGAATGGGCCAGGGTGGCCTCTGAGGAGATAAAGAGGCTCGACCCCTGCCGTCCAGTTGCCGTGGGGATGATCTCGATTGGCGGGCCCCAGCCTCAGGGGGAGGAAGCCTGGCGCAAGATGCACTCTCTTCCCTCCATTGATGCCGTGACGATTCACGTCTGGACCGATGTTTGGTACGAGCGGGAGCTGAGGATTGCCGCCGAGCTGAACCTGCCCGTTCTCTACACCGAGGTTTACCATCGAGCGTACAAGAAGAATGGTCGCCTTCTCCATGGAGGGATCCTGGAGGAAAGGGTAGACACCATTGAGGACTTCATGAGCAAATCTTTCGACGCGGGAGTGGATGGTATCATCCTCTGGCAGTACATTCACCAAGGCTATTGTGGGGAGTTGGACTACAGCCAGGGGGACCCGATTTGGAAGGTGCTTCAGTCTTTCTCAATTGAACAGTGAACGTCTTGTATGCTCAGGTGCAACGCACTTTTGCCACAACGAGTGCGTTGCACCTTATAGCTGATAAGCCACAAATGGAGTGTGTTGATTCATGCGAGTACTCGTCGTTGGTCTTGATGGTGCCACCTTTGATTTGATTCGCCCCTGGGCGGCCGCGGGCCACCTTCCTGCTCTGGCTCGCCTGATGCAGGAGGGGGTTCACGGTGAACTCATGTCCACTTTGCCGCCGGTCACCTCCCCTGCCTGGCCCTCGTTCATGACGGGTATGAACCCCGGCAAGCACGGCGTGTTCGACTTCATCCGTAGCCGCCGTGGCGATGGCCCAGGCGGTTTCGACATGGTGAACGCTTCTCACATCGCCGCTAAGACCCTTTGGCAACTGCTGTCGGAGGCGGGGCGGCGGGTGGGGGTGATCGCTGTGCCCGTGACCTATCCGCCCTGCCCCGTCAACGGCTTCATGATCTCAGATATCTTGTCTCCCAGGAACGCAGAGATCGCCTATCCTCCCGGTTTGCTGAGGCATTACGAGGATGAGTTAGGCCCCTATCGCATCGGCCCCGATGTGCAATATGCTGATGGGGACGAGGAGGCCTTCGTTGCCGACTTGCTGGCGCTGATGGAGCGGAGGGCCCGCTACGCGCTGCGCCTGATGCAGGACTACGAGTGGGACTTCTTCATGGTG
>CAYZHK010000117.1:0-1688 GCA_964477685.1 uncultured Nitrososphaerota archaeon
GGCTGCTGGGCAAGGCCCTCTCCCGCCACTGGCTCCAGGCCGGGGCCTGGCATCTGCTGGGGATGGGAGCTCAGGCAGCCCTCTTCCCCGCGTCGGTGGCGCTGCTGAAAGGGGCCGTGGGAGAAGAGGTCGGAGGTCCCCTGGGTTTCCTGAACACCGCCTTCTCCGTCGTCGCCATCCCCGGTGCCGCCCTGACGGGATGGGTGGTGGGGCGTTGGGGCTGGCCCGCCCTCTTCCTGGGAAAATTCGCCACTTACCTGGTTGCTCTCCCCATTCTCCTTCTGCTGCTGCCCGAGGTGAGGGAAAAGGCCGAAGAGCAAGGAAAAGAGGGTAGAGAATGGCGTGAGGCCCTCTCGCAGCCGCCACTTCTCCTGGTCTGCGTCAGCGTCTTTGCGGTGACGCTAGGGGGATACTGCTATGCCTATTATCCCTACTTCGTCCAGGCGCGCTTCGCCGCCGACGTGCAGAGGCTAGCCCTCTTCGATTCCCTCTACAACGGCGTATGGATGCTCTCCAACTGGCCCGCTGGGATGGTCGCCGACCGGGTGGGGCGGGGCCGGATCGCCATGATGGGCTACGGGCTCATGGGGCTGGCCTGGCTCTTTTTCCCTTTTTCGCCCTCCCTTCCTTCCACCTACCTGTTCTACGCCCTCTACTGCCTGGGCAACTCCATGGGCTTCTACGCCAGTGTCTTCGTTATGGACGTTGCTCCGGAAACACTCAAGGGGCGGGCAGTGGGACTCTTCAATGCCGCCATGTACCTGGGAAGCGCCCTGGGGGATAGCATGGGAGGAGCACTCTGGCAGCGGTGGGGAGCGCACTTCTCCTTCACTCTGGCCGCCGGGGCTTTTCTCCTGGGCACCTTGCTCCTTTTCTGGGGAGGAAGAACTGGAGGAACCCACGAAACTGAGAAGGATGTATAATCTCCAGGCTCCTCTCATTGTCTCCTAGGCAAATTTGTGCTATACTTAAGGGAGGTCATTTCACCGAAGGAAGTGCAGGCGCCAGCTTGCTTCCGGCTTTGCAAAGGCGGACTCGCGTCCGCACTCCAGCGAGTTTTAGTACTTATAATAGGAATGGAGAGGGGTAAAGCAAATGCGAACATTTCTCAAGGCGTTGGTGGCGATTGTGTTGGTGGCGGTAATTGCCGGGGCATCCTTCCTGGCAGGCTTCGGAGTCAGTCAGCTCATTGGCCCTATCCGAATCCAGCCCAAAGTCAGCGAGCCAGCGCAGTTCGATCTCTTCTGGGAAGCGTGGCAGATCATAGAGCAGGAGTTCTTCGGTGAGTTGCCCGATCCCAAGGAATTGACCTACGGTGCCATCCAGGGTGCGTTGAGGACCCTTGATGACCCGGCTACCATACTGGTGGAACCCATAACCTCGGAAGATCAGATGCTCGAGCTGAGCGGGGTCTACGAAGGGATCGGAGCAATTGTGTCAGTAGACGACAAAGACCAGGTGATTATTGTCTCACCCTTTGATGGCTCCCCCGCCATGCAGGCGGGCATCAGAGCTGGGGACGTAGTCCTCAAGGTTGACGATGTGGCAGTCACGGGCATGCCGCTGGAGGACGCTGTGCGCCTCATCCGTGGCCCCAAGGGCACGAGGGTACGCCTTACCATCGTGCGGGAGGATGGGGCCGAGCCCGTGGTGATCGAGGTAATCAGGGACAAGGTTGAGTTGGCAAC
>CAYZHK010000118.1:0-1588 GCA_964477685.1 uncultured Nitrososphaerota archaeon
TCTTGGAGCGAAGATAGTCGAACATCTTGGGGATGTTCTCCAGATAGGCCTCGTCATCAAAGGCCTGTTTTTGCTCCCAATGGTTCTTCGGCAGCCGCGCCTCCTCAGCCTTGACAAAACCACCCCCGCCATAGGGGCCAAGCTGGCAGCGAATGTGCGTGTAGCCCTCCTCCATGTAGCGGCGCACATCCTCCTCCAGCTCGGCCAGATCATTGCCCCCGGCATGAGCGTAACAAGCCACGGCAGACCGGCACGGTCCGCCCAGAAGTTGGTAGACGGGCATCCCCGCGACCTTGCCCTTGATATCCCAGAGGGCCATGTCAATCCCGCCCAAGGCCGTGTTCAGGATCGAGCCATTGCGCCAGTAGTTGCTGGTAAAGATGGACTGCCAGGTATCCTCGATGCGGCTGGCGTCCAGGCCGATGAGCCGTGGGCCGATCACCTCTTCGATCGCCGTGACTACGGTGGGGGCGTTGTAGTAGTCGCTCGCCGAGCCGACGCCATAAAGCCCCGCCTGGTCGGTGATGACCTTGACGATGACCCAGCTCCCATCGAAGCGGGTGCGAATGCAGCGAACTTCCTTGATTTTGGCCATACGTAGCTCTCCTCAGTGTAGTGGTTCCCCTATCCAAGTGAACAGGAATTCTCCGTCATTCCCTATTCAGGCTTTCCTCGTATCCCTCCTGCGATTCCAGGAGCTGAAGCTGCCGGGTTAACAGCAGGTTAGGTTCGGGAGTCATTTCTGAGCTCAACAGCTTGGAAATGAGAGTATCAATCTCACCCAGAAACAGCGAGACATCTCGATGGCGGAGGAAGCCATCTATCAAGCTTCCGATGGTTCGTCTTGTTTCCTCAGGTAGAGCCAGCGGATTGATGACCGGCAGGTTATCCAGTTCGCGCGGCTCAACCTTGAGCGTGTTTCCGCCATAGGTACGGCTGACGGAGTGAAGACGCGACAATGAGAAGGTGCTGTTCAGGAGTGCCCACAAACATTCTGTGCAATCAGCCTTGGCCACGTAGCTCCTGGGATAGATCAGCGAGAACATATTAAGGGGCCGAACCCCCGCCTTGTTCAAGATGAAACGAGGATTGCCTCTGGTCAATATAGTAAAGAATATCGCTGGAACTTCCCGCCTCTCCATCAGGTACCATCGCTTCCGCGTCTGTACTAGACTGCGACGGTGATAGCCCCTGGCCTCACCCTCAGCGAGATAGGTGGATAGAGTGGGATCTCGATTCACATCCTCACCGTTCAGGTAAAGCAACCACACTCGTCTCCCCTCGACCGAAAGGGCCTGCCAAGCCTCCTCATCGAGTATGATGTCTCGTACCTCTCGGTTCCGTTGGATTGTACGCACCACATAGGGACCGAGGGATCTCCATCGAACCTCCTGCGTAGGCAAGGCAAAGAAGTCGTTAGCCCCGGTCGCGATCCCCCGCACAACCTTAGCCAATGCCTTGAGAGGAACAACCAGCCCGCTCGCTTCCCACCTGCTGATCTTTGGCAAAGGTACGGCAATGCTGGACCATTTGGGTATGTTCACGAGATCGCTCTGGGTCTGGACAATGAGAGAGCCGAAAGCTAACT
>CAYZHK010000119.1:0-1546 GCA_964477685.1 uncultured Nitrososphaerota archaeon
GTGGATTTTGAAGAGGAGGCAGACCTGTTTGACTTAGTGGGGTTGGCTCTGTTCTTAGAGGAGGCACTGCAACAGGAAGTGGACGTGGTTCCCAAAAGTGCCCTAAGGGCAGAGCTTCGAGAATCGGTGCTCCGAGAGGTTGTGCCACTATGAGGGACTACAGGCTCTATCTGAAGGACATCCTGGCGGCGATAGAGATCATCGAAGCATTCGTAGCGGGAATGGATTTGGAAACATTCCGAGCAGATGATAAGACGGCAAGCGCGGTCATCAGGAAGTTCGAGATTATTGGCGAGGCAGCCAAGGGGGTTCCTGAGGAGATACGACGAAACTATCCCAAGGTGCCCTGGCGGGAGATGGCTGGGATGAGGGACAGGCTGATTCACTTCTACTTTGGGGTAGATTACGAACTGGTGTGGAGGACAATCAAGGAGCGCCTTCCTGAAGTCAAGCTGCAGATTGAGGAGATTTTACAAGGTGCGGCCTAATCTCGCTAGGGCTGACCGCTCGCTGCGCTCGTGGCGGCTTGGCTTGAGACCGTGGTCTGGAAACGGGTCGAATGGATACTCTGAACTCACGAACCCACTTCGCCCAACAGGTGAAGGACGCGCTGAGTCATCTCTACGACTACACCCACCTCCAGCGCCATCCCCTGGCCCTGCTCTTCTTCCCTCATGTCCCTTCCGAAGGCCCTAACCGCGCCCAACGGCTGCACCGCTTTCTCCTGGAAGCCGTCGAGGAACTGAGCCCCCCACAGCACGTGCCCTTCGATTCCCACGAGTGGCGGGGATACCGCATCCTTTCGGACCGTTACGTGGAGGGGCAATCGCCGCAGGAGATCATGGAAGAACTGGCCATCAGCCGGCGACAGTACTTCCGCGAGCAACGCAAGGCATTACAAGCCCTGGTGAGTCTGCTGCGGGAGAAGTTGCCAGGAAAAGGGGAAGCCGCCGAGGATCAGAACAGTCTCCTTCAGGCCGAGGCAGAGCGGGTGATGGGCCAGCAACAGAGCATCACCTTGGATGAGATCGTGGAGGGCGTCTTACAGGCCATTCGTCCTCTGGCTGAGGAGAAGGGAGTAGCCATCTCTTACCACATGGCACCTAACCTGCCGACCATCTACGCCAACCGCACCCTGCTGCGCCAGGTCTTTATCCAGGCCCTCAGCCGCCTGATCACCTCTCCAGAGATGTGCCACATACACCTGGATGTAGGGCACTGGGGGAGATGGGTCATCACCGAGGCCGAGGGCACTTCAGCCAGCGGGGAAAAGGTCAGCGGACCCTGGTCCGTGGAGTCCGTTCAACAACTGGTAGAGATGTTGGGAGGGGAATGGAGAAGCCATGCTGAGGAGGCTTGCCTCCGCTTTGCCCTGCCCACCAACGAGCCCCGAACCCTGCTGGCCATTGACGACAATGAGGGGCTGATCCGCCTTCTACGGCGCTACCTGGCGGAACACAATGTCCAGGTGATCGAGGCCACCAATGGCAGCGATGCGCTCCGGCTGGCCCAGGAGCTTCAGCCGGATGCCATTACTCTGGATGTG
>CAYZHK010000120.1:0-1513 GCA_964477685.1 uncultured Nitrososphaerota archaeon
GTACAGGATTGTGAGGGTTTACTAATGACCAAGGATAAGACGAAGGTTGCAGCACCTGGGGAGCTCCTGGGTGTGGAGGAGGAGTATGTTCCAGGGCAGAATGTCTATGTGGAGGACGGTAAGCTCTATTCCACCGGCTCGGGGACTGTCGAGGTGGACGGCCAGACCCGCAAGATCGGCGTCTCGGCCGGGAAGAGGGCAGCCGTGCCGGAGGTGGGCGACATAGTGGAGGGGGTCGTGGTTCCGCCCCTCAAGGACGACTCTGCCCTGATCAGGATAGTGGCCATAAGGGGCAAGAAGAAGCTCTCAGGGAATTTCACCGGGATCCTCCATGTCTCCCAGGTGGCGAAGAGCTATGTCAACATCATTCATGATGCCGTCAACCTGGGCGACAGGGTGCTGGCGAAGGTGGTCACGAGCTGGCCGCCCTACCAGCTCTCCACGGCTGACGACGACCTTGGGGTCCTCTATTCGACCTGTACCAGGTGCGGGGAGGAGCTGGTGATGCGGAAGGGAGGGCTCTTCTGCAGGAGGGACAAGCTTTATGAGCGGAAGAAGGTTTCACGCTCATACCTCATCAAGGAGGCCTAGGGCATGAAGGTTAAGGTACTGCACGAGGATTCCAACAGAATCGAGATCGAGATCGCCGACGAGGACCACACCCTTGGGAACCTTCTCAGGTCCAAGCTGCTGGAGGACAAGAAGGTGAAGCATGCCGGCTACCAGATTGTCCACCCCCTCACCGGCGGCATCAGGCTCCTCATACAGACGGAGGGGGGCGCCGGGCCGAGGGACGCTCTCCTCAAGGCGCTGGCGGGGATAGAGGAAGAGACGAAGGAATTCCAGGAGAAGTTCAAGAAAGCGACCTGATAGAAGGGTCCGCGTTTTGGGCGGGAAGGCACCGGCAACCGTTGGCGCGACCGTTGACAAGGGGCTTGCACGCCTCGGCGATGCCTTCATCAATCTGGCCTTCTCCTATGCAAAAACCAAGGTGAAGGGGAGGCCCTGCGGCGAGAAGGTGCCGGACAGGGTACTCTCCAGGGCACTGGAGCTGGCAGGGGTCCACTTCCCCAGGAGGCTGGACCATGGCGGGAGGGGGGACATTGTGGAGTCGATTCTGGCCCGCTCTTGGATGGCCGGGGCCCTGACCCTTGACGAGGCGGTCTCCACCATAGCCTCGCAGCTTTCCATCACCGACGCCGTCTCAGAGAGCAGGTGGCAGGAGAGGGAGGCGGCGGCGAGGGCGTTCTCTCAGCTGCTCAGGCTCTGCCTTGAGAGGTACCCTCAGGAAGGGGGGGCCGGGCAGTGATGAAGAAAGAGGCGAGGATAGCCCACTTCGAGGCGCTGGCAGGTGGGAACCTCTTGGCGGTTATTTTCAGGGGTGGATGGATAGACGGCCTCTCGACGCTGACCGGGGGGGGAGGCGGCATAGCCATTGCCAAGTGGCTGGAAGGGTCCAAGTACCTGGAGGAGCTGAGGGGCCTTTCAGAGGGCTCCGGTGTCCCCCTCGAGT